>NZ_JBEBMH010000040.1:0-45536 GCF_040081985.1 Mesorhizobium yinganensis | reverse complement strand
ACGCAGCGCTCGCCGTGCCGGTGATGATATCGGCATCACGTCGAGCCGGTTCCGATTTTCGTACTCCCCTCGCCTTGTTGGCCCCGCCTCCACGCTCGGCGCGTTCCGTCTGTTGCCTCAGCATCTGGCGGGTTCCCGCAGACAAACCGCCCAACCGCTTGGCCTGGAGATGCCAGGACACGGCGCGGGCCAGCAAGTCGTGGCTAAGGCTCTTAGGTGGCGGATGCCGGTAAATCCGCTTCCACTCACGGGCCAGGTCTTCCCGCGGGAGAGCGCCGATCGCGGCGATCTCCCTCTCCACTTCATTCGCTGTCGACATCGGCATCACCGCGCCTTGGCCGGCGTTTCGATACGATAGCGGCGAGCGCCATCCTTACCGACCTCGCTGGCGACGGTCAGGCCAAGCTTCTTCCTGACCGTCCCCGACAAGAACCCGCGCACCGAATGCGCCTGCCAGCCGGTCACCTCCATCAGTGTCGCGACCGTGGCCCCTTTCGAGCTTCGCAGCTTCTTCAGCAACATCTCCGTCTTGGAGGTCGGCGCCCTCGGTTTGGCGGAGCTGACCAAGTCTGAATCGCCAGGTCGCTCGTCTTGGTCAACGTTACCGGACGTTGCCCCAATCGTAGGTGTCGGGGTGTTGCCGGCTCGCCTCCCGCGCCCCTTCACAGTGTTGAGAGCAGATAGCTCCGCCGCAACGCCTGGGCTGGCGTCGTTGCCGGTCGAAGAGGCCAAACCCTCGGCCAAAATCAGTTCAGGGATGTTCATCGTAGTCTCCGTCAGTCGCCGCCCGAACCATTCGGGCCGCAGCACTGACGAAGGCCCGCAGGGCGGGCTGGGAGACTGGCGGCGTGCGATCACCGGCACCCCGCCTCGACAACAGCAATGCTTGCCTGAACAAGGAAGTCCAGTCAGTTGTGCTTCCCAGGGACGAGTTCTTTTACGGCCAAGATTACCTAAGTGTCTGTCCGGAAGCTTTGTGAATCGGCAGAGTCGGTTAGCGATATGGGGGTTGTGGAGTTGGAATCGGCTATGATTCCTTAGCTGGCGCTGATTCGACAGGAGGCGCCGATGTGGACCGTTGAGAACCGCGCTCGCTACAATCGTGATCACTTGCGTTATCCGAGCGACCTTACGGACGAAGAATGGGCGCTGATCGAACCGCTGATCCCGCCGGGTAAACCGGGCGGCGGCAAGCGGCGGGTGAACCTGCGCGAGGTGGTCAATGGGTTGATGTATGTGCTTTCGACCGGCTGCCAGTGGCGGGCGATGCCGAAGGACCTGCCGCCTAGGAGCACGGTCTACGACTATTTCGACCTGTGGACGTGGGACCTTACACTCGACCGCATCCACCATGCGCTCTACGTCATCTGCCGGGAAAAGGCGGAGCGGGACGCCTCCCCGACCGCCGCGATCATCGACAGCCAGAGTGTCAAAAGCGCCGAAAAAGGGGGACCTGCATCGACCCGCATGGCTATGATGCGGGCAAGAAGATCAAGGGCAAGAAGCGGCACATTCTCGTCGATACCCAAGGCTTCTTGATGCATGCCCTCGTTCATGCCGCCGACATCCAGGACCGCGACGGCGGTGTGATGGTGATGGCCACCCTGTTCGGGCTCTATCCCTTCCTCATCAGGCTCTATGCCGATGGCGGCTATCAAGGAGCGGCGTTCCAGCAGGGGATGAAGAAGGCCCTCGCTCGTGTGAACGTCGAGATCGTCAAACGCTCTGATCAAGCTAAGGGTTTCGTCGTGCTCCCCAAACGATGGGTCGTCGAGCGCACATTCGCATGGCTCAACCGTTGCCGGCGCTTGGCCAAGGACTGGGAATGCCTCAACGTCAAGGCGCTCGCCTTCCTCAAACTCGCATCCATCCGCCTCATGATCAGAAAACTATGTAATCCTTCATGAAGTTACCGGACAGACTCTAAGATTGCTTGATGGAGCAGACGCTTACGGTCGAGCGCTGCCGCAATCGGACAGTCCGCTAGCGGCCCCGAGGCAGCCGATCGGCATAGCGCCTTATCTTCGCCGTGGTGGCTATGAAGCGTCGGCTAAAGTCAGACCTTAGAGGCTATGTGCGGATCGTCGAAATCAAATTGCGCATGCGTCCTATAAAGGCCTGCGGTCCAGGACAATGCGGCGGTGTTCGATATAGCCGATCGCCAAACGTCGCTCAGGCAGCTATCTTCATCGACTTTGCCAGTAGTTTGATCGCCGGTTCCAGCGGCCGCTGACCATTATCATAGTCCTTCCATGCCGTGGTTTTTGCTAGAAGGCCAGGGACTGTGCGAAGAGTGTAGCGCTTGGGGTCGAGATCGTCTTTGACCTGATTCCAGGTAATCGGCATCGACACGGTGGCACCGGGCCGCGCGCGCGGCGACAGCGGCGCGACAGCCGTCGCCATGCGATCATTGCGGAGATAATCCAGGAAGATGCGGCCGTGGCGCTGCTTCTTGGCCATCTTGATCAGGTAGAGTTCGGGATTGTCGCGCGCCATCTGCAGGCAGACGTCGTGGGCGAAACTTTTGGCCTCCGGCCAGGTCAATTTGCTGCGCTTGGCCACGGCGAGCGGGGTAACGACGTGTAGCCCCTTGCCGCCGGTGGTCTTGCAGAAGCTGACGAGACCGAGATCGTCGAGGCGGTTACGAATTTCCTTTGCCGCTTCGACGACCCTCGAGAACGGCACGTCCGGGCCGGGATCGAGGTCAAACACCAGGCGGCCTGGGACTTCCGGCTGCTGTGGCGCACAGTTCCACGGGTGCAGTTCGAGCGCACCGATCTGTGCGACGGCAACCAAGCCTTCAACACGGTCGATCTGCAGATAGGGCTTCTTGTCGCCAAACACCGTGACCAGCTCCAGCAAATTGGAGGTCCCCGGCATGGCATGGCGCTGGAAGAACTGCTCGCCGCCGATCCCGTCTGGGGCACGGATGATCGAGCATGGACGGCCCCTGATATGGTCGATCAGCCACGCGCCGACGGCTTCGTGGTAACGGGCAAGATCTTCCTTGGTGACCGGTGTGCCGTCGTTCGCGTCGGGCCAGAGGGGCTTGTCCGGGTTCGATATCAGCACGCCCATGACATCGACTTTGCCGCCGCGACGGGAGGGTTTAGATGACGTTGGCGGCGTCGGCTGAGGAACATCGATCGTTGTCGCAGAAGCGGGCTCCTCTGTCTCGACCTCCGCGGCCGGCTTGTCTTCGCGAAGCCCCTTGAAGGCGGCCTGGCGAACGAGCCCGTCTGACGTCCAGCCGGCGAACTCTATTTCGGCGACTAGTTCAGGCTTGAGCCAAACGACGCTGGGCTGCTTCTTCGGCGCGCCGATCCCGGTGAAGGGTGACTTAGCGGCCTCGATTGCCTTCAGCTTCGGCAGCAGGTCTTTGACCTTGCCTGCCCCGTAGCCCGTCCCGACGCGACCGACATAGACAAAGTGGTCACCGCGATTAACCCCGACGAGAAGAGACCGGAATTTACCGTTGGTGGTCGCATAGGCGCCAATGACGACCTCATGGCCGGCGCGGCACTTGGATTTCGCCCAGGTCTCGGTGCGTCCGGAGACGTAAGGCGCGTCGGCGCGTTTCGACACAATCCCCTCGAGAGACAGGCGGCAGGCCGAGCGCAGGACCGCCTCGCCGCCGGTCTCGAAATGTTCGACGAAGCGAAGGCGATCATCCTCGCCGGCGTTGGATAAGAACTCCTTCAACCGAGCCTTCCGTTCGCTCAGCGGCAGTGCGCGCAAATCCTCGCCTCCTTCGAAGAGGAGATCGAAAGCGAAATACACGAGCGCGTCGGTTTTCCCTTCTGACAGAGCAGCTTGAAGGGCGGCAAAGTCCGGTGCGCCGTTCTCGTCGAGCGCACAGATTTCGCCGTCGATGATCGCGTCCGGCAGATTGCCGGAGGCTTCCGCGATGGCCGGATATTTGGCGGTCCAGTCGAGCCCCTTGCGGGTCTTCAACGTCGCCTCGCCATCAGCCACACGCATTTGGATGCGGTAGCCGTCGAACTTAATCTCATGCAGCCATCCGTCCCCCGATGGCGGACGCGCAAGGGTTTCGCAAAGCTGAGGAGCGATGAAGTCGGGGAGATGAGCGGTCGTGACGCTACTCCGTTTCTTCTTTCCCCGCGCCTCTGCCTTGCGCTCTTCGGCGGCAAGGCCGGTGCGGCTGTCCCAGACAGCATCTGCCTCCACGTTGCCGCCCTGCAGCATGAAAGGCTTCGGCTTGCGACCCTTGCCGCCGGCAATTGCCTCCATGGTGCGGCCCGAGGCGACGGAAGTGTCATTCTTCTCAAGGACCGCAGCGCCGTTTTTCTCTACCGCGAATTCATCGCGATGCTTGATCAGCAGCCAGTTTGTGCGCTTGCTCCGTTCCCGGTCGTGGGCCATCCGGACCAGAACGAAGCTTCCGTGCAGACGCTCGCCCTCAAGCGTGAACTTAAAATCGCCCTCCGCAAGAGCCTGCTCAGGGGTCTTCTTGCCTTCCGGCTCCCAATAGCCTCGGTCCCAAAGCATAACCGTCCCGCCACCATACTGGCCTTTCGGAATCGTCCCTTCGAAGTCGCCATAGTCGAGCGGATGATCTTCCACCTCGACCGCGAGCCGCTTGTCATGCGAATCGAGGGAAGGGCCGCGGGTCACAGCCCAGGATTTGAAGACGCCATCAAGTTCGAGCCGAAGATCGTAGTGCAGCCGCGTTGCGTCATGTTTCTGGATGACGAAGCGACGGCGGTTCGATGGCTTGACCGACTTCTGGCCGCTCGGCTCCTGCGTCTGCTTAAAATCGCGCTTGGCCCTATACGGCGTGAGTTTATCGTCAGGCATCGGTCTTCCCGTGCGAAACACTGTTCCCAAAGCAGAATGTCAGAGGGTGAGAACATGTTCCCTCTCTCATGCAATCTGGGCTTTGGCGCTCGATTGGCAACCGCGAACATCGCAGCGAAGGGTCCAACAAACCCCTTTAGAACGGGCGGCGTCACTGCAATCCTCCCCGGGGTCTGGCGGCGACGTCCGCAGCATCGTCCGAAAATGCCGGATAGCGATTGAACCGGAAGAGTCCGGCGGCGTTGTTCAAAACCGAAACCGAATGGAGAACAAAGATGGCCAGCTCTGCAACCACGCGCGGACGCAACCAGGACCGTGCGAAAGTCGCCGGCGGACAAGATCACGAGGTCAAATACGAGGGGGGGAAAACCGGCGCTAGCAAGACCGAAGTCAAGACCGCCGTAAAGTCGGTTGGCAACAGCCGCACGAAGGTTGAAGATAAGCTAGGCAAGAAGTGACCCGCGCGACAACGCAAAACGGGCGCGTCGTCCGAGAAGCCGACCAGCTGTGAGCAAATTGGAGGAAGGCCTGCGGTTCGGACCGCTTCGCGGGCGATGGGTGCACCTCTGCGTTGACATGCAACGGATGTTTGCCGAGCTGACGGAGTGGCACACCCCTTGGATGGAGCGAGTGCTGCCGAATGTCGTAGCGATCGTGGAGCTTGATCCAACCCGCACGATCTTCACCAGATTCATTCCTCCCCAATCTCTAGACGATGTCGCGGGCGCGTGGAGGCGGTATTATCGCAAATGGGAAACCATGACGCGCGATCGGCTCGACACACAACTGATTGATCTCGTTCCTGACCTGGCCCGTTTCGTTCCGCCGGCAGTGATTGAGGACAAGCTCGTGATGTCGGCTTGGCACGGATCGTTGCATAAACGCCTGCAGTCGGCCGGCGTCGATACGCTCATCGTATCGGGAGCCGAGACGGAGGTCTGTGTCCTTGCTTCCGTGATGGGGGCTGTAGACTTGGGGTATCGCGTGATCATTGTCGCAGACGCGATCTGCTCCGGAGCGGACGCCACGCACGACGCCATGCTCGCCATCTACGAGAGCCGCTTCGGCATGCAAGTGGAGACGGTCACCACTGCCGATCTCGTGGCGGCGCGCATCGATGGAATGCTTTGAGGAGGAGTGAGCGCGAATGATAAAGCAGCAGCGCATCATCGAGAAGTTAGGAGTGTCGTCCCGTTTCGATGTCGCTCAGGAAGCCCGGCAGCGTATTGACTTCCTCGCCACCTATCTGCGGGCATCGGGTCTTGGCTGCCGACGTGATGCTGGAGTCGATCAGGCTCGCCGGCGCCGATCTCGGCGATGCCAGCCGCCAGGATTTCTTGCTCGGCAACATCAAGGCGCGTCAGCGCATGACCGCCCAATTCGCGCTGGCCGGCGCCACCCGAGGTCCCGTCATAGGTACAGATCATGCAGCCGAGGCACTGATGGGCTTTTTCACAAAGTTCGGCGACGGTGCAGCGGACGTCATCCCTCTTTCGGGGTTGAACAAACGTCGGGTTCGCGCCTTGGCTGCGCATTTGGGTGCGCCGCACGAAATGGTTGCCAAGGTTCCGACTGCCGACCTGGAAAACCTGGCTCCGCTTCGCCCGGACGAAGATGCCTATGGCGTTACCTACGATCAGATCGACGATTTCCTGGAAGGCCGACAGGTCGACGACGCGGCTTACAGGCGGATACTTCACATGTATTCGAGCACCGCACACAAGCGCGCGCTTCCGGTCGCGCCTATCGAACTGCCTTCTTCCGCCTGATCAAAGCCGGAATTCACCGCGAACCGGCATACCTTTGCCCCAAGAAGTCGACGAAGGAAGCCGCCCGCAATTAGGTGACCGAGGCATTTCCTGCAGCGGGCGAATGTCACGCCTGGGAGAGCATTTCGGAACAACAAGGCGCGCTAGAGCTTAGGCTTTGAATTCAGCGAGAGGTTCCGATGCGCGCACTCACCTGGCACGGCAAACATGACATTCGTTGCGAGAGCGTGCCCGACCCCTCGATCGAAGCGCCTACGGACGCGATTATCAAGGTCACCTCCTGCGCCATCTGCGGCTCCGACCTCCATCTTTACAATGGGGTCATTCCCGACATGCACAGCGGCGATGTGCTTGGCCACGAGAACATGGGCGAGGTTGTCGAAGTCGGATCCAGCGTCTCCAATCTGAAGGTCGGCGATCGCGTTGTGGTCCCGTTCGTTATCGCCTGCGGGGAGTGCTTCTTTTGCAAGCGCGGCGCCTTCTCCGGCTGCGAGCGCTCCAATCCGCAGAAAAGCAAGGAAAAGGCCGAGACCATGTGGGGGCACTCGCCGGCTGGCCTTTTTGGCTACTCGCACCTCCTCGGCGGCTTCCCTGGCGGCCAGGCGGAGTATCTTCGCGTGCCCTACGCCGATGTCGGGCCGATCAAGGTGCCGGCGGGTTTGAGCGACGAACAGGTGTTATTCCTCTCGGACATTTTTCCGACCGGCTACATGGCGGCGGATTTCTGCGACATCCAACAGGGCGACACGATCGCCATTTGGGGCTGCGGCCCTGTGGGCCAGATGGCTATCCGCAGCGCCTTCCTACTCGGAGCCGAGCGGGTCATTGCAGTCGACACGGTTCCGGAGCGGCTGGAACTGGCGCGCGCCGCTGGCGCCATCACAATCGATTTCCTCGACGAGGATGTTTACGACCGCATCCAGGAACTCACGAAGGGTCGCGGCGCCGACGCCTGCATCGATGCGGTTGGCACCGAGCCGCTGGCCAATTCCAGCTTCTACGCGATGGTCGACCGGGTGAAGGTCGCCACGTTCATGGGAACCGACCGGCCGCATGTCCTGCGTCAGGCAATCCACTGCACGCGCAATTTCGGCACGGTCTCAATTGTCGGCGTCTACGGCGGATTTCTCGACAAGATCCCGTTCGGATCCGCCATCAACCGGGGTTTGACGATGCGGATGGGGCAGACACCTGTGCAAGGATATCTGCCCAAGCTGCTGGCTCACATCGAGAACGGCGACATAGACCCGTCCTTCGTGATCACCCACACGGCGAGCCTCGAAGAAGGCCCCGACCTCTACAAGATGTTCAACGACAAGAAGGACGGCTGCATCAAAGTCGTCCTCAAGCCATGACGCCGGCACCATATGTCTGAGACCTCCCGACCCCTTGCCATCGTCACCGGCGCTTCCAGCGGCATTGGCTTCGAACTCGCCAAGCTCGCCCTTGATCAGGGATACGACCTGATCATCGCGGCCGACGAGCCGGAGATCCACGACGTGACCTTCGCACTTGAAGCGGACGGCGCTGTAGTTAGTGCCGTTCAGGCTGATCTCGCCACCACAGAGGGTGTCGACCGTCTCTACGACGTTGCGCGCGAGCTTGGACGTCCGGTCGAAATCCTAATTGCGAATGCCGGACGCGGCCTCGGCCACGCATTCCTCGACCAGGATTTTGAGGAGGCCAGACGCGTGGTCGACACCAACATCGTCGGCACCATCTACCTTGTGCAAAAGGTCGGACGTGACATGCGCGAAGCAAACCGAGGCAAAATACTCCTAACCGGCTCGATCGCCGGTTTCATGCCGGGCTCGTTCCAAGCCGTCTACAACGGTACGAAAGCCTTCGTGAACAGCTTTGCTTTCGCGCTGCGCAACGAACTCAAAGACACCGACGTCACCGTCACCTGCCTGATGCCCGGCGCCACCGAGACGCGGTTTTTCGAACGTGCCGGCATGCTCGATACAAAAGTAGGGCAGCAGGAAAAGGACGACCCAGCCGATGTCGCAAAGACGGGCTGGGATGCGATGTTACGTGGCGATGGCGACATTGTCAGCGGCCTCAAAAACAAGATTCAGTCCGCGATTGCCAACGTTACACCGGCGGGCCTGCTCGCCGAGCAGCATCGGAAGATGGCTGAGCCCGCTTCGGCTGACGAAAAGTGAGGGAGCGCAATCCTCCAAACCTAGGCATACCCCGGGCGGCCGTCTCCAAAGCTTCAAGTCTCGCGTATTCTCGTGGTAGCGACAATCCGATCCATGACATGGCGTGCGACTGCCTCGTAATTGGCGGCGGCCCAGCTGGACTGACCGCAGCGACCTATCTCGGGCGGTTTCGCCGTCGGGTCATCGTCGTCGACGCGGGCGAAAGCCGCGCGAAGTGGATTCCCGTCAGTCACAACTGTCCTGGTTTTCCCGACGGTATCGCCGGGGTCGATTTGCTCGAACGCCTGCGCCAGCAGGCGCTGATGGGTAATGTTGACCTCGTCGACGATACGGTGACCGCTCTCCGGCGCGAAGGAACTGATTTCGTCGCCACCGCATCCTTTCCCATTCGGGCTCGCGCGGTGCTTATCGCCACCGGCATTGTGGATACGCTTCCACAAACTGCGGATGTGAGCGACATGATCGCGGGCGGCTCGCTACGCCTCTGCCCGATTTGCGATGCCTACGAAATCGTCGACAAACGTGTGGCAGTAATCGGCCCGGCAGACCAGGCGGCAAAGAAGGCCGTATTCTTGCGGACCTATTCGAACGACGTCACTTTGCTCGTGACCGAGCCAATATCTGAACTTGACCCCACCGCGAGCGAATTGCTCAACGGTGCTGGCGTTGCGGTGGAAGAATGCCTCCCGGATTCGGTGCGCGCGGAGGGCGCTGGAGCTCTTGTAAGCCTTCCTGACGGAAGAATGCTTTCTTTCGACACGATCTACCCCGCCATGGGTTGCACCATGCGCTCAAAGCTCGCCATCGATCTCGGCGCGGCATGCGATGAAGCCGGCAATCTCGTTGCAGACTCGCACCAGCGCACGGGCATAGCCGGCCTCTATGTCGCAGGCGACGTCGTCGACGAAATCAACCAGATCGCAGTGGCCTTTGGGCATGCGGCGATCGCCGCCGTCGACATGCACAGCTATCTTGCGACGACCGATTAAAAACGCGGCCCGCTTGCACGCCGAAGACCGTTGCGGTGGACGCGACGTCGTCTTCGGCTCGCCGGCAGGGGAACCTTTGATCCGCTGCGCGCTTGTTGAGCATGCGCCTTCACGACCCCCGTGAATGGCAGCGTAGCGCATGCGCACCAAAGGAAAACTCCCATGGCAAAAGAAAAGACGCTGGAAGATCTCTTCCACGACACATTGAAAGACATTTATTACGCGGAAAGGAAGATCCTCAAGGCTCTTCCCAAAATGGCGCGAGCCGCTTCCTCACCGGAGCTCAAGGCGGCCTTCGAAAAGCATAAGGACGAGACCGAAGGTCAAGTCGAGCGCCTGCAGCAGGTGTTCGAACTGATGGGCAAGCGTGCTCAAGGCAAGGCCTGCCCGGCGATCGACGGGATCCTCGAAGAGGGCGACGAAATCGCCGAGGAATTCAAGGGCACGCCGGCCCTCGACGCTGGCCTGATTTCCGCGGCCCAGGCGGTCGAGCACTACGAGATCACACGTTACGGCACGCTCAAGCGCTGGGCCGAAGTGCTCGGTATGAACGATGCCGCCGCGTTGCTCGAGCAAACGCTTGGCGAGGAGTCCATGACCGACGAGGCCCTAACCGGCTTGGCGGATGCATCCGTCAACGAAATGGCCAAGGCCGCCTGATCAAACACAGCCACCCGCCACCATCGGGTGGCTGTTGCAATTTATGATCCCTACTACCGACAGGAGACCACCATGGGTCGCGGCATTCTGCTCTGGCTTCTCGGCGTTCCAATACCGATCATCATCCTCCTCGCTCTGTTCATGCGATAGGAGGACATCATGGCATCAACCATCACGGCGACAGATGTCGCCGCACCAGTGGAATCGTCCTCCTCGGCAGTCAGCTGGGGCCCCATCGTTGCGGGTGCATTCGCTGCCGCAACCCTCACCTTTATCCTGATGTTGCTGGGCTCGGGTCTCGGGCTGACCATGGTCTCTCCGTGGTCCGGCGAAAGCGCCAGCGCGACGACCTTCGCGGTCTCCACCGCGATTTGGCTCGTTATCGTGCAGTGGCTGTCGTCAGGCCTGGGCGGTTATCTTACCGGACGCCTTCGCACCAAGTGGGTCGGTATCCACACGGACGAGACCTTCTTCCGGGATACCGCGCATGGCTTCATGGCCTGGGCGCTTGCAACAATGCTGGTCGTTTTCGTGCTCGGCTCCGCGTTGTCTTCGGCGATCGGCACCGGCGTGCAGGCGGCTTCGACCGTTGCGTCGGGAGCCGCGATGGGAGCCTCCGCAGGTGCGAGCGCGAGTGCCGGAGAGGGTGGCGGGACCGATGCGACCTCCTATTTTGTGGACGCGTTTTTCCGGCCAAGCGATCCAGCGAGGCTGGCGGCGCCAGGCGCAGAAGGTGACGAGGCAGCTGCTGCCCAAGCCTCGCGCATACTTGTTGCGAGTGCGGCCGCGGGCGAGGTTTCGGCTGACGACAAAACTTACCTTGGCCAACTCGTTGCCGCACGCACAGGTCTTTCCCAGGCCGATGCGACGGCACGGGTCGATGCGGTCCTAGCCCAAGTGGAGCAGGCAAAGGTTGCCGCGCAGGAGGCTGCTGACACAGCGCGAAAAGCCGGCGCAACCTTTGCCCTATTGGGTGCGCTCTCTCTCATCGTCGGCGCTTTCATAGCGAGTGCCGCCGCGGCACTTGGCGGCGGGCAGCGCGACGACGAAGAGACGCTCTACCTCACCGATCGACGCTGAGTTGCGGATCGGCCGGTCCTCAGGGCCGGCCGATCCCCCCATGTCAGTCTCCCATGTTATTGTGCAGTGCAGCAACGATATGGCTGCGAGTGCGTTGCACACACGCCGCCCAGTCAGGGGCGTCAAAAACAGGGACGGCTCCATTGCGAAAAATCTCGGATACGATCGCGCGCCTAGCAAAACTGCGCGGGCTACAAAATGCACATCCCACCTCTTTCGCACCCGCCGATCGACTCTCCACCCTCGGAAAATTCGGCTCCAATCCCGGCGCCTTGCTGGCACGATACTATCTGCCCGCGGACCTCCCGAACGCCGCGCCGCTCGTCGTCGTACTCCACGGTTGTACCCAAAGTCCCGCCGGCTACGACCATCACTCGGGATGGTCCCAACTCGCGGATGAGGCCGGTTTCGCGCTGCTCTACCCCGAGCAGCAACGCGCCAACAACCCCAACCTCTGCTTCAACTGGTTCCTGCCGGCAGACACTGCCCGCGAACGCGGCGAAGTCTCTTCGATCCGGCAGATGATCGAGACGATGGTCATTGCCCACGGCCTGGACCGAAAGCGCGTCTTCGTTACCGGTCTTTCCGCCGGCGGCGCCATGGCCGCCGCGATGCTTGCTGCCTACCCCGAAGTGTTCGCCGGTGGCGGCATCATTGCCGGGCTGCCTTTCGGCTGCGCGACAACCGTGCCCGAAGCGTTCGATCGGATGCGCGGCCACGGTGGCCCGCCCGAGCAAGACCTGCAGCGGCTTTTGCGAAAAGCTTCCAAGCACAATGGGCCGTGGCCCAGGATTTCGATCTGGCAGGGCTCCGCCGATCACACTGTGGCCTCTGGCAACGCAGGGTCCATCGCGGCTCAGTGGCGCGGCGTGCACAAACTCGACACGGCGCCGACGCATTCGACGAGCGAGCGCGGACGAAGCCGGCAGGTGTGGGCTGACGAAGCAGGCGAGGCGAAAATCGAGATCAATATGATTGCAGGTATGGGCCACGGTACTCCCATCGGCAACGGCCTCGGCACGGCCGGACCTTACATGCTCGATGTAGGCATCTCTTCGACCCGGGAGATTGCGCGGTTTTGGGGTCTCGGCGATGCCGAGTACTCGAGCGTGTCAGCGAGGTCGAGGTCCGCCACCCCAAGGGGCGAGACGACACCATCAACATTTCACCTTCGGGCTGCGTCCGGGGAGCCGGCGAAGGCCAGGCCAGCAGAACCGGCTCGAATTGAACTGCAGGGATCGCAAGCTGGAGCGGTAAAAAAGGTCATCGAGGGCGCTCTGCGCGCCGCGGGCCTGATGCGGTAGGGAGCGCGCAAGCCCTCGAGGCTCAGTCGCACGGATAAGCGCGGCAGAGGTCTTCAACCAAGGAACGCGGTAGGCTTTGCAATCGTTGACTGCTGTCAGCGAGTATCCAGCATGCACCTGTTCCAGATCCTTCTCCCCCGAGCCGACAACGCCGGCCAGCCTTTCGCGCGGGAAGATTTCGATCGGGTCAAGGAGGAACTGGCGGCTGATTTCGAGGGCGTTACCGCCTATTTGCAGGCGCCGACAGAAGGTCTTTGGCGGGAAGGCGGTCAAACCGACAATGACGACATAGTTATCTTTGAAGTGATGGCGGAAGAAATCGATCTGCACGATTGGCGATGCCGACGCGCCGAGCTCGAATGCCGGTTCCGGCAAGACAAGGTTATCATCCGCTACATGCCCATGGCGCTCGTCTAGTCTAGGGCGACTCCATGCCTTCGACCTCGATCCGCAAGAGCGAATACGATCCCGAGAGCGAGGTTCTGTCTGTGTGGTTCGTTGCGAGCGGCAAGCGCTATGACTACGAAGGTGTTCCTGCGGAGGTCTATGCTGCATTCAGAGCCGCCTTCGCAAAAGGCCGCTTCTTCAATGAGCACATCCGGGAACGCTTTCGTTACCGCCTGAACCCGGAGGAGTAGAGGACGCCCGGCACTAAGCGCCCGTCTCGGAATTCGCCGCCCCAGCAGGCTTTGATTCTGGAGAGCCCTTGTGTCTCAGAAAAATCGATAAGAGGACCAGCACTGCGGTCGACATGAATTCGGACTGCCAGTTCTGGAAGGATTCGAACCAGAGGTGGGCATCCATGAGGTAACTGGCAAGCGACTGTGCCTCTCCTCCGTGCCGAAGCGTCTCCGCGTTGGCGGCCGCAAGGCTCGCCCACCAATGCAGCGCAAAGGAGATGAAAAACAACACGGCCAGCGCTATCCCCAGCGAGTAAGAATAAAGCCATGACAGAACCGGGTTCCGCCTCAGGGTAGTAGTCGGTAATTCGTCGTCGGGCCGGTCGGGATCGTCAGGATCGCGAGATTCAGCCGAGCCGCGCTGGAACAGCATCGCGGTAAGCATAACGTAGGCCGACATCTGCAGGAATTCGCTCTCCCAGTTCTCGAAAAGGGCCGATAGGAAATCGCCGCTCATCAGATACGATAGCAGGCCGATTGCTGGAGAGCCGTGGTGCTGAAGCTCTTCATTGTAGGCGGAATGACCGGACCAGATCATTCCCAGCCCGCTGAACAGGAACAGAGCCACCAGCGCAATCGTGAGGCCATTGTCCCGAACGAACGTTTTCACGGATCATGGCCCCAACTGGCGGGCAGCTTCAGCCTCTTGAACGTCGATGGCGCACAGCAGCTCGCCCTTCTCGTCCCGCACGCGTACGAGCCAGCCTGTCAAGGCGTCGGTACCCGGCTCCAGGTCGACCAAAAGATCGATTGCGCAGCGCATAGCCTCCTCACGCGCCGCGTCGAAGCTCGGCATCCTCGACGGCGGTAACTGGCGGCTGCCTTCGCCATCACGATACTCGAATATGTAGGCGCCCTCGTTCCCATCAGTGGCCTCCGTGACGGCGACTTCGTCGAAATTGCCATTGCTTCGGGCATCGTAATCGTTGACCGCGAGGCCGAAAGTAGCGGTTTTCACCAGGATTGCGCGTGCCCGATCAAAAGCTGCGGCGTCGCTTCCAGATTCGAGGCTGGCCATGTCGACAGTCACGCAGTCCCCGCCTTCTCCGCAAAAGAGAACCCGCAGGACAGGCTCTCCGGTCAACGCCGTCGCACGGGAGACATCAGTTCGAACAATTTCCATTCGGCACTCCTCCTAAAGCACTCGCAACGGTCACAGCTTGACGGCCATTTCCCGGCTCCAAAGACGGAGCTTCCGGCATGACTCGATGAATCTGTCTACCGCCTTCGGATCCTCGAGCTCGATCAGGCCTTCGTCAGCTTCAGGATCGACACCGGCCTTCTGCAATAGCGGGATGCTACCCGGCGTGAACGCGATAAACTTGCAGTGGGCGAAGGCGTCGGCGACGAAGTCGCGGGCCGCAGCCTCACAAGTCAGGCGCTCAGCTCCCTCTTTAGAGAGGATCAGTGCCACGGCGTCGAACAGAACCGATGGCCCGCCGTCGATCATGTGCTTCGCCGCGATCCAGCTGCCGTCAGCGGCCTCGACGCCGCCGACCTTCGGCGCGACGACCTCCATGACGGCGCCTTCTTTCTCGATCGCTGTTTGCAACTTCTTCAGCAATGCCGCATCGGCGCCGGGACTGACAAGCACGCCAACCTTGCGGCCGGCAAAGCTTTCCGGGCCGTTTTCGATGATACTGAGCGCTGGCGACGGTTCGAGATCGTCGCGGGGCGCAACAGCGGCATCCGCCGGCTTGGGCAGTTCCTTCATGCCGAGTTTGTCGGCGACTGTTTCGGCAAGTCCCTCGTCAATGTTGAGTAGATGCGCGACCATGCGCTCACGGATGGCAACCGTCTCGACCTTGCTCAGCTCAAACGTCAATGCCATCGCGATATGGCGCTGCTCTGGTGCAGTCTGGCTGTTAAAGAACTGGCGCGCCTGGCTGTAGTGGTCGGCGAAGCTTTCAGCGCGTAGCCGGACCTTCTGCCCTTCCTCCGCATCCGCGAAAGACCGGAAACCCCGCTGTGGCGATTCCCGAGGGCCTTCGCCAAAGGAATTCGGCTGGTAGTTCACGCGCCCGACAGGGTTGCGCATCGCCATATGCCCGTCCTGCTGGAAGTGGTGGAATGGGCACTTCGGGGCATTGATTGGGATATGCGTGAAGTTGGGGCTACCGAGACGTTTCAACTGGGTGTCGAGATAGGAAAAGTTGCGGCCCTGCAGCAGCGGGTCGTTGGAGAAGTCGATCCCCGGCGGCACGTTCTGCGTCATGAACGCGACCTGCTCGGTCTCGGCGAAGAAGTTGTCGGGCATACGGTCCAGCACCAGTCGGCCGACCGGCACCGGTGGAAGAATTTCTTCGGGAATGATCTTGGTGGGGTCCAGCACGTCGAAGTCAAAACTGTCTGCGAACTTTTGGTCGAAAAGCTGCAGGTTCAGCTCCCATTCCGGAAAGTCGCCGGCCTGAATGGCATTCCACAGATCGCGCCGGTGGAAATCCGGGTCGGCGCCGTTGATCTTCACCGCCTCGTTCCAGACGACCGACTGCATGCCGAGCTTCGGCTTCCAGATGAATTTGACGAAGGTGGATTCGTTCTTGGCATTGACCAGCCGGAACGTGTGAACGCCAAAGCCTTGCATGAACCGGAAAGACCGCGGGATGGCGCGGTCCGACATGACCCACATGATCATGTGCATCGATTCCGCCGTGAGGCTGATGAAGTCCCAGAAATTGTCGTGCGCCGACTGCGCTTGCGGAAAGGCCCGATCGGGTTCGGGCTTCACCGCATGGATGATGTCGGGGAACTTGATGGCGTCCTGGATGAAGAAGACCGGGATGTTGTTCCCCACGAGATCCCAGTTGCCTTCCTGCGTATAGAATTTGACGGCAAAGCCGCGCACGTCTCGGGCCAGGTCGAAAGAACCTTTCGATCCCGCGACCGTCGAGAAGCGCACGAAGACCGGCGTTTTTTCGCCGGCCCGCTGGAAGATGTCGGCACGCGTATAGGCCGCGAGCGACTCGTAGGTCTCGAAAAAGCCGTGTGCGCCATAGCCGCGCGCATGCACAACGCGTTCGGGGATGCGCTCGTGATCGAAGTGGAAAATCTTCTCTCGGAAGTGAAAGTCCTCGATCAGCGTTGGCCCCCGCTCGCCGACCTTCAAAGTGTTCTGGTCGTCCGCAACCGGGCCGCCCTGAGCCGTCGTCAGGACCGGGATGTCCCCCTCGGCGATCTGGTGAAGTTCTCCCCCGTTCCCTCGCGTCAGCTTTTGATCATGGATCGTCGCGGGCTTGCCCGACGACTGTCTAGCGCTCTTCGTCATTGTTGTTCCTTCAAGGAATTGCGCATTTGCGCCCCACCCTTAATGCGATCGTCAGCATTGTGTTCCGAACAGGAGGGTTGGCAAAAAACCGAAAATTGCCAGCGGAAGCACAAATAACTTCGTCATCGACAATCGAAAGGAACAAACGCGATACCGGTTTGTTTCTGTCTCAGCACACGAAGTGCCTCACAAGGACCTCTCATGAAACCCCGCTTACTTCTGGCCTCGGCGGCCACCGCCGCAGCCCTCTATGTTGCGCTCCCCGCGCTCGCGGCGGACACCGCCCAAGAATTCGTCAACAAGGCTGCGATCGGCGGAATGTTCGAGGTGGAATCGAGCAAGGTTGCCGCCGGCAAAGTTCAGGACCAGAGCGTGGAGGATTTCGCGCAAAAGATGATCGACGATCATGGCGCCGCCAACGCCAAACTCGCGACGATCGCCGGCGAGCAGAAGCTGGAGGTGCCTACGGCGCTCGACGCCAAGCACAAGGCCGATCTCGATACCTTGAACAATGCGGTCGACCCGGTCGACGCCCCCTACATCCAGATCCAGCGAGATGCGCATGCCGAGGCGGTCACTCTGTTCGAAGCCTACGCCCAGGACGGCGACAACGCGCCTTTGAAGAGCTTTGCCGCGGAAACGCTGCCCACCCTTAAAATGCACCGAGAGATGGTGGAGGCGATGGCATCCGGGACGCCTGACGGTCAGTCCGGATCTTCAACCTCCACGACGCCGGCCGTTAACACGCCGGACACCACGAATCCGGCGGCCCCCGTGCCGGGCGCGAACAGTTTCACCGAAGACCAAGCCAGGGACCGTATCCAGGAAGCCGGGTTCACCGACGTCACCGCGCTGACCAAGGATGATCAGGGCATCTGGCGCGGTCAGGCCGTCAAAGACGGCAAAAGCACCGCTGTTGCCCTCGACTTCCAAGGCAACGTCGTTGCCGGCGCCAACTGAGCACAAATTTAGGAGTTCAAGACTATGAAGACTATTACCGGACTGTTCGACAACTATGAAGATGCCTCCGCCGCGGTCAGGGACCTAGAGGCGAACGGCGTTCCGAATTCCGACATCAGCATTGTCGCGAGCAACTCGACCGGTTGGTACGACGACGACAACATCCGCGATGATAGCACCGACGCTGCGGAAGGTGCAGCTGGCGGTGCCGGCATCGGTGCAGTCGTTGGGGGCGCTGGCGGATTGTTGACGGGGCTTGGTCTTATGGCGATTCCAGGGGTCGGCCCGGTCGTGGCCGCCGGATGGCTCGCCGCCACGGCCGTCGGTGCCTTGGGCGGTGCGGTGGTAGGCGGAGCCGCCGGTGGCATTGTCGGGGCTCTCACCGATTCTGGAATTCCCGAAGACGATGCCCATGTCTATGCGGAAGGTGTTCGCCGGGGCGGGACTTTAGTGACAGCCAGGGTTGCCGACAACCTTATCGCTGACGCGGAAGCAATTCTCGGCCAGGCCAATTCCGTTAATCTGGAAGAGCGCCGCACCTCGTACAATGAGAGTGGTTGGACTGCCTTCGATCCTCACGCCGAAGACTATACCGTCGACAAGATCGGCGACCGAGCAAGAACCGTCAACAGGCCATGATCACCCAAATCCGCTGTTCTTAGAACAGCGGATTTTTCGTGACCCGCTGGGATGTCCCCGCAACCAGCTCCAACATCGGGCACGAGCCCGATGGGTGTTTCCGTTCGCCGCTCGTTTCGGCCTTAGTACCCAAGAGAATGCTGCCTTGAACGTCACAGTCTCGCTCTCATCTTCCGAACTAGAACGCACTTTCGGGGATTACCCCCTGATCTGCTTTTCGCACCTGCGCTGGGATTTCGTTCTTCAGCGGCCGCAGCATCTCATGCAGCGATTTTCGAATCACCGCCGGGTGTTCTTTTGGGAAGAGCACATCCCGACAGACCATCACCTGCCCTATCTCGAATTCCACGCTTTCGACGGTACGGAAGTCGTTGCCGTGCGGCCACGTATCCCACATGCATGGCAGAGTGAACGGCTTCAAGCCGCGCTGTCGCGCCTGCTTGACCAACTACTTGCGCTGACCGGTGCCGAGCGGCCGATCCTGTGGTTCTACACACCGGTCATGTATCCGATTGCACAGCATATCGATGCCGCAGCAGTGGTATACGACTGCATGGACGAACTGTCGGCTTTCCGCTTCGCGCCTCCCGATCTGCGCGCGCGCGAAAAGCTTTTGATGCAGCACGCCGACGTCGTCTTCACCGGAGGCCATAGTATCTATGAAGCAAAGCGGTATCAGCATGGCAACATCCATGCCTTCCCCTCGAGCGTCGACTTTGCGCATTTCGTCGCCGCGCGCTCGAGTGCCGCCGCTTCCGCCAACTCAGCCAAATCACGGGCTGTTCTCGGCTATTACGGCGTTATCGACGAGCGTATCGACCTCGACCTTATCGCAAAGCTGGCCGTGGCGCGGCCAGACTGGTCGATGGTCATGGTTGGGCCGATCGCCAAGATCGACCCACTGTCGCTGCCTCAGGCGAAAAATATCCACTATCCCGGTCGCAAGGATTATGCCGAACTTCCCGCATGCCTGGGCAGTTGGGACGTGGCATTGATGCCCTTTGCGATCAACGAGGCGACGCGTTTCATCAGCCCGACCAAGACGCCGGAATATCTGGCGGCAGGCAGACCCGTGGTTTCCACACCCGTTCCAGACGTCGTACGCCACTATGGCGATGTTGAGGGCGTCCTGATTGCCGGCGACACCGATGCCTTCATTGCAGCCTGCGAGCAGGCACTTGCGTTGTCGAGAAATCGCAATGCCTGGCTTCCGGCGGTCGACAGACTTCTGGCCCGCACCTCCTGGGACCATACTTTCCTGAACATGTCAGCGCTGGTCGACGAAGCCATCGCGAAGAAAAGCGAGATGGTTAGCACCCCAGCGAAGCCGGTTATCTTTCGGCCGACCGGCGCAGCACCCTACGATTATCTCGTCGTCGGTGCAGGCTTCGCCGGTTCGGTACTAGCCGAGCGGTTAGCTACGTCCGGCAAGCGGGTCTTCCTCTGCGACCGTCGCCCGCATATCGCGGGCAACACATTCGATATGCGCAATGAAGCCGGCATTCTCATTCACAAGTACGGACCGCACATCTTCCATACCAACAGTGAGGAAATCTTTGCCTATCTCTCCCGATTTACGCGCTGGCGTCCCTACGAACATCGCGTACTTGCCGACGTAGGCAGAAGGCTCATACCGATTCCTATCAACCGCACGACGCTGAATGGACTTTATGGACTCGATCTGAAGGATGAGGCTGCCGCTGCCGACTTCCTTGCAAGCCGGGCCGAGCCGGTAGCAGACATCCGCACATCGCGAGATGTGGTCGTCAGCCAAGTGGGCACTGACCTCTACCGAACTTTCTTCGAGGGCTACACGCGCAAGCAATGGGGACTCGATCCCTCGCAGCTTGACAAATCCGTGACGGCTCGCATCCCGACTCGCACATCGACCGACGACCGCTATTTCCTCGACACCTATCAGGCAATGCCGGCAGACGGCTTTACGCGTCTTTTCGAGAATATGCTCTACCACGACAACATTCGCGTCGAGACTGGGGTTGATCACCGAGATCTGGACGGCGAAAAACTGGCGCGCCGCACCATCTTCACAGGGCCGATCGACGCCTTTTTTCTCCATCGGTTCGGGCCGCTGCCCTATCGCAGTCTTGAATTTCGCCACGAAACGCTGGATCAGGAGCAGTTTCAGCCGGTCGCGGTCGTCAACTACCCATCCGAGGACGTGCCGTACACCCGCGTCACCGAATACAAGCACCTCACTGGCCAGAGCCACGCAAAAACCAGCATCTCATACGAATACGCTCGCGCCGACGGTGACCCCTATTACCCGATCCCGCGGCCAGAGAACCAGTCGCTCTACAAGCGATACGAGGCGCTGGCACGCACGCACGACGATGTCATCTTTGTCGGACGTCTCGGCACCTATAAATATTACAACATGGACCAGGTCGTCGGGCAGGCCCTTGCCACGTTCCGGCGACTGGAGAAGGCCGAGGCCATGGCGGCCGAAAATTGGACTGCGGCAGCAGAATGACCAGCGATCGGCCCCTGATCGCGCTGGCCACGGACAGCGCGGTGCCTTCCGGCGTGGGCGAGCACATGCTTACGCTCGCAAGAGCGCTCTCACCCACGCATGATATCGCGCTCGTCTTCCCTCCCAATAACGACGCGGCTCGCTTCATAAGCCGTGGCAGCGAGGCAGGCTTTGAAACCGTTAGGCTGGACGACGCCTTTGCCGGATGGCTCAAAACGCTGCGTCCAGCAATCCTTCACGTCCATGCCGGCATCGGCTGGGAAGGCCATGATTTGGTGGAAGCAGGTTGGAACGTAGGCATTCCTGTCGTACGCACTGAGCACCTCCCATACCTGCTCACAGATCCAGATCAAAAATCCCGCCATCGCATAGCGGCGAACCTAGCGGACACGCTCGTCGTCGTTTCAGATGCCGCGGCAGAGAGCTACCTGGCCCAGGGTTTCGCCCATACCTTGACCATCCGCAACGGCATCGACACGCCGGTGGCGCGTAGAACACGCAGCCAAACCCGCGCAGCGTTGGCCATCGCCGACGAATCGCAGATCGTAATCACTGTTGCGCGCTTCACTGCGCAAAAAGGTCATGCTTGCCTGTTGCGCGCGGCTGAGGAAGTGACGCGCGAACTGCAGGATGTTGTTTTTCTCTTGGTTGGCGACGGGCCTGATCGGGAGGCCATGCAGATATTGGCCACGTCCTTGGAGTTATCCAACGTCGCGTTCCTCGGCAAACGCACGGACGTGCCGGATCTGCTCGCAGCGGCCGACTTGTTCGTGCTGCCGTCGCTGTTTGAAGGTCTTCCCCTTGCGGTGTTGGAGGCGATGGCGCTTGCCTTGCCGGTCGTCGCAACCCGCATCGGCGGCACCATCGAGGCCTTGGGTAGCGACCATCCCTTTCTGGTATCTGCCGGCGAGCCGTCGCCGCTTGCCGCCGCAATCGTCGCGGCTCTCGCCAAAGGAGCCACAAGCCAGGCCGTTGGTTACACAGAACGCAAACGCTTTGAGGAACGGTTTACCGCAACGCGTATGGGCCAGGAAACGGCATCGCTATACCGCGCGGCGAGCGAAAGGATGTGCGTAGCATGAACGTCGAACGCGAAGGGTTGAAGATAGGCTTCATCGGCGCCGGAGGTATTGCTGCGCGACATGTCGGCGTGCTGTCTCAGATGAACGATGTCGCGATTGTCGGTGTGGCTGATGCCGACTTCGGTCGGGCGAGGGAACTCGCTGGAAAGCTCGGAGCCAATGCTTACAATTCCCATGCAGATCTCCTCGACAGGGAAAGTCTGGACGCGGTCTATATTTGCGTGCCGCCGTTCGCTCACGGCGACATTGAAGTGGCTGTCATCGACGCCGGCCTGCCGTTTTTCGTCGAAAAGCCCGTCTCACTTGACCTCGCATCTGCTCAAAACATTGCCAGAAAGGTTGAAGACCATGGCATTGTAACTGGTGTCGGCTACCACTGGCGCTATCTCGACACGGTCGAGGAAGCGCGGGGCCTGTTGGCAGGAAATCCCGCCGCGCTGATCAACGGTTACTGGCTCGACCAGACGCCGCCCCCGCAATGGTGGTGGCGGCAGGACCGGTCCGGCGGCCAGATCGTCGAGCAGGCGACCCACGTCATCGATCTTGTCCGTCATCTCGTCGGCGAGGTGACCGAGGTCTATGCGCTGGGTGCCCGTACGGCTGAACGCCACGATTTTCCGGGTCTCGACATTGCGACAGCCACTGCAGTCTCGCTGCGCTTCGCATCAGGCGCGGTCGGCACGCTGTCCGCGACCTGCCTGCTGGGCTGGCCGCATCGCACCGGAATTCATCTTTTTTCCGACCGCATGGCAATCGAATTGTCGGATCACGAGATCATGGTCGATGTCGGGCGCGGTCGCCCCATGCGGCATGCAGAAGGCGACCCGGTTGAGCGCGAGGACCGCGATTTCCTCGACGCCGTGTGCGGGCTGCCGAACCGCATACGCTGCCGCTATGGCGAAGCGTTGAAGACGCACCATGTCGCGCTGGCGATCGCACAATCCGCCGTGTCCGGCCAGCCGGTCCTAATCAAGCCGGTCATGGGGATGGCCGATGCCTGACCATCGCACCATTCGTTCGCTCGGCGTCGAGACACCGGGAAGGCCCTATTTCTTCTCTTATGAGGAAGGACCGCCATCGGACGGGCAGATTCGGCTCGACGCGCTCTACAGTGGCTTTTCCGCCGGCACGGAGCTGACTTTCCTGAAGGACACCAATCCCTATCTGCGGTCGCGCTGGGATGGCGAGCGCGGTGTGTTCGTCGAGGGCGAGCCGAGCGCGCGGTTTCCCGTGCCGTTCCTCGGCTACATGGAGGTCGGGCGCATCACCGAGAGCCGCGCGGATGGCTTCGGCGCCGGCGACGTCGTCGCCGCAAGCTATGGCCACAAATCGGGCCACACCGCCGACCCCTTCCATGAGTTGCTGGTCGCGATGCCGGATGGCATCGACCCGATGCTCGGCATCTTCGTCGCGCAGATGGGGCCGATCGCCGCCAATGGCATCCTGCATGCGGATGCGGAAATCTTCGGGCCGGACGTGCGGCATCTGGGGGAAAGCCTCGATGGGCGTCCGGTCGTCGTTGTCGGCGGAGGGACGGTCGGCCTGCTCACCGCGCTGTTCGCGCAGGATGCTGGCGCAGAGATCATCCTCGCCGAACCGTCCGCCTGGCGGCGCGAGAAGGCCGAAGCGCTTGGTGTGAGGGCGATGACGGAGGATCAAGCATGGCAGCATGCCAAAGCGCGCTGGCATCAGGGCGGGCGGGATCGCGGTGCCGACTTCGTGTTCCAGACGCGCGCGCGATCCGAAAGCCTGCACGACGCGCTGCGGGCGTTGCGACCACAGGGCACGGTCATCGACCTCGCCTTCTACCAGGGTGGCGCGGACCGAACGCGGCTCGGCGAAGAGTTCCACCATAACGGCCTGTCGCTTCGCTGCGCCCAGATCGGCCGGGTGCCGCGCGGGCTCGCGCATCTATGGGACCGACGCCGGCTATCGGCCGAGACGCTCATGCTCCTGGAACGACATGGCGAGGGGATCCGTCGCGAGATGATCACACATGTCGTGCCAATCGATGAGGCGCCCACTTTCCTGACGCGCCTGGTGTCCGACCGTCCTGAATTCCTCCAGATCGTGTTCAGCTTCGAATGACGGGCGAGACCCCCGAGCCAGTCCGCATCCTGTTCGTCTTCGCCTGGCTGGTGGTCGGTGGCGAGGAGACGGAAGTGCGGCTGCTTGCCCGCGCGCTCGATCCTCGGCGCTACCGCATCGATGTCGTGGCGTGCTTCCGCAAGACCGGCATGCCGGACCAGACCCACCGTCAGCTGGAAGCGCTCGGCGTCGATGTCGATTGCACGCCTTACGACCTCTCCTTCGAGGACACGGTCGATTATCTCGCGAACAAAGTCCCGGCATATGACGTGGTCGTCTCCTGCCAGAACGTCGCCGATATTTACCCCGCCCTTGAAAAGCTTTACTGGCGTCCGCCGTTAATCGAGCATGGCGGCCTGGTTTCCGAGGCCCTGGCCGGCCCCAAGCATTTCACCAGCCGCTATGTCGGCGTCTGCCGGTCGATCCAGGACGCCGCGGCTTCACGAATGCCGGGACGCGAACGCCACGCGCTCGAAATTCCCTCCATGGTCGACCTGTCTGAATTCGCGCCGTTTGATCGCGTCCGCATGCGAGCAAGCCTCGGCGTGTCCGACGATGGGCTGCTGGTCGGATGGGTCGGCAGACTAGACGCCAAGAAGCGCGTCGAGGATTTTGTCGAGGCCGCCGCGCTCGTCCACGCTCGGCTACCCCTTGTGCGTTTCGTCGTTATCGGCGGACCGGACGCCTTCATGCCCGAGTACGCCGAGACATTGCGACAGCTTGCCGTCGCTCGCGGTCTTTCCGGTGCGCTGACATTTCTCGGGGACCGCGACGACGTGCCGGCGCTGCTTGTCGCGATGGACGCCTCCGTCTGGCTCTCGCGCGGCGAAGGTATGCCGCATGTCATAGCGGAGGCAGGGGCGGCGGGTCTGCCGGTGATAGCGACCGCCGACAACGGCTCGATGCAGCAGATCGAGCACGACGTCTCCGGTCTCTTCGTGCCGCATGAATCTCCTGCTGACGCGGCCGCGGCGATCGAGCGGCTGGCCGGCGATCCGATGCTGCGCGCGCGTCTCGGCCGCGCGCTGTGCGACAAGGTGCAGGCCATCTACGCCGCCGAGGTCGTCGTGCCGCAATGGCAGACACTGTTCGAGGACGTGCTGCGGGAGCGCAAGCCCGCGCCAGCCCCGTCGCTGCTTGCCAGCTTCCTCCAGGGCGGTTTCGAATGCTCCACCCACAAGCGTCGCGACGGGCACCGCCTCGACCTGCTTGCGGCCACGGGCCATGACCGCCACGCCGCTGCCGACTATGCGCAGCTTTCCGAACATGGGATCCGCACGGTCCGCGACGGCCTGCGCTGGCATCTGATCGAACGGCAGCCCGGCAATTATGACTGGTCGAGCTTTCTGCCGATGCTGCGAGCCGCGAAGGGACAGCGCAGCCAGGTGGTCTGGGACCTGATGCACTATGGCTGGCCGGACGACCTCGACATCTGGTCGTCAGCTTTCGCCGACCGCTTCGCACGCTTCGCGGCAGCCGCCGCGAAAACCGTTCGCGATGAGACGAGCGAAATCCCGTTCTACTGCCCCATCAATGAGATATCGTTCCACGCCTGGGGCGGCGGCGATGCGGCCTATCTCAATCCTTGGGCACGCGGGCGCGGCTTCGAACTGAAGGTCCAACTCGCGCGCGCGGCTATCGGGGCGATGCACGAAATCCTGGCCATCGATCCACGCGCGCGCTTCGTGCATTGCGAACCAGCGATCAACATCGCAGCCGACCCGTCCCGACCGCTTCAGCGTGGCGAGGCGGAGGGTGCGCGGCTGGCACAGTTCCAGGCCTTCGACCTGATTTCCGGGCGCCTCTGGCCTCAGCTCGGAGGCGAGGCGAAGCTGCTCGATATCGTCGGCCTCAACTACTACCACGACAATCAGTGGCTGTTCGGCGGGCCGCCTGTCGCCGCCGGCCATCCGCAGTCCAAGCCCTTTCGCTACTTTCTCACCGAGGCCTACGCCCGCTACGGTCGTCCGCTGCTCGTCGCCGAGACCGGGACCGAGGGCGATGGCCGTGCCGCCTGGTTCTCCATGATCACCGAAGAGGTCGAGGCCGCGCGTGCCGTCGGCGTGCCGGTCGAAGGCATCTGCCTCTATCCGATCATCGACCATGTCGGCTGGGAGGACGATCGCGATTGCCCGAGCGGGCTCTTGTCAAGCCGCCTGTCGAACGGCCGACGCGAGGTGCACGCGCCGCTGGCAGCGGCTATCGAACGCTCGCGGCAGGACAACGAGCGCAGTTGTCCCGGGGCGGCCGATGCCGCATGACAGGCACCCGAGGCGCATCGTCGTGATCAGCGATTTCTGCGACGGCTGGTTGATGCCGAGCCAAGTCGCATCGCTCGAAGAGGCAGCCGCCTCATGGCGTTCGGGCGAGCGCGGTCCCGCACCGGGAACGGCATACGGTCTGGACATTTCAGAAAAACCCGCCGTGGTCGGAGGCTATCTCGAACGCCTGCCGCTTGCCGCCGTGCGGCAAGGACTGTGCGACACGGCCGAAATATGGTCTTTCTCGGCCCAGCCCACGCTCCCGCCATGGTCAGTCGAGCCGCCGGGGCTGACCAGACGCTCCTTCCGGCCCGACGATCCCGGCAGCCGCCCGTTTTCCTCCACGGATATGCTTGGCCATATAGCGGCCTTCGGACCGCCGGACATTCTCTGCGTCTGGGGGCTGGGCGTTGACGCGTCAATTCTGGAAGCCTGTTCCACCAGCGTCAGGATCTACAATTCGATCGACGCGCCGGCGCTGCGCGTGTCCGACGATGTCGGCCGGCATTTCGACATCGTGCTTACCGGCGCCGAATGGCAGTCCGAGGAAGTCGAGCGCCGTCATCCCGGCATGCTGACGGCGATCATGCCCATCGGCCCGGAATTCGCGTCGCCGGAAACCTTCTTCCCGCTTCCCCTCGAAAAGATTTACGACGTCGTCTACGTCGCTGCCGCGCAGGCCTATAAGAAGCATGAGGTGCTATTCGACGCCTTGGCGCAGATGCCCTTCTCGACGCGGGCACTCTGCGTCTGCGGCTATGGTGAACTCGGCGACGCTCTGCGGGCGCGCGTCCGCGAACTCGGCATTTCCGTCGACTTCGTGGGGCCGCCGGGTGTGGGGTTTGCTGAAGTCAACCGTCTGATGAACCTTGCCCGTGTCGGCGTCGTCTGCGGCGAGGAAGACGGCGCGCCTGCTATTCTTACGGAGTACATGCTGGCCGGCCTACCCGTGCTCGCCAATTCCCGCCTCACCTGCGGCCTGCAGTTCATCACGCCGCCAACTGGCCGGTCGGCGGGGCAAGATCAGTTTTCGGCTGTTCTGCAGGCGATGCTGGCAAACCTCGACGATTTCCGTCCGCGCGAGACAGTTCTGCGCAACTGGTCCTGGCCACACTCAGCCAAACGTTTCGCGACGGTGGTGGAAGATGCGCAAAAGCACAAGGCCGCCCTTGCAGCAGACCGAACTGGCGTCATGGTTGGCCCAAATTGCCAACGCGAACACTAAGGAACTGCAGTTTCCCAGGATACCAATCATACTGAAGCAAAATTCTCGACAGTGCTACCCCTTGGCGAGATGGCAGTCCCTGTCTGCGGGTAGTCTGTCGTAACAAAACTATGAGGAAGCATTTATGGCGAGTGCACGGGGAGAAGCTGAAGTGACTGCGAGGCTCGCGCGTGAGCACGGCGTTTCCGAGGACGCTGTGAGGGCGGTCTTCAATGCCTTGCGCCGCGGTGGCGGAACCATGGCCCAGTTCAGCCACGCCGACTTCGGCGGGATGTCGCAATGGTCTTCCGGCATGACCATGATCGGCGACATGTTCAACGACAGCCTTAAAGCAAAGCTCAATGCCATTGCCGGTGAGTTGTCGAGATACCTGCGCGACCACCCTGAGGACCGGGGTGATGGTCGCACTGTCAGTTATCATTCTGACAGCACTCGCAACGCCGGTTCATGGTGGCCCCAAGAGCTTGGTGTTCCTTCTTCCGTCGGATCGCAAAATGATATGCGCTATGCAGTGTTTCCCGAGATGCGTCGCCTCGTCATCGACGATCGTGGCCAGATTACGGCCTACGAGACCGGCAACCATCGGATCTCCGGCGTGTCGCAAGCGCAGAGCACGGATTCGACGCTGACCTTCATCGGTCAGCACGGCGTCGTCCGGGTATCGGATCTCAAACGGGCGGATATGCCCGCTCGCTCCTAACGCGGGCTCGGCATTCATGGAAACGGTCACCATCATCGGATACCTCGCAGCCTTCTGTTCGATGACCAGCTTCACCCCGCAGGCGTGGAAATTCATCAAGACACGTGACACTGGCAGCATCTCGGCACCAATGTTCGCGCTCACAGTTTCTGGTTTCGCGCTCTGGCTGACATTCGGGTTGATGAAAGACGAGTGGCCCATCATCATCATCACCACCGCTGTCTGTCTCATCCTTTCCGCGTTCATCCTGCTGATGACCGTGCTACCACGGGGCAAGAAGGCAGCCGTCGCCGACGCTATCGATCCCACCACGAAACGCACTGGTGATCGTGAGCGGTGATGTGAGTCAGTCGGCAGTGCCGATCTCAATGACTGGGGATCTGTCGTGACCGTACGCTATCGCCTGGGGTGTGATCTCTCTTATGAGGTGAAAGCGCCCACCGTCTTCATCTTCAACCTTGAAGTGGCGAGGCTGCTCAGGCATCACGATCTGGTTGAGTGGCTGACTGTCACACCAGACCTTCCGCGTCGGACTTACACGGTTCCCGACATACAGAATCGCTATGTGAGCGTTTCGGCGCAGCCCGGCCCGTTGAAGATCGTCTACGAGGCCGATGTCACCCTCGATGTCTTTCGCGCCGACCCGGCGACGATCGGTGAAACTCCGCTCGACGCGATCCCGCTCGACATCATGCCTTTTCTTCTGCCGTCGCGGTTCGTCCCCTCGGACAGGCTATCTGCATTTGCTTGTCGCGAGTTTGGCGATTTGCCAAAGGGTCACAGCCGCGTCACCGCGATCTGCAACTGGCTCTACGACAATATCGACTACCGTCGCGGCTCGTCGAACGAACAAACCACTGCCGACGAAAGCCTCCTGCTCAGGGCGGGAGTTTGCCGTGATTTCGCCCATCTCGGCATCGCATTCTGCCGCGCCCTCAATATTCCGGCGCGCTTCGTGAGCTGCTATGCCTACGGGCTGGAGCCGCGCGACTTCCATGCGGTATTCGAGGCATATCTTGACGGCCGCTGGTGGCTCTTCGATGGGACACGACAAGCCAATCTAGACGGGCTGGTTCGGATCGGCGTCGGCCGGGACGCTGCTGAGATCGCGTTCGCCTCGCCCTTTGGCGAGATCGAGGCCGGTCCGGTCAAGATCACCATCGACCACGCCGATGGATCTCCCGAATTGCCGGGTCGAACGACCGACGCAATCTCGACCGAGGAGACCGCGCCGAACGCTGGCGCAAATTGAACGAAATTACCTTCGTCAGTGAGAGGGGTTGGGAAGCCGACTATTCTCCAGCCTCGTTTAGAAACCGGCGCAGTTCGGTTGCCAGTTCATCCGGCGCTTCCTCCGCCATGTGGTGACCGCAGTCCAGTCCGCGTCCTTCTAGCCGTGTGGTCCATGGTCGCCAGACGCCGAGAACATCGCCGTACAGCTGTTCGAGATCATCACGCAGCGACCAAAGCGCCAGCGTCGGGCACTGCACTTTCCGCCCGGCGCGCCGCGTAGGCCTCCTCTCCCATCCGCTCCGGTGTGCCTGGATACCAAAGCTCGGGATTTGCTAATATGGCGCGTTCCGGCTTCTCGGCTTGCGCAAAAAAGAACCAGTGCCACCAAGCCGAGGCGAAGCCGACGTCGCACCGCTCCAGCGCTTCGATGATCGGCACACCGTCCAGTGCCGCCAGATGGGTAATCGCCTTGGGATGATCCATCGCCGCGCGGAAGGCCGTGTAGCTGCCGCGGTCATGTCCCACGATCGCGAAACGCTCGAATCCGAGCTTCTGCATCAAGGCGACACAATCCGCGCCCTTTGCGCGCTTTGACGAGCTCGCGTGATTCGGTGTGTCAGCCGGCTTCGATGACTGTCCAAAGCCGCGCAGATCCGGACAGACGACGGTGTGATCAGCGCCCAGAAGCGGTGCAACGCGGTGCCAGGTCGTATGCGTGCGCGGATGACCGTGGAGGAGGAGAACCGGAAGGCCGGAGCCGCCATGACGGACGCGCAGTACCGCCTCGCCCACATCGATGAATTCCAGCTTGAAGCCTTCGAACATGCCGGTGTGCCCGCGGAACCCCTCAGGCGACTCCTTTGCCGCCGGTCACACCGTAGACCTCCCCATTGATGAAGCTCGCCTCCGCCGAAGCGAGCAGCACAAAAACCGGCGCCAGTTCCACCGGTTGGCCTGGCCGGCCGAAGTCGCTGTCCTCTCCGAACTTTTTGACCTTTTCGTCCGGCTGCCCGCCGCTCGGCTGTAGCGCCGTCCAGACCGGGCCGGGCGCGACGACGTTGGCGCGGATACTCCGCTCGATAAGCTGCTTCGCGAGCGCCTTGGTGTAAGCGACGATGCCGGCCTTCGTCGTAGCATAGTCAAGCAGGATCGGTGAAGGCTGATAGGCCTGGATGGAAGCTGTGGTGATCACCGAACCGCCGGCCGGCATATGAGGGACAGCCGCCTGGGCGATCCAATGGAGCGCGTAGAGATTGGTCTTCATCGTCTTGTCGAAGTCGTCGGTCGACAGATCCTCGAGCTTCTTCCGGTACTGCTGTCGGCCGGCATTGATGACCAGGATATCGAGACCGCCCAGGCCGGTGACGGTCTTTTCCACCAGCTCCCGGCACCACGCCTCATCCTTGATGTCGCCCGGCAGTGCGATGGATGTACGCCCTTCCTCCTCGATGATAGCGATGACTTCCTTGGCGTCCGCCTCTTCCTCCGGCAGGTAGGATATCGCGACATCCGCGCCTTCGCGGGCAAAAGCGATCGCCGCCGCGCGCCCTATTCCCGAATCCCCACCGGTCACCAGCGCCTTGCGCCCCTGCAGCCGGCCGGAACCACGATAGCTCTCCTCGCCATGGTCGGGGACGGGGTCCATTTTTCGGGCAATGCCCGGCAAGGGTTGTGGTTGCTCGGGAAACGGCGGCGCTGGATATTGCTTGCGAGGATCCTGAAGCGGCGGGCGATCGGTCATGACGATATTCCATTAATTTGGGAGATTGGCCGGACATTTGTCCGACACGTCGCAACGACGGACGAAGGCAATCGTTCCTGCGACGCGCCCGCGGTTAGTGGCCGGAACGGGCGCTCGCGCCGCGCGTTCTCAACAAACCCTGTCCAAATCCAAATCCAGGAGCGCGCCGTGGGTCTGTTTACGAAAGACATCAAGACGATGGGGGATCTGTTCCTGCACGTTCTTCAGGACATCTACTATGCCGAAAAGCAGATCCTGAAGGCGCTTCCCTACATGGTCGATAAAGCGACCAACCGCGACCTGACGGCTGCCTTCGGGGCACACCTCGCCGAAACGGAAAAGCACGTGCAGCGGCTCGAGCAAGCCTTCGAGCTTATCGGCGAAAAGCCGAAGGGCACGACCTGCCCGGCAATCGACGGTATCATAAAGGAATCCAATGAGATCGCCGGCGAAGTGGCCGAGAAAAACGTCCTTGACGCCGCACTCATCGCCGCGGCGCAAGCCGTGGAGCACTACGAGATCACTCGCTACGGAACGCTGGTCGCGTGGGCGCAGGAGAGTGGCAACGAGGCCGTTGCCACACTTCTCACCACGACGCTCAACGAGGAAAAGGCGGCCGACAAAAAGCTGACCACGATCGCCGAACGAAAAGTCAACGAGAAGGCGTCGAGTTGACCGGCCGCCCGGGGTCTACGACATGAACGCGCTTGGCGAACGGACCCGATCGCTCTGGATGCGAGCCGAGGTCTGTCCTGACGCGCCGAAATTCTCGGGAAAGAAGAGCTGCGATACCGTGATCATCGGATCCGGTATCGCCGGGCTGTCGGTTGCCTCCGAACTCGCCAGCATCGGCCAGAAGGTGATCATCATCGATCGCGGGCCGATTGCCGGCGGCATGACTTCGCGAACGACAGCTCACCTGGCGCCAATTTGCGATGACGGCCTGAGCACGCTCATCAATCTGCGCGGCCAAGAAACCGCGCGGCTCTTCCAGGAAAGCCAGGAGGCGGCCGTCGCGCGCATCGAGGAGAACGTCACTCAGCTTGGCATTGACTGCAATTTCCGCCGGCTGGACGCCTTCCTGTTCCCGGCGATGGGCGTCCAGCCAAAGGAAGCCCGCGATCAGCGCCGGCAGGAATTCGATGCGGCACGACAGGTCGGGGCGGCCGCCGAGCTCGTGACCGGTGTGCCGCTCAAAGGCTTAGAGAAGGCACCAGTGCTCCGCTATCCCAACCAGGCCACTTTCCATCCACTGCGATATCTCCGTGGCTTAGCGTCAGCGATCCGCGACAAAGGGGACCGCATCTTCGCCAACAGCCCCGTGATCGCCGTCGAGGAATTGCCGAATGGCGGCGTGCGTGTCTCCACGGCAAATGACGGCGTGATCGAAGCGGCTTCGGCGGTCGTTGCCACGAATTCGCCGATCAACGATCGCTTCCAGCTTCACACCAAGATGTCGCCCTATCGCACCTATGCAATGGCTTTCACCCTGTCGCGCGGCGATCTGCCAGATGCGTTGTTCTGGGACACCGGCGATCCTTATCACTACGTGCGAATGAACCCGGGGCCGGGATCGGTCGACTATCTGATCGCCGGTGGCGCCGACCACAAATCCGGCGAAGCCGATGACGGCGACATTCGCTTCGAGGCAGTCGAGGCCTGGATCCGAGCCTTGGTGCCAACGCTGGGCAAAGAGATTACCCGCTGGTCTGGACAGGTCCTCGATACGATCGATTATTGCGCGTTCATCGGCCTCAATCCCGGCAGCAAGTCGGTCTATGTCGTCACCGGAGACTCCGGCCAGGGCATGACGCATGGCGCTCTAGCTGGCCTGCTCCTGAAGGATTTGATTACGGGTAAGGAGAACCCATGGACGGCGGTCTATGACCCGTCGCGCAAGACGCCCTCTGGCGTCTTCAATTACGTCCGAGAAAACCTATCCGTGGTTAAAAATCTCGCCGGATATATGTTGCCTGGCGAGCTGAAGTCCGTGGACGAAATCGGACCTGGTCAAGGTGGCATTCTTCGTGACGGCCTGCGCAGGATTGCCGCGTGTCGCGATCTCGACGGAAAGCTCCATCAGCACTTGGCCACCTGCACGCATTCGGAATGCGTGGTCGCCTGGAATTCGACCGAGCAGTGCTGGGACTGCTCGTGCCATGGCTCGCATTTTGCTCCCGATGGCACGGTTCTGAACGGGCCAGCGGTGCTTCCCTTGGCGCCTGTCGACGATGCGATGCGATTGTGATGAGCACCAGCACACCCGCATCCATGAACGCGGGGATTGGGCAAGGTCCAGTTCGGCACCCGGCGGGGCCGAGATCGGCGCTGCGGACCGAAGACCTCGCCCCGGCGGCAGGGGACCACACTTCGACCTCTGGAAAGTCACCCGCTGAGCGGGGCGCGTGATGAGCGCTCCCGCCCGATTTCTCCTTCCGGTCGACGTGGCGCCCATGGAGGCCAAGCTCGCCGATTTAATTCCTGTCGAGGCCGGGGGCTGGCAGTATGAGCCGAAGTGGGACGGCTTTCGCTGCCTCGCTTTCAAATCGGGCGATGCGGTCGACATTCGCGCCAAGTCCGGAAAGCCGTTGGGGCGCTACTTTCCAGAACTGCTCGATCGCCTGCGCAGCCTTCCGGCGGCACGATTCGTCATCGACGGCGAAATCCTGATCGAACGCTTTGGCGAATATTCCTTCGATGCGTTGCAGATGCGTTTGCACCCGGCCGAGAGCCGCATTCGCAAGCTGTCGGCAGAAACGCCAGCCAAATTTATGCTTTTCGACATGCTGGCCGACACCGACGGGGAGATTCTAGTCGAGAGGCCGCTGTCGGCCCGCCGCGTCGCTTTGGAGGCGTTCGTCAAATCTTCAGCGACCCCAGGCGTTGAACTGTCTCCCGTCACCATGGACCAAAACCAGGCTCAGACCTGGTTGAAGGGTGCCGGCGGCAACACGGACGGCATTGTCGCGAAGCGGGTTGATGGTCCCTATCTCCCGGGCGAGCGCGCCATGGTGAAGGTCAAGCAGATCCGCACTGCAGACTGCGTCGTTGGCGGCTTCCGCTACCTTGCCGATCGTCAAGAGGTCGGGTCCCTGCTGCTCGGTCTCTATAACCAGGACGGCAAGCTCGACCATGTCGGCTTTACCTCGACCCTGGCCAACGGTGAACGTGCAGCGCTGACCGAGCGCCTTAAGGCGTTGCGCGAGCCTCCGGGTTTTACGGGCAACGCGCCAGGCGGCCCAAGCCGCTGGAGCACGGAGCGCAGCGGCGAATGGGAACCACTGCGGCCGGAACTGGTGGTGGAAGTACGGTTCGACCATGTCACGGGAAACCGTTTCCGGCATGGCACGAAGCTGCTGCGGTGGCGCCCGGATAAGGCACCCCGCCAATGCACATTCGACCAGTTGAGCTAACCAGCTTGAATCTGACCAGCCGGTCATGCTCGCCGCTGAAATGGGAAAGCAACGCAATGAACGTCACCGCCCCCAAGAAAGACGTCGGGCTCGAAGAGCGACGGGAGCGGCGCAAGCTGCGTCGCGAGAAGGAGCGGGAAGAGAATATCGGGCGCGCTGAAAAGATGCACCTTGCGCGTTTGGCGGCGCAAGAGCCCAGTGAATCGGCAGTGGTGTTGGCAAACTCCGCCTATGTGGGCTGCTCCGGATGGTTCTACTGGAAATGGCGGGGAAATTTCTACCCCGCTGAAATGCCGACATCCGACTGGTTCAATCGCTATTCGCAGCAATTCGACACCGTCGAGATAAACTCCTCCTTCTATTCATGGCCGACCGTCGCAAATGTTAAGAACTGGCTTCGACAGACTGGTTCGCGCGAGTTCGTCTTCACAATAAAAGTCTGCGAGCTGATCACGCACATCAAAAGGTTCGAAGGCACCGATGCCTTGGTAGAGGATTTTGGGATGATCGCCGACATTCTCGGCGATCGCATGGGTTGTTTTCTGTTTCAATTGCCGCCCAGTTTCCGCTTCACCGATGACAGGCTTAAAGCGATTCTTAGCCAGCTTGATCATAACCGACGCAACGTGGTTGAGTTTCGTCACCCCAGTTGGTGGAACGAGATGGTCTATTCCGCCTTCCGAGAGACTGGCACGATATTCTGCTCCTGCAGTGGTCCTCGGCTACCCGACGTTTTGGTTCGCACAGCCGACGACGTCTATCTGCGAATGCATGGTCCGGAGCGGTGGTACCGGCATTTCTATTCGGAGGCCGAGCTGGCCGAATGGGCCGAGAGGATTAAGGACAGCGGTGCGCGGAGAGCATGGGTTTATTTCAACAACGACTATGATGGCTTTGCCCCAACAAATGCTCTAACCATGCGTCGACTGCTCGAGCAATCAAGCTTCTATTGATCCACCGCGGATGTCGGTTCGGAGATTTGCTATCAAGGCGCGAAGCGGCGTCCGGACCAATCCGCCTATACGCAAACCAGTAGATAGTGGCTTCCGCGGCATACATTAAATGCAGCTTGGAGGACGTGTAACACAGCGCGTGGCACCGAGAGCAGCGCCATCGCTCACCCCCGGTTTGTTTTGGGGCAGTTACGCCAGTCGGGCTTTCTCGTCATAGCCTCGAGACACGCGTGCCGCTCTCAATTGTTGACTGGGTATCCTCACACCTCGCCTGGAGACGTGTAGGCGCCTTTATTGACCTGCCGGCCATCGGCATTGATGGCCACACACATCAGATGGCGCCGATCGATCCTGCTGATCTCGGCGCCGCAGTCGAAAAGGATCGCCAGCAATCATGATATCGACGAACTCCATCCGGCCAGCAGCCCGCCCCGCCCGCCACGAGTCTCCTATCCATCTCTTCACCATTGGGCAGGCTGTCCGGTTGAGAGGCGGATTTGGAAAGCTGCCTCAACATGCAGAAATCTACCGCATCACCGGCACATTGCCGCCACGAGGAGATTCGCTTCAGTATCGCATCCGCAACGATGACGAGCGTCATGAGCGGGTGACGACGCAAGACAGCCTCGAGCCGGTCGACATATCGCAGCCCGGCAGTGGCGCAACTCTCATCGAAAGGACGTTCGGACATGGCTAAAGGCCAGAAACGAAGCAATCGCGAGGTCAGAAAGCCAAAACAGGAGAAGGCCACACCAAAGCCTGAAAGCAGCTTCGGGAACCAGATCAAGGTTGCCGCAAATGCCAATGGACCCCGCGGCAAGGGCAGTAACTGAGTCTGTAAGGCTCCTGCGGGCGAGGAAGGATGGCGATGCAGATCGTGATCGAATTCTACCGTACGCGGCACAGAGACAACGCTCACGCCGTCGTCGGCAGGGAGACTGCCGAAGCTGCAGATTTCGACGACGCAATGGAAGTCGCGAGACGACTTTCGCAAACGCTCAATATGCCGCAACGACCTGACGCACTGACGATCACCGATGCGGCAGGCGCGGTGCTCTATGCCGGCACACTTGAGGCCGACGTGCCCAATGAAGAGAGGACAAGCCCATGAAAGTCGACAACAGCCACACAGTGCCGACAGAAACGATCGCTGACCTCGGCATCGAGAGATGGGAAAATGAGGGTGGCGCGAACGGCCACGACTTCCTGGACCATCACTATGGCCGCCGCGTCGAAGCGGATCGCTCCTGGACCGTCTACCATGTCTTCACCGGGATCCCGGCGCGCATCGACGGCAGCGCGATGACCGGCCTCAGCCGAAAAGCTGCAACCGACGGTATGCTGTCGCTCAATCGCCGCAACGAAGCGCGCCGCCGAGATGGGCGTAGCCTGATGACATGCTTCCAAGCCGCACCATTTGGAATAGAGGATTGCCGCCAGTGACCCTCGAATTTCTCAATCCAAGCCGCAGCTTCGACGCAGCTCGCAGCGCTGTTCGCTTTATCGGGCATGACGGCATGTTTGCAGTGCCGTTTTTTGTAGAAACCGCAGCTCTGGCAAAGCCCGGCAGGACGCAGTTGTCCGAAAAGGACTTTCTTGCGGCTTTCGATACTGCGCGTGGTTCGATTCACGATGTCGCGCGAGAGGCCTATTCGCATGGCCGCCGTAATTCTTACACCCTTACCGCTGCCGATTTCCGGTAAAGGCAAAGGTGCTGATCCGCTACGCCCAGGAGATTTCGTAGACCCTAACTGCAAGCCGACTGCTCTGGTGCGTCTGCCCTCGGTCCTCGAAGACGGTGCTGCCGACAACGGGGCTGGAGACCACATTCACCACACCCGACGTGCCGTATCGACCTAACGATCAAGCGGCTCTTACATCTGGGAGTCGATCAATCAACATGAGGCTGCCTCTCTTGACTGTCCGTCGCCTGCCATTCGAGAAACAGGCTATATCCAACAGCCAACAGCACCGGGCCGAGGAATACGCCGATGAAGCCGAAGGCCAAAATGCCGCCGAGGAAGCCGAAGAAACTGAGCAACACGGGCAGACTGTTCGCTTGCGTGAGAAGATAGGGCCTCAACAGGTTGTCTATGCTGCTCACCAGCAGCAGACCCCAACCCGCGACAAAGATGCTCCAGCCAACCTCGCCCTGAAAGAACAGCCACACCGCGACAGACCCCCAAACTAGCGGAGGGGCGGCGGGCACGAAGGAGAGAAGAAAGGTGATGAAGCCGAGCAGCAGGGCCTGAGGCACACCAGCTATCCAAAACCCGAGCCCGGCCAACAGTCCTTGCGCAATAGCCGTCCCGATTACACCGTAGACCACCCCGGTGACTGTTGATCCGGCAACCAAAAGCAGATGGCGGGCGCGAGTGCCACCGATCCGCTCGGAACTGCCGCGCGCGGAAGCTGCCATCTGGCGCCCGTACCGGTAAAAGAAGAACGCGATGAACACGCTTAGGACCAGTTCCAGGAGTCCGACGCCCAGAACGGCACCGCTGGCTACCGCGATGTCGGTCGCGGGACGGACCAGCTTCGTCAGTTCGACGAGGAAGGCAGGTGCATTGTAGGCGAGACCCTGCCAATAGAGGGCGAGACGCTCTCCTATGAACGGGATTTCGGCTACCCAGGCAGGCGGCGCGGGTGGGCCTTGCTCAAGAAGTCGGTTCACCGCCTGGGCTACGGTCGCCACACTATCGGCCAGTGTTGCCACCAAGATAGCAAAGGGAGCCACGACGATAGCTGCTACAAGGAGTGTCATAAGAAGCGCTGCAGGCGTCCTCCTTCCTCCCAAAACTCCCTCGAACCAGATGTAGATTGGCCAGGTGGAGAAGCAGAGCACAGCCGCCCAAATCAGGGCAGAGAGGAATGGCCAGAGAACAACAATGCAGCCGACGCCTAGAAGCACGAGTGCGCCAATTCCCAAGATCTGCTCAACTGGTCGGTCAAATACCATTATGCGTCTTGCAGCCCCATTAGGTCCTCGGCAGCCTCAAAATCCTCCGGGAAATGCTTGCCTTGAACCCACCAAACTATAAGAGTTGGCTGGTTGGCACGCCACTACCTCGGCCATCGCTGGCTGACTGGGCGTAAGGCTAGAGTCGCAACGACCAGAGGGCTTCGCCCAAGGCAAGAGCGGGCGTCACGGCAGTCCGCTCGCTTAGGCGACCGCGGCTTAAGTTGCTTCGTCTGTGACAACCTCGAACCTTACCAGTTGCGATTGGCCCAAGCTGGTCGAAAGCGCCACGTCCGTGGCATCGCGGCCGGTCGCCATGAGGATCCGGCCGATCCTCGGCTTGTTGTGGCGCGCGTCAAAAGTGTACCAGTTGCCGCCGAGATAGGCTTGAAACCAGGCACTAAAATCCATGGGATCGGGGACGGGCGCAACGCCGATGTCGCCCAGATAGCCTGTGCAATAGCGCGCCGGAATGTTCATGCAGCGGCACAGCGTGATCGCGAGATGCGCAAAGTCGCGGCACACGCCTGTCCTGTCGGTGAAGCCGCCGTAGGCGGTGCGCAATGCGTCGGCGTTCTGGTAGTTAAAGGCGATGTGGCTGTGGACGAAGTCGCAGATGGCCTGTACCCGCGCCCAGCCGGGTGGAGTGTTTGAGAAGTTGGCCCAGGCAAAATCGCCGAGCCGATCGGTATCGCAATAGCGGCTGCCAAGCAGGAAAACGAGCACGTCGTCGGGGAGGTCCTTGATGTCGTGCTGGAGGGCATCCCACGCCACGACATCCGGCCGGCCGCTGTCATGGATAAGAAACTCTGACGAAATCTGGATGGTCCCTGCCGGTGCGGTGATGCGGGTGCAGGCGTTGCCGAAGCCGTCGATATAGCCGCGCGCCTCGACCGGAGGATCAAAGCGGATGGTCGCATCGGTGAGAAGATCAGGCCGGCGCGAGGGATGAACATCGAGCACGAGCAGCATTTGGGTCGGCTGGGGGCATTGGTAGGCAAGAGTGAAACCGGCGCGGATTTTCATGATGCCCCCTGGTTTGCTGACTCCATCAACGCCTGGGAATTCACCCAGTTGCTTTATGATGTGATCGCTCAGGCATCGACATGTCCTTCAGTTGTGACATTGACCTGGACTGTCATTCCGAGATCGTCCGAGGCCTTTCCATAATAGCTCCCGGAAAGCGGAACGGCCTGTGCAGGATCGCGCGCAACCGCCACTCTAATCAAGTCGCGGTTGCCAACGATGCCGTTCGTCGGATCGAACTCGACCCATCCGGCGCCAGGCAGATAAACCTGGCACCAGGCGTGGGTCGAGCCCCCACCCAAATTGGGCTTTCCATCGCGGCTTGACACGTAAATGTAACCGGTGACGAAACGGGCGGCGAAGCCGAGCGCGCGGACAGCCTCCATCATCAGCAAGGCAAAATCCCTACACGAGCCATGTCTCGATCGCAGCGTTACGAGCGGTGGCTGCGTGCCGTGTTGGGAGCGGCGCTGGTAAGTAAAGCCTTCGTGGATCGCGTAGCATAGCGTCATCAGCAGCGCGCCGGTTTCGATGGCATTGCTCCCGCTGGTGAATTGGCGGGCCCACTTATCCACCTCACCGCCATCGTCGTCGAACTGTCGTCGGATCGTGCTTTCCAGGTCCGGCAGTTCGTCTGGGGAATAGCGGAAGGGATACAGGAGGGCCTTCTCGTCGATGCGAAAATCGGGAACGGCCTGCGGTGTATGATCCAGTCGAATGCTGGTCTCGAAACGTAGCTCCTGCGAAATTTCAGACATGCTTACATGCGCCACGCAGTTGCCGAAGACGTCATGTGTCCAGCGAACGGCCTGCGGCTCAGGATCGACGTTGAGCGACACCTCGAGGAGCCTCTGATCGTAACTGTCGCGCGGCCGGAACATCAGCTGGTGCTCGCCGAAGCGGACCGGCCGTCGGTAGCGATAGACCGTCAAATGGTTCACGGAAAACAACGGCATCGGAACCGAGGCCTCCATAGGTCAGGAATTTCACGCGCTTTTTTTGAGCCACAGACGAAGAACGGCCGTCACTCCGATCGGAATGGGCATCGATGCCCAACCACGTCGCACCCTAACTCCTGTGGACGCTCTTGCCGAACTTTTTGTGCAGCGCAGCAACAATCATGTGACGACTGCGTTGTCCCTTGTCATGCAATGAGCAAAACTCCGGAGGACTTCAATGAGAGTGCTATCGAGAATGACGGCGCCGCTGAAAGCTTTTCGGCTGGGCGCATGAAGCTGACCATTCGCCACAGGACGACCTACCGCTACGCGCGCCCTGTCGTGCTCCAGCCCCATCGAATGATACTCCGTCCTCGCAGCAGCCACGACGTCGTCGTGTTGGCGAGTTCGCTTGTCTGCTCTCCCGATGCGCAACTCGACTGGACCCAGGACGTCTTCGGCAATCTGATCGCCACCGGCACGTTCGCGGAGCCGACCTCCGAACTGGTCATCACCGGCAATCTGACCGTCGAACAATTGGCCGAGGCGTGGCCAGTATTCCGCATTGCCCCGGAGGCACATTCCTTCCCGTTCCAGTATTCGCGCGATGACCTGGCCGATCTTGGCGCGTTGCATATTCCGGAACATGACGATTTTGAAGGACGGCTGGAGGGATGGGCACGCGCCTTCGTCCGCGGCGCGACGACCGACACGCTATCGCTGCTGAAGGATCTCAATGCGGGCGTCCTCGGCCCCGTGGCGTATCGCGTCCGCGACGAGGAAGGAACGCAGTCGCCGCTGGAAACGCTGGCGCTGGCAAGCGGCTCCTGCCGCGACATCGCTGCCCTGTTCATCGAGGCGGTACGCCATCTCGGTTTCGGCGCCCGCGCTGTCTCCGGCTATCTGTTCGATGCTGAAGCCCGCACCGACGATCCCGGTTCGACCCATGCCTGGGCGGAAGTCTATCTTCCCGGCGCCGGATGGATCGCCTTCGACCCGACGCATCGCCGGCTAGGTGGAGCTAGTTTGATCCCGGTCGCGGTCGCCCGCAGCAACCGTCAGATCATGCCGATCGTCGGTGGCTATGTCGGCGCACCAGAGGACTTCGTCGCCATGGAGGTTGAGGTCAGCGTCACTCCGTAACCATAGCCATTGCGTCTCGGCCTTGCGACAGATGCGGGCTGGTAAAACCCAGCTTGCGCAGACCGACCTGCACTTCCGGCGCATTCATGAAGAGGTTTCGGCCACCAAGCCCCCGTCTATTTACTGCGTTGCGTCTATTAATCGAGGGCCGTCCCATCGAACGGCAATCCGATCCCACCCAACGACAAAACAATCTCGCCTAAGCGCAATCGCTTCTCAACAACGGACAATGCTCAATTGGCAAACGACAATGTCTTCCCGGCTTTGCGCAATGCGTTCCCACCAGACGACAATGTTATCTCGGATAACGACAATCCGTTCCCAGCTTTCGACAACGCTTTTCCGGGAGTTTCCCTGATATTTTGCCGCGGCGCCTGTTACTTTACCTGTTTGTTTGGACAAATTCCCTGTTTTTGCGTTTAGGGAATTTTATGCCAAACCATTGATCTTGCGTGTTAATTTCTGACGCAAAAGCCGATGTGGCGGGCAAATTTGCGAATTTTCCCTGTTTTTTCCCTGTTATCAGGGAATTTCAGCCGAGACGGGTTCTATCCAAACTGGTGGCTGCACCACCCAGTCCTCTCTAAATTGAGCTGTCTCCACCGTCTCGGAATAACTGCGAGTTTTCCGTGGCTTAGCAGACCCTGGCCTTTGATGTGGCCTGCAGAGACGCAGCTTTTGGCGTGATTTCGGGCCGTTGGCGGCGCCGTCTCTTTTGCGCCCTCCGCGCGTCCCCGTTTTTGCAGGAATGATGGCCATTGAATCTTTGTGGATGCACTTGACGGCCATGGTCAGAAGCCGAGCTGAGCATGCTGCTCGTTCCAGCCAAACGACAGATCTTCGAAGCGAGACAGCATCCGCGCCGTGAGGTGCGGTGGCTGGCGGCCGGAGAAGACGTCGTCGACGATCGACGGCGCGAGGAAGGCCAGGCGTAGCACCCTGCGAGTATCGGATCTGTCCATGGCGAACGAATTGGCGAGTTCGCCGATGCTCCGTGCCGATCCATCGGTGAGTCTTTTCAACAAGCGATTCGCAGTTACAATGAGATCGATCAGCTTCTGATCCGGCTCTCGGCTATTGGAGCCTGGCAGCACGATCCGTGCCTCGTTACCGCGTCGCCGGACGATGATGGGGATTGCCTCGGAGAGTTGCTCGGTCGAGTTGCTTCGCAAAGCATCGGGTACCGCATTGTCGCCGGGCAACAATGTGTCGATCACCGCCGCGGCATCGGTCTGGAAGATGATGACCTCCGATGTCAGGGTGATCTTCGGGAACACTCGACGGACGAGGTCGGCGCAGCAATCGGAGACAAGTCCCGGCTTTCCCGCGAGGCTCCCCAACAGTTCCGTCGCCGCTTTGATCGCTTCAGGCACTCGCTGCTTGCCACGATGGATCGTTGCCCATTCCGCGATGCGAGGTTGGTCGCTCAGCAGCGCGCGATAGTGCTGCAAAACTGCCGCTTCAATCTCCGCTGCTGGAAGCCGCCAACCGCTGGGATCGAGTTGCTTCGACTTCACCAGGCGGTTGGAAACATAATAGCGATAGCGCCTGCCATGATTGGCCGTCGAGGTTGGCGTCAGCCGATCACCCGTCTCATCGAACAGGATTCCGGTCAGAAGATGCAGGTCAGGTGTCGATGTCTGAGATCGCCGGTCTGGCGAGAGTTGTTTAAGCAGGCTTTGGGCTACCTCGAAGGTCGCGAGGTCGATGATCGCAGCGTGCTCTCCGTTATGCAGTTGTCCCTTATGCCGTGCCTTGCCGATGTAAACCGGATTGGAAAGCACGTGATAAAGCTGGCCATAGCGATAGTGCCTGACTGAAGAGGTCGGCGCTGAATCTCCTGGCCACTCTCCTGTGGCGTCTGCGAACCGCCCCTCCCCTCTGTTGAGTTCTCTGACCAAAGCCGGCACCGACTTGAGTTCTAGATATCGATCGAAGATCGCCCTGACCGTGCCAGCCTCCCGATCGTTGATGAGCAGCTTCTTGCCTTCGATGCGATAGCCGAACGGGACGCGGCCTCCCATCCACATGCCCTTCCTGCGTGAGGCCGCAATCTTGTCGCGAATGCGTTCTGCCGTCACCTCCCGCTCGAACTGGGCAAAGGAAAGAAGCACGTTGAGCGTCAATCTACCCATCGAGGTGGTGGTGTTGAACTGCTGGGTGACCGACACGAAGGAAGCGTTGCTGGCATCGAAGATCTCGACGATATTGGAAAAGTCCATCAACGATCGCGTCAGCCGGTCGATCTTATAGACGACCACCACGTCCACCTTGCGATCACGGATGTCCTGGAGCAGCCGCAGCAGCGCCGGCCGTTCCATCGTACCGCCGGAGATGCCGCCATCATCATAACGATCGGGCACCAGCTTCCAGCCGAGGCCGACCTGCGAGGCGATGAAGGCAACACAGGCTTCTCGCTGGGCATCGAGCGAGTTGAACTCCTGATCGAGGCCCTCATCGGTGGACTTGCGGGTGTAGACCGCACTGCGGAGTTTTGGGACAGCGCTCATAGTCCAAAAAACCTCGGCCCGGACCAGCGTGTGCCGGTGATGGCAAAGGCGATCGCTGTCAACGACGAGTAGAGCTTGCCGTCATAGACATAGCCGCGATCAATCACATCGACGACATGGGCACGGCCATTCCAATCGCGGATGAGCCGAGCCCCTTGCGAAAGGCGGCGCCGGGGCTTGCTGGCAACCCCGGTCCTTGCCAAGGTCAAACTGGGCGAAACATCAAGAGACGCAGCGCTCGCCGTGCCGGTGATGATATCGGCATCACGTCGAGCCGGTTCCGATTTTCGTACTCCCCTCGCCTTGTTGGCCCCGCCTCCACGCTCGGCGCGTTCCGTCTGTTGCCTCAGCATCTGGCGGGTTCCCGCAGACAAACCGCCCAACCGCTTGGCCTGGAGATGCCAGGACACGGCGCGGGCCAGCAAATCGTGGCTGAGGCTTCTCGGTGGCGCATGCTGGTAAATCCGCTGCCATTCCCGGGCGAGGTCTTCCGGTGGGAGAGCGCCGATCGCGGCGATCTCCCTCTCCAGTTCATTCGCTGCCGACATCGCTTTCACCAAGCCCTGACCGGCGTCTCAATACGATAGCGGCGAGCGCCATCCTTGCCGACGTCGCTTGCGACGGTCAGGCCGAGCTTCTTCCTGACGGTCCCCGACAAGAACCCACGAATCGAATGCGCCTGCCAGCCGGACGCCTCCATCAGCGCCTCAAGCGTTGCGCCTTTCGCGCTCCGCAGCTTCTTCAGCAAAGTTTCCGTCTTCGAGACTGGCGGCTTCGGTTTGGCGGATCTGACCAAGTCCAAGTCGCCAGGTCGCCGGTCTTGGGCAACCTCGCCGGATGTTGCCTCAATCTGATGTGTCGGGGTCTTGCCGGCACGCCTCCCGCGCCCCTTTACAGCGTTGAGAGCAGGCAGCTCCATCGCTACGTCTGGGTTGACGCTGCTGCCGGTCGAAGGGGCCAAACCCTCGGCCAAAATCAGTTCAGGGATGTTCATCGCAGTCTCCGTCAGTCGCCGCCCGAACCATTCGGGCCGCAGCACTGACGGAAGCCCGCTGGGCGGGCCGAGAGACTGGCGGCGTGCGATCAACGGTGCCCAGCCTCGATAACAGTAATGCTTGCCCGAACAAGGAAGTCCAGTCAGTTGTGCTTCCCAGGGACGCGCGGCAAATTATAGTGATCAAGCCATTGAATTCATGAGGTCGAAATTCCGCGACTTTGAGTTTTTCAAAGTGTCCAAATGCTCTCTGCCGGTAAGCGCCCGGTTATGACCCGGGCTCTTGTGGGCTGCCGTTTTGGCTGTCGCCGCGATTGGCTTTGTGCTCGCGGATGAAGTCGATCAGACTTTCGAGTCCGAAGTCTGTGAAGGCGGGGATCTGCTGTTCGTCGGGCCCGTAGACCCAGAGGCAGCCGTCCTCCGGTTCCATGTCGATATAGACCTCCCACA
>NZ_JBEBMH010000004.1:0-373959 GCF_040081985.1 Mesorhizobium yinganensis | reverse complement strand
TGGCCTTCCAGTTATACAGCGTCGCCTCCGAGATCCCGTGCTTGCGGGCCAGATCGCCCGCCTTCGCTCCCGCCTCGTGTTCGCGCAAAACCGCGATGATCTGCTCTTCCGTAAATCGCTTTCGCTTCATCAGTCCGTCCTTCAAACGAGGGCCGGACTCTAATCCCAGCTGGAGGAAATTACCGGGGGCAGGTCACCGGGAGAATTTGCGGCTGCTGCTTGTCGATGCCGCCCAGGTGCTTGGCGATCTGCTGAAGCGTGACAAGCCCGAAACAGACGAGTTGCGGAAATTATAGCGCCGCAGCGCTATACGAGCATAAACGCGCTAGAAAAAGACCGCCGGACCATTACCCAATTCGCCCTTGGACCGGCGGTCAGCCGCTGTTCCCGATTTGATACATCGGAAGCCACGGAGGAAGTGACTGGCTCATGCGATGCATAAGCCGTGCCAACCCGCGTTCCTGTTCGCGCGAAAAGTCAAGTCCCTTCTCCGGGACCGGTTTTGCATCGCTTTAGCAACGCGATCGTTGTATGATTTGGTATGAGTGAGCGGCGGATACCGACAAAATCGCAGATGGATGCGTGGGCACGCCGCATGGAAAAGCTCCGTGCAGGCATCAAACGGCGTCCCGAAAAGATATCAAGCCACGAGCGGGCCGCTCTGCAACGGGAAGCAGCAGACCTGCGGCTGATCGCCGACACGTTCTTTGACGAAATCGAAGCGATTGAAATACGTAGGGGCGCTTGAGGTCTGCTCCTGTGGTCGAGTTCATATGAGAACGGCGGCGGGGCTGGGAGGCTGCGGAAGGACCCGTCCCACCGTAGTGGGGCGCATCGCCGCTATCAATCGACGACGCGCCCCGACTGCGGAGCGCCACAGCCGGCTCTAGCCAAGCCGCGCTCAGCGTCCTCCGAGCGCATTCTTAAAGCTGGGCAGTGGAAGCGAAAGGCAAGCCGCGCCCGTCGGAAATCCCGATTATAGTGCCACGACGTTATAATCCCATAAACTTGCTATATTCGGGTAGAGTGCCGATCTCGTACGGCGCAAATCCGTCGCGGCCTATTGCTCAGCAGCGATCATTGCGTCGACAGAACGCAGGTCGGTTTCGTACCGCGCGCGCATGCGTTCCTCATTCTGAAGGTCACGCCTGATCTCTTCCTCCCCCGCCGTGTTGATGACTTGGAAAAGGTCCTGCATCAGCAGCAATTCGTTTAAGCTATCTATGAGGCTGGTCGAATGAGAGATGCAGACCCGGAGGCGGCGCGCATACACCTCAAGATCTTCACGCCGACCCATCCTATCTTTCCGCAGTCTGCAAGCTGCTCATCCAGCGGCCCGAAAGTATTCTTGAAATATTGTGCGGCTACAGCTGGCAGCAAGCTCACGGTTCGGCTTGTCTTGCCCAAGTGGCGTAGCCCAGCCCGCCTTCTGCACCATACCCGGTCGTTCAAACGCTCTCGCAACTTTCATGTCCGCAAGGATTTCGACAGAGCGAGGATCGGTCTTCGATCGCTCCATGCAATAGGGCGTCAAACTCGACGCGACGGCAAGCGCCGACGCATCCGTGGCCATCAGTCTGGCCGAGCGGCCAGTCACCCAGCCTCCCCACGTAAAGCCTACGATGGCGAGGGACAAAGCTCCTATTCCCGCGCCAAAAAGCACGGGAGCAATCCAGGTGGGGACGTGCATTTAGGGGTCCGATCTCTAAATTGGAGGCGCGCCTTTGTTGCCGCGCGCTATCCCTTTACCACGTTACCAACGGCCTCCGAGACAATTCGCAACGCTCATTCCGAATAGCCTCGCAATTAGATGTCGGTGGTGATACATCGTGAATGTCGGTGGCTGTTTTCAGGGCGCCATCGATTGAGGGCGGCCATCGAGCCCTAGCCCCAACGAAAGGAGGACATTTTTGTCTTCCGTCCCATTGCACCAATCTCCGATTTCAGCCTGCACATTGTGAAACACCTTGAGCGGGTGATTGCCGAGCCGGCGGCGTGGCTGCTTTTTACACTCGCAGTGGGTGTCTTAGGCGCGATTTTGTATCTGGCGCTGGGAAGGGTTCCGCTTTGACGCTAGTCCGACCACTTCGACGCGCCTTTTGCTGCCTTTGGTGCCGAGGTCGCGTCAGGGCCGCAAGGGTGAAAAGTGCGCCATGAGTTCCAGCACTGAGCAACTCTCGGCGGAGGTGCGAATTGCAATCGGCACATTTCTAGAAATGTGTCAAAAGGAGGCGAGACCGTTTGCGACTGCCGAAGCGCTCGGCGCAGTCAAGCGCATTTTCGTCGATCTCGACATTTCGGACGCACAGTTGGTCGACGCGATCAGACGCGAGGCGGCAGCCGTCGGATTTGATGTTGAGGCCGCCACGACGATGCCAAATACGCCGGAAAGCCCGTGTTCCAGAGAGCAGGCAGTCGATCAGTCGTCGGCTGCTCGCGAGCAGACCCAGCGCCAGATGGACAACGACACCAGCGGGAGGCGGAGGCGCGCCGAGGAGACTGCTGCTCGCCATCGGATCTTGTAAGCCAACATAAACTGCCCAAACCGTTAGTCCGGTGCGGTAGCAGTTGGGAGACGGTAGGATGAGCTCACCCAAGTTATTGATCTACGCTAGCCCCAATGGAGATGAGTGGCATCTGGAACGAGCCGAAGACGGCAGGGCTTTCATCCGGCATCTTCCGAACGCAAGCTCGGGCGGTACACCCAGCCGAATCGACCCTGGCGCCTTCCTAACTCGAGACCGTGGCTCGCCTCAGAACGATAGTTTGCTTCGATTAATTGGAACGCTGGTCCCTCTGACGGATGTCCCAAGCGAGGTATCCCAGGTCGGTTCAAGCAAGCACTATGGGTAACCTGTCCGATACTGATGAGATTGGTGTTCACTGTGCCCATTGCTCATACGAAAATCGAGCCCAAGTCGGCTGGATACGTCAAAACTGCCAGTTGAAATGCCAGCGCTGCGGGTCAGCGATCAGCTTGGAGAGCCGGAATTTTCGTCCACTCGGACAAACCGATGACGAGCGTCTATCTGATACCTAACACGTCTTCAATGTTATGGCCGGTCTTCCTTCTGCAGGAGAGCCGGGCTGACAAGACTTCAGCCCAAAACGCCTGGGTAGCACAGTCAGGTATGCCGTCGGCTGTCGACATGAGGTGGCGCCTGTTGGCAAAATTTCGTGCCACCGCATGACGTATGCCAAATGATGAAATCCCTTGACATCTCAAAGCCGCGTAGGTCGAAGTCAACATACTGTTATGACCTGTGATCGGTTTTAGCGCATGAATGTTGGCGCTCTCGCCGAGCTTACGTGTTGACGAGAGTACCTGCCTCGCGCACTGCCGCCACAAAAGCCCGTCGAGCATTTGCTGTCGGCCGCAGATGGGCACCTGCGTCCGCGCAAGCTTGCACCGCCGCTCGGTGCTTGTCGCCACGCTTTCCCCGCCATTGCTTAAGCAGGAAATCGGTGCATTCGCTTGTGTTGTGGATGATCATTTGCCCGCCGGCCGGGTCAACGAGGACGGACACCGGCGGATCGAATTCTGTGTTTTTCATCCCCGGTTATAGCGAGAAGGTCCTCAGGTAGCGAGCACTATTATGCGAATTGCTCCTCGCCAGCCGCTAGGCCGCGCGGCGCTTGCCGGTGCCAACAAACTGAACAGCCCGCCAGTCGGGGGGGATGGCGAACGCGACCAGATTGGGGATGAATACACCGCAAATCCGGATCGTCCCTTTCGCTACTCCCGAGTGTGGCTGTGCCACCGATAGGTTCCGCTAACTGTCATTGTTGGAACTCATTCCGGACGCTTGCACGGCGCGGCCGTACTGTCTGGCTCAGGCCGCTCCTCGTTCCGGCTGAGTGTCCAGGTAGGGCACCAAGGCCGGACTGCACCAATCCTGCGATCGAAAAGCGTCGAGCGCGGGCCGATCTCCGCTCATAACGATCAGAAGGCCGGTTTGGGATATTGCCCAAGCTGAGTGACGCTCGATCTGCCGCCCAATACCGAACCGCCTTGCCCATCTGGCGGCGGTGTCGGGGGATTTCTCGGACGCATAGGCCGCTTGTTTCAAGGACAGGATGCGATCCCCTGGCGGGAAGTTCGGAAAGCGTGTGGTAGGGAGATTGGTCATGCCGGTTTCTTTGAGGGAGTGCTTATGCTGCCGGGGGCTTCCCGTGGGCTTCAAGCAGGGTGTTGATAGCCTCCGTGGCGAGAGCCTGCATGGTGACGTGCTCGCCGGTCGAAACGCTTAGTTCGGTCGACAGGCTTTTCAGTTCTTTCCATCCCTCCGGGTTCATTCGGACCATGATGGCTTTACGCCGCCGGTTTCTGTGACTTGTCGCCTTGGGCGGCCCTTTCACGAAACACTCTTGCGCGTTTCAAGCTCCGCCTCGATGTGCGCGACAACCATATTGGCGATCGCGACATGGCGACGCCAATCGGCGTGCCACGCCTTCAAGGCGTCGAGCGGCCAGTTTGAGAACCCGGCTGCCATAGTCGGTGCGATGCCGTCGAGATATTCGCCGGGGGTAGGGAGGGGTTCGCCGGAATTGGGAACCGGAGTTCGGCCAGGAAACTGGAAGACATTGCCTGCCGGCTCGCTGGCAGCCTTCAGCATTCGTTGGATGATAGGGGTGTTGTCGTCCGATTTGTCGTTCATGGCCGATCCTCTGCTATATTGCTAACTATATAGCATATCGAGCGAAATTGGCAAAGCAAAACCGGCAGATGCCGCTGGATTTTCGAGGATATCGTCCTTGTCAAGCTTTTGGAAAAGAAGACCGGAAATCCACTGCCCCGTTGATATTGCTGGACGCTTCGGGCAATCCAATGTGCGGAATTTGCGGGTTGTGCCGTCTAGTTGAATCTCACGCCATAATGCTAGGTACATTGGATATTCATCTGCTGGATAAGACCGTGCCATGCCCCGCGCCGAGCGTCTTAGTTTCCGAGTCTCGATCGATGAAAAGCTGTCGGTAGAGGTTGCTGCGAAGCGGGCAGGAATGCCGGTTTCGGATTACCTGAGGTTTCTTATCAGATCGGCAAAGCCTGTGCAGGATGCGGCCTGATGACAGCGTCCCCGATCCCAAGCGGCGAAAGCCTGGATCAGTTTTGGGTCAGGCTTCGGCATGAAGTCAGACCAATAGGCGAAGTCCATTCAATGGCTAGGGATGGGCGTTTGCCGGGCATTGTCGAACTGCCCAAGGGTCGCGGCTATCGAGTAGTCAACGCCGATGAGGTTCTTGCTTCAATACGGGATCGCCGCTGATGGCCCGCCTCCCAGACAAATTCTCGCTCTCGGGGCCTGCATCACTTCGCAGTGGTCGCCCGATTGCATCGTGGGATACGAGCGGGCAGGGGCGCGGTATTGCTGCGGCCGGCCAGGACATCGCGTCGCACGGCGCCGAAATGCTGCGACAGCGCGACACGGTCGACCTTGCGCGAGCCGAGGCCTTCAAGACTGAGGGCCTGCTGAAGGTTCAGCGCGATTTCGACGCCGATCCTGACTATGCGACGTTCGGCCGGCGCGCGCCGGAAAAGACCGGCGAGATCGTCACAAACGGCGCGGCCCTGATCCGCAATGGAGCCATGCGCGAGAGATGGAAGGCAAGCGCCAGGGCCGATGCGGCGCGGTACAACGACGCGATTTTCGACCGTGGCACCCGGCTAAGGAAGGAGGCTGAAACGGTCGCCTTCGATGAAGCTCTGGAGACAAACCGGCGCATATACGTCAACCCCGACACGCCCGAAGCCGATCGGAACAAGGCACGGGCCGATATCGAGGGCGCGATAGGTGTCGGGCTATCGACCGGGCTGCTGACGCCCGAAGCGGCCGATACTCGCCGCCGCGTCTATCTGGAAGGCGCGGACCTGTCACGGGGGGAACTTACGGCGTACCGCTATCCGGAAATCATCACCGGTAAGCTGCCGTCGAACGTCGCCGAGCGCGCCGGCCTTGCCATGGGATATTTCCAGAAACACGGCTTCACCAAGGAGCAGGCGGCGGGCATTGTTGGTAATCTGCTGGCCGAAAGCAGCCTGAATACCGGCGCGCGCAACGCTGGCGATGGCCGCGACGGTTCGGATAGCATCGGCATAGGGCAGTGGAATTCGACACGTGCCCGCGCGCTGATGAAATTCGCAGGCGAACGCGGCAAGGACTGGCGCGATTTCGAGACGCAGCTTGCCTTCGTCATCCATGAACTCGACGGCTCGCACAAGTCAATCGGCGATCGTCTCCGGGCAGCCAGGGATTTGAAGGAAGCCACGCACGCTGGCATCATGTTTGAAGGGCCTGCCGGTTCTCAGAACGGGCCTGAGAACGCCATGCACTATGACAAGCGCATACGATTGGCAGCACAGGCGGCAGGTGAGACGATCAAGCCGGACTGGTACGACAGACTTTCTCCGGAGGGTCAACTGAAGGTCGACCGAGTGGCCGACGCCCGCCGGAACGAGATCAGGGTGGAGTCGCGGGGCGTCCTGGAAACCATCGTCGATAATGCGCCCGTAGCCGTCCAGAATACGGGCTCCTACAGCGGCTCGGTGCCGCCACGGGAGGCCTTTGAGGCGGCATATGGCGAGCGCGAGGGGGGCGAGCGCTACGATCGATTCGCGGCGTCGATGGCTGTCGCGGATCAGGTCTACGGCTTCCGGACCATGTCGACCGACGAAATCATGCAGGCGGTCGATGATGCGACGCCAGTATCCTCCGGCAACAATGCTGCCATGGAGACGAAGCGCCACGAAACGCTGGCGGCTGCCGCGAAGCAAACGATCGAAGCGCGTGAGAGCGATCCTGCGAGCTATACGATGCGGACTTTCCCTTCCGTGGCGGCTGCCTGGGATGCGGCAGGAAACTCGCCAGATGGCTATTCGGCCGCATTGGCGATGACGGCGGCTGCTCAACAGCAACTCGGCATCCGCAACCAGCGGCTTCTTCCAAAGTCCGTCGCGTCGCCAGGGGTTTCCGCCTATGCGAACGAGGACGTTCCTCTCGATGGCCGTATCGCCGGCCTGGCGCAACTCATCCTCGCAACGCCCGATCAAGCGCAGCGGCAAGCCATATTCGACCAGCTCGTTGAGGCCGGGCTTCCGGAGATGACGGAAGGCGCCGTCGAGGCCCTGGCGCGCGGCGACGCATCTGCTGCGCGCCGCCTGTTTCAAGCCGCAACCGTCGATCCGACAAAACTACCGGGTAAGGTGGGTGTCTCTACGGATGTGATAAACACGCGCATCCAAGAACTGGTCATGGCGCCTGGCCAGATTGGCGACGCGGTGTACGGTCTCTCGACCGGCATACCGGACAATCTTGACCGGGCACAGCGCGACGACCGGCTGATCTTCAACGCGGTCCAGCTTCGGCTTCGGCAGGGTCAGGAACTCGACGTGGCCATCAACGGCGCGGCGAAGGACATCTATGGCGATCAACAGGTGGTTTCCGGCGATGGCAATGTGAATGCCATCGTCACGGCTCCCAAGGATGCGGACCCGACCGTGATCCGAAATGGACTGACCCAGCTTAAACCGAAGGTCCGTGCTGCCCTCGAGGAACAGCGCGCGCGGCTCCTGCCATCGGCGGCACCGAAGGGGGATACCCCCGGCCTGAAGGCTCCCGGCAATATCGACCTCGCGGCCCGTCCTGTGGTCACCAATGCTGACGGCTCGATCAGCACCGTGCGCTCGATGTCATTCGAGGAAGACGACGGCACTGAAGTCCTGGTTCCGACCATCTCACCAGACGGGAAAGCCCTTTCCGACGATGAGGCAATTTCGCTCTACAGGAAGACGGGCCAGCACCTCGGCAAGTTCGACACGCCGGAGCATGCCACGGCCTATGCGGAGCGGCTGCACGCGGCTCAAGAGGAATTCTACACCACCCGTCGCAGCGGCCTCGGCGAACTCGCTGGCGCTGGCCTGGAGGCCGCCACTGATAACATCCTGGCCGAAGGCGTCTTCCGCAACGCTGATGGAGGCTATTCCTTCATCGATCCATATTCGGGGCTCGCCATCGGCGGGCCAGACGGTAAGCCGCTGGTATTCACGCTCGACGAGGTGACGAAGGCCAATGCTGACCTCGCCGGTGCTGAGAGGGCAGGCGCCTTCATCGGCGGGCTCGTGAAGCCTCCTTCGGACAAGCCTCGCCGGGCGCCAACCGTTGATGAGTCCGGCTTCTTCTCACGGCTCTACGACACTACCAGCGACCTCTGGCGGCCGATTGGAGAGGTGGGAAAATGAGCGCTTTCCGCCTCGAAAAATCGGGTTCGACAAGAGCGGTTATTGCACCCTATCCGGTTATCGCGGGGAGGGTGTCGAATGGCTAGCCCTTGGTCTCCGAACCAATTTCGCGCCGGCCCGCGCTATGGCGTCATGTCGGACTTGGATTTCGTGACGCAGGGAATGGAAACGCCCTTCAGCAGGGCGCGCACATTGGCGTTGGGCGCTGAGCAGGGATTCAACGAGACTGTCATCGGCACGGCGATCCGTGAGGGTGCGCTTCCTCCGGAGGCTCCGATAGAACCTGGCATCCGCATTCAGATGGATGACGGCTCGGTTCGCATCGCGCCCGACACGCCCCAGGTTGCGCGCCGTCGCACGATATTCGGCACGCCTGAGACGGTCCGCAACGAAACGCAGGAGGAATTGCAGCGGCGTCGTAGCGATGCCGGCGCCATCGATCAGGAGGCGTTCAAGCAGTCCCGCTATTACCGGGAGGGCATCCCGTGGGATCCGGGGATGACGGAGGATCGCGCCGCCGCGCTGGCCGATGCCTACGACCGGCGCAAGGTCATGGAATTCTACGCAGCGAAGCGGCCAATCATTGCCTTCGCCGGTGGGGTGGCTGGCCAGGCTTTGGACCCAATCAATTATATTCCCATGCTCGGCCCTACGGCTCGCGGCGCGTCCATTGCTACCAGTGCCGGCCGCGCTGCTGTTGATGCCATGGCAAGCACTGCTCTGTTCTCTATGGCCACGATGGACGCCAGGAACCGGCTCGGTGACGAAGTGACGTTCGGCGACGTGGCGCTCGATATCGCAGGCGCCGCAATAATCGGCTCCGCCTTCGGGGCGCTCGGTGGCGCTGTCGGCAAATACCGGGCGACGCGGGCCGATGCTCGCTCGGCAAAGGCCGTCGCCGATCGGGTGAAGACGATCCAGACCATCAATGAAGGCCGCTTGCCTCTCGCCGACGCGGTGCAGGCGATGGCGGATGGCCGCCCGGTCGAGCTTGGGCCGAACTCCATGGCGATTGTCGATCGCGTCACCGCCAAGGTCGCCGATCTGCTCGACGAACGCGCCAGCACCGTCGTGACGCCCACGGGAATGCGGGTACGGGTCCAGCAGGAAATCGTTGACGCTTCCGAACTTCTCGCCGCCTCGGGCGATCTACAGCCGCGTGATAGGTCGCGCGCTGCCAGCGATGCGCAGATTGCCCGGATGGCTTCCGAACTCGATCCTTTGCGGCTCCTGCCTGCTCGGGAGGCCGACAGGGGCTCGCCGATTGTCGGGCCGGACAATGTGGTGGAAAGCGGTAACGGTCGTGTGGCGGCCCTGCGGCTGGCAGCAGAGCAGCATCCGGAGAGGTTCGAAGCCTATCGCCAGGCGCTACGCAATGCCGGTTACGATGTGCCTGACGATGGCGTGCCGGTCCTCATATCGCGGCGTATCAGTGACCTCTCGCCGACTGACCGCATTCGCTTCGTGGGTGATTCCAATACCGCGGCCATTGCCAGGATGTCCGCCACGGAAACCGCGCTGATGGACGTGCGGGCGATGACGGATAACGTGATCGACGCTTACCAGCCGGGGGATACTTTCTCAGCCGCAAACCGGCCCTTTGTCTCGGGCTTCATCCGCAATCTTCCGGAAAACGAGCGCGCCGGCCTTGTGGACGCGGCCGGGCAACTCAACGCTGACGGTGTGCGCCGCATAGAACGGGCGCTGCTGGCAACGGCCTACGGGGACGCTCCGACCGTGGCGCGATTCTCGGAGGCGGTTGACGACAATACCAAATCCATCACCGGCGCCCTCACCGATGCGGCAGGCCAGTGGGCCAAGCTGAAGCGCTTGTTCGATGCGCGGGAACTTGATGCCGATCTCGATGTCACGGCCAATCTACTTGAGGCCCTGAAGGTTCTCAGCAAGGCGCGATCGGATGCTGCATCCCAAGGCCGTTCCGTCTCGCGGGTGCTTTCCGAGACGATGGCACAGACCGACATCTTCACTGGCGATTTCAACCGCCGCGTCAAAGCCATTCTTGAGGCTTTCTATACTGAAGGCTTCGGCCGGGCGAAGTCGCGGAACGAGGTTGCCGATTTCCTCGGCAGGCTGGCGACGGAGATTGAGGCTGCCGGCAAGCCGCAGCTTTTCGACGACGCGCTTTCCGCAGATGATGTAATCTTGACAGCAGCACGGGCCGGCGGCCGGCAGAGAGGGCTCTTCGATGCCACAGGATCGAGCACTGGAGATAATCGAGCGGGCGCTGCGCAAGTCGGCACAGGCAACCGGGAACCGGGAGTTTCAGCGGCAGGCCGATCGTCTGAAGGCGGAACGGGAACTGGAGCGACCGCCGAAGCCGGGCGAACTGCCGAACTAGCGCCGCAGGACTTCTATCGCCAGCCTTTCGAAACGGTCGACGAGCTTTATGCCGTTGCCCCCCAGCGACAGGCCGAACTCGACGAGGTATCCAAGGCGATCGGCCGCGATCTGGATGCGGAGTACCGGACGCGCGGTATCAAGGAACGTGCCACCTCGGAAGCCAAAATTGCCCGGAAGGGATATGAGAACGCTTCCCAGCTTACTGATGTGGTGCGGGGCGGCTTCGAAGCCGATACACCGGCGAAGGCCGACGCGATCCTCGCCCGCCTGGCTGAACGCTTCGACGTGCTTGATGAAGGGTGGGTACGGACCAAGGAGGGCTATTTCGACCGCAAGGCGCTGATCCGCTTCGATGACGGAACCATCGGAGAAATTCAGCTATGGGAGCCTAACCTTCTCGCGGCCAAAAAAGCCGGCGGCCATAAGCTCTACAAGGCGGCTCGGGCGTTCGAGTATGGCTCCGATGCCTACAACGAGCTTCGTGACCAGATGGTGGCTATCTACTCGGCGGCGGCGGAGAAGGCCGGCGAAGGCTGGTCGAGTGTAGGCAATTTGCCTAGCGATCCGAAATTGCTGAAGCGTGCGCGCCAAGCTGCCTCGGACATGAGGCCCCCGGTGTGGGAAACGTCATGGGCATCGACGTTGACCCAGTCTGCATCGGGGGAAAGGAGCGCTTTAGCCTCGGTCTCGCCGAGCAACGCCGGACGGTTGTCCCAGTTCACAAAATCCATGGTCGATACTCCTCCAAGAAATATAACACCTGAACAGGCTGCAAACAATGAAGCCGCCGAGCTTTCCGGGACGATTTCTAAGCCGGAAACCATGGAAACGCTCGCTCAGCAGCATGGCGTCGACTCGGTGACGGGTGATTTCGCGGAAGCTGCCGACCTTGCCCAGGTCGAGGCCGAAGGCCGGCTGACGGATGCCGATAGGCAGGAACTCGCCGACGCCGATAAGACCTTTGAGAACGGCAGCGCCTATGATGAGGCTTTGCAAGCGGCAGTGAGGTGTTTTCTCTGATGGCTCAGAAGTACACCCCTGACAACGCATGCTTCGATGCTGCGAATGCCGCTTCCGGCGGCAAGTTGACGCGCGAGGAAATCGAGGCAGCATTCCAGCGTATCGCCGATCACAAGGCGAAACTCGAAGCAGCTGGCGACACTGCCGGGCTCAGGGACAAGCTGAAAGCCTTTGCCGAACGGGAAGGAGAACGGACCCGCATCGCTGCGGCCATGCAGCGCCGTCACGCTGCCCTCAACATCCTCGTGCGCGATCGGCTGGACGAAACCATCGGCAGGCATCTGGAAGCCGGCCTGACGCCGCGCCAGGCGCTGCTTGCGGTGGTCGAGGGCACACAACGCGGGGTGAAGGGTGGCCGCAACTCCGTGGCGGCTCTGAACCTCGCCTATGAGGCGCGTTACATCGGCGCCCTCATGGCGGACATACAGGCCAACCGGCCGCATCTCGTCGATGCCCTGCGCGATCCCAAGCTTGACGCCGACATCATGCGCGAGATGTCGGAACTGAAAACGGGCGGCAAGCCGGGCATTACCGGCAACGACGACGCGAAATACGTGGCGGAAGTCTTCGCCCGTTTCGCGGAATTGAGCCGCACTGATCTGAACCGCCTCGGCGCGTCGATCGGCAAACTGGATGGCTGGGCCGGCGCCCAAAACCATGACGATGTGAAGATGACCGCAGCCGGGAAAGACGTCTGGGTGGCGTCGGTGTTCCGAAAGCTGGATCTCACTCGGACATTTCCCGACATCGCCGAACCCGCCGAGGCGCTGGAAGCTCTGCGGGATATCTTCGACACCATCATAACCGGACTGCCGAACAAGCCGACGGCAAAGGAAAAGGGCCAGCGGGTGAACCCCGCCAACCTGGCAAAGTCGCTCGGCAAGAGCCGTGTGCTGCACTTCACGGATGCCGACGCCGCGCTGGCCTATCGCGACGAATTTGGATACGGCAACACTGTCTCGGGGATGATTGCTCATCTGCGCACCGCCGCCCGTGCTGCCGCAAACATGCAGGCTTTAGGGCCGAATCCGGAAGTCATGTTCGGTGCGGTCGCGGAAGGGCTGAAGCGGCGGGTGAAGGACGATCCGAACCTCTCGCCGGCAGTCAAGGCGAAGCAGATTGCCAGGCTGGCCACGGATGGCGGTGCACTGCGGCACGCAATCGATATCAGCACCGGCCTGGTCTCGCGCCCGGTCAATGTGACGGCGGCCAAGATCGGTTCCGATATCCGGGCGGTTCAAAGCATGGCGAAACTCGGCGGCGCCGTGCTGTCTTCGGTCACCGGCGACAATGTAACCGCTGCGGCTGCTTCGATGTTTCGAGGCTCCGGCTTCTTCAACGGCCTCATGACGCAGCTCGGCGGCATCATGAAGGGCCGGCCGAAAGGAGAGCAGGCTGAGATTGCCGCACTCCTCGGCGAGGGCTTTGACGGGCTGATCGGGCACATCGTGGCGCCGGCTGCTGCGAATGATGGGCCAGTCGGCAAAATGGCCAGGCTCCAGGAAACCTTCTTCCGGCTGAATGGGTTGACCTGGTGGACAGATGCGTCTCGCTCGGTTGCGGGGCGGACCATCGCAGCCGAAATGGGCATGCGAGCAAAGACGGCATATTCCGCACTGCCGGCGAATTATCGCCACGTCCTCGGGCTGCATGATATCGATGCCGCGAAGTGGAGCGCCATCCGGCGGGCTGAATTCCGTGAGAGCAACGGCCGGTCCTATGTGACGCCGGACCGCATGCACGACTTGCCTGATACCGTGATCGAGCCGCTAGTCGCCAAGCGGGTTGCCGCCGCTCGGAAGGCTTCCAAGGTCGATGAGGCTAAGACGCCAGCCACACGGGCGAAGCGTCAGGCTGTGTTTGACGAAAAGCGCGCCGCTATTCTCGGCGACGGCCGCCGCGAACTGGAATTGTCGATGCTGAGCTTTATCGCGGACGAAACCAATTTTGGCGTGATCGAGGTCGACAATCGGTCTCGGCGCACCACCACGCTCGGGCTTCGGCCCGGAACCATTGCTGGCGAGACAATGCGTTTCATCGGGCAATTCAAAGGTTTTCCGATTAGCTTCACCCAACGCGTCGGCGGGCGGGCGATTTACGGATTCGGCAAAGATGCCTCCTACCTCGAACGCACCGCGCATATTGGCTCGCTCATCGCCGGCATGACGATGGCGGGATACCTGTCGGTCGTGATGAAGGATTTGGTGAAAGGCTACTGGCCGCCGAGAGACCCGACCGATCCCAAGACTCTCGCCGCCGCCTTCGTCCAGGGTGGCGCCGCCGGCCTATACGGGGATTTCCTGTTCTCGCAGACCAACCGTTTCGGCGGCAGCGTGTTGGAAAGTGCCGCCGGTCCCACAATCGGCGCGGCTGCGGACCTCATCGAGCTTGGGCTGAAATCCCGCGATGCCATCGCCGGCAAGCTGATCGGCGAAGAAGCCAAGGCGCCCTATGCGGAAGCCGTGAACCTGATCGCTGGAAACACACCCGGCGCCAGCTTGTTCTATGTGAGGCCGGCGCTGGATTTTCTGATCTTGAACTCGCTCCGGGATGCGATCTCGCCCGGCTATCTCAAACGGCAGGAAAGCCGTCGTCGTACCGATTACGGACAGACCAGCTTGACGGCGCGTCGCCTCACAGAAGTCGCGCGATAATCAAACGAAAGGATGCCCAAATGAGTAGACAGCATATTGTCGCCGCACCATACGATCGAAGCTATTCCTCACTCTGGGGTCAGTTCGAGGCAATTGACGGCGCGGTCCAGCAAGTCAATCGCTTTGACGAGTTGGGCGCGTACAAGGCGGCCAGAAATGCCCATGCCGACTTCAAGGATATGACGATAACTCGGCGTCCCCTCACTGAGCTTCTTGATGCAAGCGGCATGGTTGACGTTGATCTTCTCGACGAGCCCTATGGGGAGCGCTACACGCTGCTATGCCCCTATGGCTGCGGCCCCACTCCCGAGATGTGGTGCGCCATATCCTTCGCGGGGACGGAAATCGAGGCTTGGAGAAAGGTGGGTACGACCCCGTTCTATTCCATGCCCGTGCCGCAGACTGTCGAAGCGGGATTGGTCCCATCGGAGCTGAAGGTTCGCAATGACCTGCGGGGTGTGGCCCTCATTCCCGAGGTGCGGGCCATGGCCGAACGCCTAAAGGCTCCGGCTCCTGAGCCTAATCCTGAAGACATCGCATTCCATGATTATGGGCAATCCGTACTGCAAGCCAAGAAAATCGCGGCTCGCCGCTAGCGCCTGCTTCACTGTACGTTCATTTGTACGTCAGTTACCTGAAACGACAAAAAGCGCAGTGTTTTCAATGAGTACTGGCGGAGAGAGCGGGATTCGAACCCGCGTTACGGTTTCCCGTAAACACACTTTCCAGGCGTGCGCCTTCAACCACTCGGCCACCTCTCCGCGCCGTTCCGGCGAAGCCGGTCGGGTGCCGGGCTCATCTAGTCGATATGATGCTCGATGCCAAGCCGTGTTCTTTGCGTTCGGCGCTAAGGTTTTCAGCATGCTGCAAGGGACGACGGGATCCGTTGTGACGATAGCCGGATAAGAGCAGGCGGGCGACCTTTCGCCCGGCGGATTTTGAACTCTATCGTCATCGGCAAACAGTGCTGCTTTTCCTCTTGCCGATGCTTCAGTCCAGCTGGCTGTTGAAAAGCCGTTTTATTCACACAACGTCCCAGACTCGGGCGGGGCACGAACCAGACCCGAAACGGATATGTCCGAGACTGTTTCATCAACCTGCTGGAAGCGGCAAAGGTGGTCGCGGAAAAGGGAACGGGAGGTGACGACGTCTCGATATTCGGACTGCATGTCCTCTCGCTGTCCGGCGAATGTCGAGCCTGCAAAAATCTCAATTTCATGTGTAGCCGATTGCGCTGCGTTGCGCTGCGCCGTATCTCTGCGTCGGACGCGAAAACCGGAATGGAATGATACGCTTTCTCTTCCGCCTGCTTTCCATGGTCGCACTGTCGGTCGCCGTCATCATGGCGGTGCTCGACGCGGCACGTTCGGTTGCCGTATCCGCGCTGGTGATGACGCCACTCGCGGTCAGTTGGGCTGCGGTTTCGCCGGAAATGCCAACCCGGGCGCAGGAAACCGTGACGGCCAGCCTCGGTACGCTCGTCTGGGATCTCGTGGTGGCCAACGTCCTCGCTTTGCCAGGCTTCGTCGTGTTTGCGGCGCTTGCCCTGCTGTTCTACGCGATCGGCCGGCGCCCTGAACCGACACCCGGCCGGCTTGCTGTTTGACCCCGCCCTCCCGAGAAAAATTCACGACAAGGGACAACGGATGTTCTTCCTGAGCGACATGCTGAACAAGAAGCTCAACCTGCCGAAACCAGGCGAAGCCCTGCCCGGCAGGCAGAAGCCGATCCCGACGGCCTCGAAACATTTTGTGTCGAAGCGGCCGCTGAAGGGACCCTATCCGGAGGGGTTGGAGACGGCGATGTTCGGTCTCGGCTGCTTCTGGGGCGCCGAGCGCATGTTCTGGCAGATGCCGGGCGTATGGGTCACAGCGGTGGGTTACGCCGGAGGCATCACGCCCAACCCGACCTATCAGGAGACCTGCACCGGCCTGACCGGCCACGCGGAGGTGGTTTTGGTCGTGTTCGATCCGGTCATCATCTCCTATTCGCATCTGCTCAAGGCATTCTGGGAGAATCATGACCCGACGCAGGGCATGCGCCAGGGCAACGATGTGGGCACCACTTATCGCTCCGCGATCTACACCTTCGGCGAGGCGCAGCACACCGCCGCCATAGCTTCGCGCGACGCCTACGAGGCGTTGCTGAGAGAAGCAGGCCGTGGAAAGATCACCACGCAGATCGAACCCGCGCCAGTGCTCTACTTCGCCGAGGCGGACCACCAGCAGTATCTGGCGAAGAACCCGTACGGCTATTGTAACTTGCGTGGCACCGGCGTTTCCTGCCTGTTGCCGCAGGCCGCTTCCGCTGCCTGACGGCGCGTTGCCCAGCGTTTTCCAAACGGTCAAGATTCCGCGTGAATTTTGTTTTTTGGCATGCAAGAGTGGTCCAGAGCGGGCGGCAAACACCGTCTGCCGCGTTTCGCTGGCTGCCGTGAGGCGGCGAGCCGGGAGCGCCGATCAAAGAAAAACCGACAGGGTGTGGATCACATGAAGCGTTTCGTCCTCGGCCTCCTGGCCGCTACCGTGTTCACCGTCCCGGCGCTCGCCCAGGACATCAAGCCGGCGATCATCTACGATCTCGGCGGCAAGTTCGACAAATCCTTCAACGAATCGGCATTCAACGGCGCGGAAAAGTTCAAGGCCGAATCCGGCATCGAATACCGCGATTTCGAAATCCAGAACGACGCCCAACGCGAACAGGCGCTGCGCAAGTTCGCCGAGGATGGCAACAACCCGATCGTCATGGCCGGCTTCTCCTGGGCGGCGACGCTGGAGAAGGTCTCGGCCGACTTCCCGGACACCAACTTCGCCATCATCGACATGGTCGTTGACAAGCCCAACGTCCGCTCGGTCGTCTACAAGGAGCAGGAAGGCTCTTACGTGGTCGGCGTGCTCGCGGCGCTTGCGTCCCAGTCGAAGAAGGTCGGCTTCGTCGGCGGCATGGACATCCCGCTGATCCGCCGCTTCGGCTGCGGTTATGTCGGCGGCGCCAAGGCGGCCGGCGCGACGGACGTGATCCAGAACATGACCGGCGACACGCCGGCGGCCTGGAACGACCCGACCAAGGGCGGTGAAATCGCCAAGTCGCAGATCGACCAGGGCGCGGACGTCGTCTACGCGGCGGCCGGCGGCACCGGCGTCGGCGTGCTGCAGGCGGCGGCGGATGCCGGCAAGCTGGGTATCGGCGTTGACTCCAACCAGAACGGCCTGCAGCCCGGCAAAATCCTGACCTCGATGGTCAAGCGTGTGGATGTCGCCGTCTACAACGCCTTCACCGACGCCAAGAACGGAAAGTTCACCCCCGGCATCAACGATCTCGGCCTCAAGGAAGGCGGCGTTGACTATGCCATGGACGCCAACAACAAGGACCTCGTCACCGCTGATATGAAGGCCGCTGCCGAGAAGGCCAAGGCCGACATCATCGCCGGCACCATCAAGGTACACGACTACATGTCGGACAACGCCTGCCCGTATTGATTTTTTAGCCACATGCATGAAAGCCGCCGGCCTCGTGCCGGCGTTTTTTTTCATGAACATTCGTTCGGCGGCGTCATCCGGAAACATTCATGCCGAATGAGTGAAGGCGTGCGCGTCCGGAGGGGACAGGCGCCACCCACGAGTTATGCAGCCGATGACCGACAAGAACATGCGCCTGACGACGATCGTTATCCTGTTGACGGCAGGCATCCTGGCCGGCACGCAACTCGGCAAGATCGCGCCGCTGGTCGGATGGTACCAGGCCGAGGTCGGCTTCTCGCTGGTCCTCACCGGATGGTTCACGGCGATGATCGGCATCTTCGTCGCCCTGGCGGCGCTGCCGGCGGGCTGGGCGATCGAGCGCGCCGGGGCACGAACATCTTTCGTCGTCTCGGCTTTGGTGCTGGCCGGCGGCGGTGCTGCGCTGGCGTTGCTGCAATCGCCGGTCGCCATCTTTCTTGCAAGACTGGTCGAGGGCGTCGGCTACCTTGTCCTGGTAATCGCCATTCCCGCCCTGCTGAACAGCGTTCCGCCGCCGCGGTGGCGGGCGACCGCGTTGGCGGTATGGGGCGGTTTCGTGCCGCTGGGTTTTGCGATTGGCGATTTTCTGGCGCGGGGTATCGACGCGCCCGCCAATCCGCGCCTCTATCTTGCGGTGACAGTTCTGTTGTTCGCGCTGTTCGCCGCACCGGCGGCGATGCTGCTGGCAAGGATCGACGACGGCGGCGAGGAGCGGCAGGCCGCGCAGGCACCCGAGGGCAGCTTTACCGCGACGCTGACGCTGCCGGTCATACTGGTCGCGCTGGCCTTCGGCATCTATGTGGTGGTTTCGATCGGGTTCTTCACCTTCCTGCCGACCTTCGTGCAACGCCCGGATTCGGCTTTGTGGATATCGGCCGGCGCGATCTCGCTGACCGTTCTGCTCGGGAATTTCTTAGCGAGCCTTTTGGTGCGCGGCAGCGCGCGCCGTTCCCTGCTTCTTGCAGTTCTTGGCTTCGCCGTGACAGCGCTCGCGGCATGGCCTGCCTTCACGGGCTCGGAAGGCGTATCCGCCACCGCTGCCGTGATCGTCTTTGCCGTTGCCGGCGGTCTGACCGCCTCAACTTTGTTCGCGGCCATCCCCGCGATCGTGCCGCGCGGCGGGTCCGCGGCGGTCGCCATCGGTCTCGTTTGCCAGGCGGGCGGCATTGGCACCGTACTCGGCCCGCCGCTTGCCGCTGCCGTCATCGATGCGCATGGCTGGACAGGTTTCGCTTGGCTGCTCGTGGCGTTGTCGGCGGCGGGGGTAGTGTGCCTCGCGCCGCTCCTGATTGGCCGGTCGGCGCGGGTGGCCGTTGACGCCGGTCAAGCCACCTCCAATTCCTGATCCTGGAAACGGACTTTGCAAAGGTTCGCGGCGCGGTCTGAATACGCGCGCCGCGCCCGGTCGAGTTTGCAGCCAGCGCGTTACGAACTGGCGATCGAGGTCAGCGCGGCGACCAGCCGGTCGAGTTCTGCCTCGTTCGTATAGAGGGCTGGCGAAACGCGGATGCACTGGCCTGCCGCCACACCGGCGCGGCGCACCGTCAGAACCTTGAACTCGTCGCGCAGGCGCACGACCACTGCGTTGTTGTCATCCTTGCTGCCCTTGCCCTTGAGACGGAACGAGGTGATGCCGGCATGCATGCTGGCGTCGTCCGGCGTCAGGATCTCCAGTGTTTCAATCGGCCGCAGCTTCTCCACCCAGTAGTTGCGCAGATGGTTGAGGCGGACGTTCTTGGCCGGCGCGCCGATCTTTTCATGCAGGTCGATCGCGGCGGGGACGCTGAGGGCTGCGGCGAAATTGATCGTGCCGGTATGGACACGCGAGCGGATATCGTCGGCCGGCCAGTCCTGGTCGCCCATGTGGATGTCGATGTCGGCCAGCCGATCCTTCTTGATGTAGAAGAAACCCATGCCGACCGGCGCGCCGATCCATTTGTGCAGGTTGAAGCCGACGAAATCGGCGCCGAGGTCGGGCGCCTTGAATGGGATCTGGCCCCAGGAGTGGGCGGCGTCGACGATGACGTCCACACCCTTGGCGCGCGCCATGTCGGCGATCTCGCGGATCGGCATGACCAGGCCGGTGCGATGCGAAAGATGCGTCAGCAGCAGCAGTTTTGCCTTGGGCGTCTGGTCGAGAACCGCCTTGTAGGCTGCGAGCACGGCCTCCTTCGTCGCAGGCTCGGGGATGGCAAAAGTCTTCAACTCGACGCCGCGCCGATCCTTCAGCATGGCCATGGCGTACTGCATCGAATCGTAGTCGAGATCGGAATAGAGCACCGTGTCGCCAGGCTGGAGCTTGTTGTAGCCGGAGATCAGGATCTGCAGCGCCTCGGTAGCGCCGCGGGTGATGGCGATCTCCTCGGGCTGCCCGCCCACGGCGGCCGCGACGCGGAGGCGGACGTTCTCGAAGTCGCCGCCGAAGGCGCTGCGGGCGTAGAACCAGTTCTCACGGTTCACGCGCTCGGTGTTTTCGATGTAGGTTTCCAGCACGGGCCGCGCCATGATGCCCCAATAGCCGTTTTCCAGATTGGCGATGGAGCGGTCGACGTCGTAGAGATTCTGCACGGCCGTCCAATAAGCGCTGTCGGTGGCCGCCGCGGGTGCATCGAGCGTGGGCAGAACGGCGGTCTCGGCGGCGGCTGCCGCCTTGATGGTCGCGGCTCCCGCTGCCGCGATAGCGCTGCCGATCAGAAATTGACGCCGTCCGATCATCCCGAATCTCCCTGTGCTGGCGGATGTGGTCGAATGGGGCGGTTACTATTGGGCGTCCGTGACAGGCCTTTGAACGAAGCCGGCGAAGGGCCTTGCCAGCGCTTGCCCGTCTCGGGCTTTCCTGCGAGCCTGTCGGCTGCATCGCGGGAGGCGGTATATGGCGAGAATCAACGGCATAGGCGGGTTCTTCTTCCGGGCGCGCGACCCAAGGGCGCTGGCGGCCTGGTACGAGACCCATCTGGGCATCGACGACATTGCCAAGACGGTCTGGACCCAGCGGGCCGGCGACACGGTGTTTTCGCCGTTCGCCGAAGACACGGACTATTTCAGCCGCGAAAAACAGTGGCTGATCAATTTCCGCGTCGATGATCTCGACGCGATGATGGCCGATCTCAAAGTCGCGGGCATCGCCGTCGAGACGCGGGCGGAATGGGATTCGGAAGTCGGCCGCTTCTGCCGCATTCACGATCCGGAGGGCAATCCGATCGAATTGTGGGAACCGGCGAAGGATTGAGGCGCCGGAGCGAGTGTCAGCGGCTGATGCCGACGACATAGCCGAGAGCGAAGGCCGCGGCCAGGCCGGCCAGGATGAGACCGATGTGCAGCGCATCCCGCCTGTCTTTGCCGTCGAGCAAGGCCGGCGCAGCCAGGGTCGTCGGCGATTTGACAGCTTCGGGCAGCTTTGGCTCGCCATAACGAGGCTGCATTTGCGGCAGTGCTTTCAGCGCGGCCGAAACGGCGTCCCATGTTTGCGGCTCGGCGTGGCTTTTGGACAGCCGCACGCGCTCGGCCAATTCGACGACAGCCTCGCGGAACGACGCGTCGCGCTCGAGATCGCGCTCGGCGCGCTCGCGCTCGTCGTCGTCCATGCGCCCGAACACATAGTCGCCCGCCCGGGCAAGTCGGTCGGCGTCGCTCATGAAGATGTCCCCGGCGCGGACAATGCCGCGAACCGATTTTACTGTACAGACTACGGTTTCGAAATTCCGCAATATGGCTGAGGCGGTGTCCGGTACGATTCACCAGTGCGGTGGCTTGGTCACCGGAATCTCGGGCTGCGCCTGTTCCTCCAGCGTCAGGAACCTCTCCGTCAGCGCGTCGAACTTCTTCTGCATCCGGTCGATCACTTTCCACTGCTCGGCGATCTGTCCCGAAAGTTCCTCGATCGTCTTTTCCTGCTCGGCGGCGCGGATTTCCAGCGTCGTCAGGCGGTCGGCGGGCATGACCATGAAATGCTCCTGTGCGCCATCCGTGAGAAGGTTCGACCGTAGGAGGGCCGCAGCCGAGCCCTTCGCATCCGCGATCGAAATTGACAAGCACCGGTGGATTTGTCGAGAGTAGCCAAGCCGTGACGATTGGCAGGGGACGGCCTGCGTGCTAGCGGTTTTGACCAAACGATAAAAATAAGAGTGGGACAAGTTGCATGGCGCAAGCCGCGATCCAGCTCATCGGCATCAACAAGAGTTTCGGCGCCGTGCGCGCAAACCGCGACATCAATCTCGAGGTCGAGCGCGGCACCATCCATGGCATCATCGGCGAGAACGGTGCCGGCAAGTCGACGCTGATGTCCATCCTCTACGGTTTCTACCAGGCAGACAGCGGCGAGGTGCATGTCGGCGGCAAGGCGACCTTGATCCACACGCCCAACGACGCCATCGCCGCCGGCATCGGCATGGTGCATCAGCACTTCATGCTGGTCCAGAACTTCACCGTCATCGAAAACGTCATCCTCGGCGCCGAGGGCGAGCCGCTGCTCAACGCCTCGATCTCAAAGGCGCGTGCGGAGCTGCAGCGGCTGGAGCGCGAATACGGGCTGGAGGTCGATCCCGACGCCATCATCGAGGAGCTTCCGGTCGGCCTGCAGCAGCGCGTGGAAATCTTGAAAGCGCTGTTCCGCGGCTGCGATATCCTTATCCTCGACGAGCCGACAGGCGTCTTGACGCCGGCCGAGGCCGACCACCTCTTCCGCATCCTGAAAATGCTGAAGGACGAGGGCAAGACGGTGGTGCTGATCACCCACAAGCTGCGTGAGATCATGGCCATCACCGACACGGTCTCCGTGATGCGGCAGGGCACGATGGTCGCCACCCGCAAGACGTCGGAGACGACGGTCGAGGAACTGGCCGAGCTCATGGTCGGCCGCCGCGTGCTGCTGCGCGTCGAGAAGGGCGAGCCGAAACCTGCCGGCGTAAAACTCTCGGTCAGGGATCTCGTCGTCAGGGATTCGCGCGGCGTCGTCATGGTCGACGGCGTCTCGCTCGACGTGCGCGCCGGCGAGATCGTCGGCATCGCCGGCGTGGCCGGCAACGGCCAGTCCGAATTGATCGAGGCGATCTCCGGCATCCGCAAGGCTGAGGCCGGCACCGTGCTGCTCGACGGCAAGCCGATCGATGTGACCGGCCATGCCGACCCTGGCGAGCTGCGCGATCGCGGCCTGGCGCATGTGCCGGAGGATCGCCACCATGTCGGCTTGGTGCTCGCCTTCGAAGAGGCGGAGAATTCCATCCTTGGCTATCACGACAAGCCGCAATATCTGCGCGGGCCGTTCCTGAACATCGAGGCCATCCATGCGGATGCGCGCGAAAAGATCGAGAAATACGATATCCGCCCGGCCAACGATCGGCTGAAGACCGCGAATTTCTCCGGCGGCAACCAGCAGAAGATCGTTTTGGCGCGCGAGATCGAGCAGGACCCCGGCGTGTTGATCGTCGGCCAGCCGACGCGCGGCGTCGACGTCGGCGCCATCGAATTCATCCACAAGCGGCTGATCGCCATGCGCGACGCCGGCAAGGCGGTGCTGCTGGTGTCGGTCGAGCTGGACGAAATCCGCTCGCTGTCCGACCGCATTCTGGTGATGTTCGCCGGCCGCGTCGTCGGCGAGCGCGGACCGGAGGCGAGCGAAGGCGAACTCGGCCTGCTGATGGCTGGCGTCGAGCGTCAGGAGGCGGCTGAATGAGCACCCCCTTCGCAAGGCTCCCGCGCTGGGCTGACTACGGCCTGATCCCGCTGATAAACTTGCTCGTCGCCTTCTTTGTTGCCGGCATCGTCGTGCTTCTGGTCGGCGAGAATCCGCTGAAGGCCGCGGTCGTGCTGGTCGAAGGCGCTTTCGGCTCCGGCCAGAACCTCGCCTACACGCTCTATTACGCCACCACCTTCATCTTCACCGGGCTTGCAGTGGCGGTCGCCTTCCATGCCGGCCTGTTCAACATTGGCGGCGAGGGACAGGCCTATATCGCCGGCATCGGCGTCGCTGTCGTCTGCCTTGCCTTCGATTCTATTCTGCCCTGGTGGCTGACCTTCCCGCTGGCCATCGTCGCCTCGGCCCTCGTCGGCGCCGCATGGGCCTTCATCCCCGCCTATCTGCAGGCACGGCGCGGCTCCCACATCGTCATCACCACCATCATGTTCAACTACATCGCCTCCAGCGCGATGGTTTACCTGCTGGTCAACGTCTTCAAGCCGGCGAGTTCCATGGCGCCGCAGACGCGCGATTTCCTCGAAGGCGCGCAACTGCCGAAACTCGGCTGGCTGCTGGAGTTTTTCGGCCTGTCGGTGCGCTCGGCGCCGCTCAACATCTCCTTCCTGCTCGCGCTGCTGATGGCCTGGCTGGTCTGGGTGCTGATCTGGCGGACGAAGCTCGGCTACGAGATGCGCACCTTCGGCTTCAGCCACAAGGCGGCGCGTTATGCCGGCATCGGCGAGGCACGCATCACCATCGTCGCCATGCTGATCTCCGGCGGGCTGGCCGGCATGATGGCGCTGAACCCGATCATGGGCGACCAGCACCGCATGCAGCTTGAGTTCGTCGCCGGCGCCGGTTTCGTCGGCATCGCGGTGGCGCTCATGGGCCGCTCGCATCCGGTCGGCATTATCGCCGCTGCGGTGCTGTTCGGCGCGCTCTATCAGGGCGGGGCGGAACTCGCCTTCGAGATGCCCAACGTTTCGCGCGACATGATCATCATCATGATGGGCCTGGTCATCCTGTTTGCCGGCGCGCTGGAGCACATGTTCCGGCCGACGGTACAGACCATCTTCGCCTCGCTCAGTCCGCGCAGCATGGGCGTGCCCGCCGCGAAAGGGGAGGGCGCCTGATGTTCGACACCATCATCCAGCTCTGTGACGCCACGCTGCGTGTGTCGGCGCCGCTGCTGCTTGCCTGTCTCGCCGGCCTCTATTCGGAGCGCGCCGGCATCTTCGACATCGGCCTCGAGGGCAAGATGCTGGCCGGCGCTTTCGCCGGCGCCTCGGCCGCCGCCGTTTCCGGCTCGGCCTGGGTTGGGCTGATCGTCGCCATCCTGGCCTCGATCGCGCTCGGTCTCGTCCATGGTTTTGCCTCGATCACGCACCGCGGCAACCAGATCGTCTCGGGCGTCGCCATCAACTTCATTGTCGCCGGATCGACCATCATTCTCGGCCAGGCCTGGTTCCAGCAGGGCGGCCGAACGCCCTCGCTGGCTGGCGCAGCCCGCTTCGGTGAGATCACCCTGCCGGGGGCGGAGGCGGTGCGCGGCGTGCCGATCCTCGGGCCGATCTATTCGGAACTGATCTCCGGTCATTCCATCCTGGTCTACATCGCCTTCCTGATGGTGCCGCTGACCTGGTGGGTGCTGTTTCGTACTCGTTTCGGCCTGCGCCTGCGCGCCGTCGGCGAAAATCCGGCTGCAGTCGATACGGCGGGCATTTCGGTGACATGGCTGCGCTATCGGGCGGTCATCATCACCGGAGCGCTGACCGGCATGGCCGGTGCCTATCTGTCGGTCGCCCAGAACGCCGGCTTCGTGAAGGACATGACCGCCGGCAAGGGTTATATCGCGCTCGCCGCCCTGATCTTCGCGAAATGGAAACCGGTGCCCGCCATGTTCGCCTGCCTTCTGTTCGGTTTCCTCGATGCGGCCTCGATTCGTATCCAGGGCAGTCCGGTCGGCATCGTCACCTGGCTGCCGCCGCTCGTCATCCTGGTCAGCGCGCTGGTGCTGCTGGGTTATGCCAAGCTCAACACGCTCCCGGTGATCGTAGGGTCGCTTGTTGCCGGCATCGTCGCTTACTTTTTGGCGATCGTTCTCCAGCCCTACGGGCCGCCGCCGGTTCGGGTGCCGGTGCAACTGATCAACGCGCTGCCTTTCATGCTCACCGTCATCCTGCTTGCGGGTTTCATTGGTAAGGCGATCCCGCCGCGCGCCGGTGGCGTGCCCTATGTCAAGGAGCGGTGAGATGTTCAGCACCGCAGGAGGAAGATGATGAGACGTTTTCTGTTGGCCGCCGCCCTATCCCTGGCGCCGGCCGCGACCCTCGCCGACACGACCGTCAATGTGTCCGTCGATTTCGAGAAGGACTACATGAAGTACTACTGCGTTTATGAGAGCAATCTCTATTCGCTGGGGGCTGACATGTGTTCGGCCGACGGCCACGTCCAGGTCTGCGTTCTGGACGACAAGCAGTCGCCCAGGGCGAGTTGGAAGGTGGACACGCAACTCTGCGCGGCCGCGACCGACGAATAGACGGACCGCCGCGCCTCTTGCGTGCCCTCGGTAAACAGGCTGGATGGTCGACGATGCGTGAACTCTTCCTCGCGGCGCGCGAGGCAATGGCGAAATCCTATGCGCCCTATTCGAAATTCCCGGTTGGAGCGGCGATCCGCACGACCGACGGTCGTGTCTTCGCCGGCTGCAATATCGAGGTCGCCTCTTATCCGGAAGGCTGGTGCGCCGAGACCACGGCGCTCGGCCATTACATCATGGGCGGCGGCGGCGAGATTGCCGAAATCGCAGTGGTGGCGGAGCGCATGGCGCGCATCACACCGTGCGGAGGCTGCCGCCAGCGGTTGGCGGAGTTCGCCGGCCCGGATGCAAAGCTCTATCTCTGCGACGATGCCGGCGTGGTCGAGACGGTCACCATCGGTCAGATGCTGCCCTACGGATTCGAAGGAAAGGTCTTGAAATGACCGATGCTGTCGCCACGCTGGTCGAGCGGCTCGGCGGCCGCATGCCGAAGGTCGCTGTCGTGCTCGGCTCCGGCCTGGGCGATCTTGTCGACGAGGTCGAGGACGCGATCCGCATTCCCTATGCCGACCTGCCCGGCTTTCCCAGAAGCGGTGTCACCGGCCATGCCGGCACGCTGGTCAGCGGCCGCTTCGGCGGCGCGGAAGTTCTGCTGCTTGCCGGCCGCTCGCATTATTACGAGCACGGCAATGCAGCCGCCATGCGCCCGGCGCTGGAAATCCTCGCCGCGATCGGCGTCACCACTTTGATCCTTACAAATGCCGCAGGCTCGCTCGATCCAGCCATGCCGCCGGGCTCGGTCATGCTGATCGAGGACCACATCAATTTCGCCGGCGCCAACCCGCTGATTGGCGAGCCAACCGACGCGCGCTTCGTCGGCCTGACCGAAGCCTATGACCGCGACCTGCGCGCCGCCATCGTCAGGGCCGCCGAGGCGACAGGCACGCCGCTGCACAAGGGCGTCTACATGTGGTTCTCCGGCCCGTCCTTCGAGACGCCGGCCGAAATCCGCATGGCGCGCATCATGGACGCCACCGCAGTCGGTATGTCGACCGTGCCCGAAGTCATCATCGCCCGCTTCCTCGGCCTGCGCGCCGCCGCCTGTTCGGTGATCACCAATCTTGCAGCCGGCATGACGGGGGCGGAACTGTCGCATCAGGAGACCAAGGACATGGCCCCGCTGGGTGGCCGAAGGCTGGCTGCGGTGTTGAAGAAGATGTTCGAGGAGGGGATATGAGCAGCGCGGCCTTTCCCTCCCCCTTGCGGGGAGGGTGCCGAGCGAAGCGAGGCGGGTGGGGTCACCTCAACCTGCTCCGACGCTCATTTGCTGCGCGTGGCGGCTTATGTAGCGCTTGGCCGCAGCGACCCCACCCCCGGCCTTCGGCCGGACCCTCCCCTCCAAGGGGAGGGAAAGACTGATGCTCCCGCAGGAAATCATCCGCGCCAAACGCGACGGCAGAGCACTCCCGCCCAAAGACATCGCCACCTTCATTGCCGGTCTCACCTCCGGCGCCGTCTCCGAGGGCCAGGCAGCCGCCTTCGCCATGGCCGTCTTCTTCAACGGCATGCGCCGCGAGGAGGCGGTGGCGCTCACGCTCGCCATGCGCGATTCCGGAAAAGTGCTCGACTGGTCGGACCTGCCGGGACCCTCCACCGACAAGCACTCGACCGGCGGCATCGGCGACAATGTCTCGCTGATGCTGGCGCCGATCGTTGCGGCCTGCGGCGCCTATGTGCCGATGATCTCCGGCCGCGGTTTGGGCCACACCGGCGGCACGCTGGACAAGATGGACGCTATCCCAGGCTACGTCAGCCAGCCGGACAACGACCTGTTCCGAAAGGTTGTGCGCTCGGCCGGTTGCGCCATCATCGGCCAGACCGCCGCGCTGGCTCCTGCCGACAAGCGCCTCTATGCCATCCGTGACGTCACCGCGACGGTGGAATCGATCCCGCTGATCACCGCCTCGATCCTCTCCAAGAAACTGGCGGCCGGCCTCCAGTCGCTGGTGCTGGACGTCAAGGTCGGCAACGGCGCCTTCATGGAAAAATCCCGCGATGCGGCCGCACTCGCCAAGAGTCTGGTCGAGGTCGCCAACGGCGCGGGACTGAAGACCTCGGCGCTGATCACCGGCATGAACGAACCGCTGGCGCTTGCCGCCGGCAATGCCGTGGAAGTCGCCAACGCCGTCGATTTCCTGACCGGCCGGACCCGCGACCCCCGCCTGGAAAAGGTGACATTGGCGCTCTGCGGTGAGATGCTTCTTTCGTGCGGCATCGCCTCCTCTCACGCCGATGGTCTCGAGCGGGCGCGCGAGGCGCTGAACAGCGGCCGCGCGGCGGAACGATTTGCCCGCATGGTGCACGATCTCGGCGGACCGGCTGACTTCGTTGAGAAACATGCGAACCGCCTGCCGCATGCCCCGGTCGAGCGTGTTGTTCCCGCTGCGCGCACCGGTTTCGTCACCCATATCGCGACGCGCGACATCGGGCTTGCCGTGGTTGGTCTTGGCGGCGGCAGGAAGCGGCCGGGCGACCGCGTCGATCTCGCTGTCGGTTTCACCCGGCTGCTGCCGCTCGGCGCCGAGGTCCGGGCCGGCGATGCGCTGGCGCATGTCCATGCCCGCACGGTCGCCGATGCCGAAGCGGCTGCCGCCGCGCTTGCCGCCGCCTATGGGATCGGGGAGGCCAAGCCCCCCGGCAAAGACCCGGTGGTGAGGCGCGTCACGGCGAGCGACGCCTACTGAACCAGCAGCAGCGTGCCCTGGTCGACCTGGAATTTCTTCAGCCGGTTGAGAAAAGTCATGCCGATCAGCGTGCTGTTCAATGCCTGGTCCTCGAGCACCAGCGCCTGTACGTTCTCCACGGCAATGCGGCCGATCTCGAGGCGGTCGACCATGACCATCGTCGCTCGCGCCTGGCCGTTGGCGGTGTTCACGGTGTTCTTCATGTCGGAAGGTTTCACCTGAAGCCCGAGCCGTCGGGCCGTCGACAGGTTGAAGGCGACGGCGGTGGCGCCGGTATCGATCATCGCCTCGACCTTGCGGCCGTTGATCTTGAAGTTGCCGACATAGTGGCCGCGGTCGTCGGCCGTGATTTGCACCTTGCGGCCGCTGGGTGCGGGGTTGGCCGAAACGATCATCGGCTTGGTCGCGATCGGCGGCAGTTCGGCAACCGTGGTCGGTTCAGCCGCGCGCGACCCGAGAAGCGCCTGAAACGCTGCGGGATTGCTCTGGTAGATCAGCGGCACGGCCGCCGACGACCCGATACATATGCCGATAAGGATAGCGCTGCGCAGCATGTGGAACCCGTCTTGCCGCGCAGCACTTTATCGCCGGAAAACCTCTGTCGCCTTAATGGCGCACGGGTGTTGGGCCGTGACCAGAAACCTTCGTAAATAATGGGTTAACGGCTGCCTGAAATCCCCGCTACTTCGTCCCATAGAGCCGGTCGCCCGCGTCCCCCAGGCCGGGAACGATGTAGCCTTTCTCGTTCAGTTCGCGGTCGATCGAGGCGGTGAACACCGGCACGTCGGGATGGGCGGCGGTGAAGCGCTGGATGCCTTCCGGCGCTGCCAGCAGGCAGAGATAACGCAAATTCGTCGCACCCCGCCCCTTCAGCTTGTCGATCGCCGCGATGGCCGAATTGGCGGTGGCCAGCATCGGGTCGACGACGATCACCAGCCGGTCGGCAAGGTCGCTCGGCGCCTTGAAGAAATACTCGACGGCCTCCAGCGTCTCATGGTCGCGGTAGAGCCCGATATGGGCGACGCGCGCCGCGGGCACGAGGTCGAGCAAGCCTTCGAGCAGGCCGTTGCCGGCGCGCAGCACCGAGGCGAACACCAGTTTCTTGCCTTCCAGCGTCGGCGCTTCCATTGTTTCCATAGGTGTCTCGATGGTCGTCGTGGTCAGTTCGAGATCGCGCGTCACCTCATAGCCGAGCAGAAGCGAAATCTCGCGCAGCAGGCGGCGAAAACTCGCGGTGGAGGTTTCCTTGTTGCGCATGATGGTCAGCTTGTGCTGCACGAGGGGGTGATCGACGACTGTGACGCCCATGGTCTGACCTTCCGCTGGTTTGCCCTGGGCCGATACTAGCGGGGCGCTGCGGCCGAAGAAATGCTGCGCCGGCTGTGAAAAGGACTTTTCCCCGATGTTGGCCCGCCTTTCCCTCCCCCTTGAGGGGAGGGTGGCCGCGAAGCGGCCGGGTGGGGTCGCCGCGGCCAAGCTTCGACCTAATGAAGCGCCGGCGTTTGGCCGCGTCGACCTCAGCCCGGCTCATTCAACTTCACTTGGTTCCGCCGGTTCGCCTGAAACGGCAGGGCTGGCCTTCACCGCTTCTTCTCCAGCCTTGCCAGCAGCGCGCTCCGCGTCTTGCGGTCGACGAAGGCGGCTTCGATCGCGGTCCTGGTCACCGCCGCCAGCGCCTTGTCCGACATGCCGAAGTGTTTGGCGGCGAGGTCGTACTCGTTCCTCAGCGTGGTCCAGAAGTAAGGCGGGTCGTCGGAACTTAGCGTCACCTTGCAGCCGGCGGCAAGCAGCACCGGAAACGGATGACTACCGAAGTCCGGGAACACTTTCAGCGCGATGTTGGAGCCAGGGCAGCATTCCATGACGATGCCTTCATCGGCGATGCGGCGCACGAGGTCGGGGTTCTCGATGGCGCGCACACCGTGGCCGATGCGGCTCGGCTTCAGATGGTCAAGCGCGCCGGCGACACTTTCCCAGCCGCCGAACTCACCGGCGTGAACCGTGATGCCCAGCCCGGCCTCGCGGGCGATCTCGAAGGCGCGCACGAAATCCTCGATGTCGCCCATCCGCTCGTCGCCGCCCATGCCGAAACCGGTTACCAGCGGGTGCCCGCATTTCGCGGCGAAGCGCGCCGCGGCTTCGACGGCTTCCACGCCGAAATGCCGCACCCCGGTGACGATCATCCGGCCCTCGATGCCGGTCTTGTCGCGCGCCCGGATCATGCCTTCGCCGAGCGCCTCCGTATAGGCTTGCGGAGACAAGCCGGCGCGGCGCGCATGATCTGGTGAGGTGAACACCTCTGAATAGATGGCGCCATCACGGGCGAGGCTGGTCAGATAGTGCTCGGTCAGCCGCGCATAATCCTCTTCGGATCGGAAAAGGTCGGCGGCGAAGTCGTAGGCCCGCAGGAACGATGTGAAATCGTGCCAGACGAAGGAGCCGTTCTGGATGAAGGGTGAGGGATCCGCGTTGTATTTGCGCGCCTGCCGGATCACCAGTTCCGGGTCGGCGGCGCCCTCGACATGGCAGTGGATTTCGGCAGTGAGCGGCATGGGCGGTTCCTTTGAACGAATCGCTGGTCTTCACGGCAATGCTGGACAATAGCGTCCCCGCCGTGCATCGGGTATCTTGATCGCCGGAGAACGGGTCACGTTTATGACAGAACAACGGACAATCGCTGCGGGCGGCATGCAGACGTCATACGGTTTCCGCGAGGTGGCGGATGACGAGAAGCAGCCGCTTGTCGATGCCGTGTTTCACCGCGTCGCCAACCGCTACGATCTGATGAACGACCTGATGTCAGGCGGTCTGCACCGGTTGTGGAAAGACGCGATGGTCGCCTGGCTCAATCCGCCGCGCCGCGCCGGCTGGCGCTCGCTGGATGTTGCCGGCGGCACCGGTGACATCGCCTTCCGCATCGTCGATGCCTCGGGCGGTAACGCAAAGGCGACCGTGCTCGACATCAACGGCTCCATGCTGGCCGTCGGCCGCGAGCGGGCCGCGAAGCGCGATCTCGAAGACAATGTCGATTTCGTCGAGGCGAACGCCGAGAATCTGCCTTTCCCGGACGAAACGTTCGACGCCTACACCATCGCTTTCGGCATCCGCAACGTGCCGCATATTGACGCAGCTTTGGCTGAAGCCTTCCGCGTGCTGAAGCCGGGCGGCCGTTTCCTTTGCCTCGAATTCTCGGAGGTCGACATGCCCATCCTCGACCGGATCTATGAGGAGTGGTCGTTCAAGGCGATCCCGCCGATCGGAAGAGTGGTGACGGGCGACGCCGAGCCCTATGCCTATCTGGTGGAATCGATCCGCAAATTTCCCAACCAGGCGAACTTCGCCGACATGATCAGGCGCGCCGGTTTCGAGCGCGTCGCCTGGCGGAATTATTCCGGCGGCATAGCGGCCCTGCACTCCGGCTGGAAGCTTTGACGCCCGCATGACCTCGATCGGAGCGGGCTTCAGGCTGATCAGAGCCGGCTGGATCATGACGCGCGAAGGCGTCTTCGCGGCTTTGCCGGGCGAGGAGCTTTCCGGCGCCCCGCGTCTTGCCTGGCGGCTGACGAAATTCCTGGCGCGGCCCCGCGCAATGCGCCGGCAGCGGTCGGAGCGTCTGGCCGGCGCAGTGTCGCGGCTGGGTCCTTCCTATGTGAAACTCGGCCAGTTCCTGGCGACGCGGCCGGACGTGGTCGGCAACGATATCGCGCTGGACCTCGCCAAGCTGCAGGATCGCATGGCGACCTTTCCGACCGCGCAGGCGGTGGACGCGATCGAAGGATCGCTCGGCCGGCCGGTGTCGGACCTGTTCGCGTCTTTCGGCGAACCGGTCGCCGCCGCCTCAATTGCCCAGGTCCATCCGGCCGAAGTGATGCGCGACGGCGATGTTCGCAAGGTCGCGGTGAAGGTGATCCGTCCCGGCGTGCGCCGCGCCTTCTTCCATGACCTCGAAAGCTATTTTCTCGCGGCGCGGCTGCAGGAAAGGTTCATCCCGTCGTCGCGGCGCTTGCGCCCGGTCGAGGTGACGCAGACGCTTGCCCAGACGACAAAGATCGAGATGGATCTGCGGCTGGAGGCAGCCGCCCTTTCCGAGATCGGCGAGAACACCCGCGACGATCCCGGCTTCCGCGTGCCGCAGGTCGACTGGGAGCGCACCGGCCGCGACGTCGTCACCATGGAATGGATCGACGGCATCAAGATGAACGACATCGACGGCCTGCGCGCCGCCGGCCACGATCTGAAGGCGATCGCCGCCCATCTCGTGCAGTCCTTCCTGCGCCACACGCTGCGCGACGGGTTTTTCCACGCCGACATGCATCCGGGAAACCTGTTCGTCGAAGCGGACGGCACGATCGTCGCCGTCGACCTCGGCATCTCCGGCCGTCTCGGCAAGAAGGAGCGTCACTTCCTGGCCGAAATCCTGTTCGGCTTCATCACCCGCGACTATGTGCGCGTGGCCGAGGTGCATTTCGAGGCAGGCTACGTGCCGCGCCAGCACAATGTCGCGTCCTTCGCCCAGGCCATCCGCGCCATCGGCGAACCGATCCACGGCCAGCCGGCCGAGACGATCTCCATGGCGAAGCTGCTCACCCTGCTGTTCGAGGTAACCGAACTGTTCGACATGGCAACCCGGCCGGAACTCGTGCTCCTGCAGAAGACCATGGTGGTGGTGGAGGGCGTCGCGCGCACGCTCGATCCCGCCTTCAACATGTGGAAAACGTCCGAGCCTGTCGTCGCTCAATGGATCCGGCACAATCTCGGGCCGCGCGGCCTGCTGACCGACGCGCGCGACGGCGTGAATGCGCTGCTTTCGCTGGCCCGCCAGGCACCCGACCTCGCCGCCCGCACGGAACGCCTGTCCCGCGAGATCGACGCCATGGCCGAACACGGCCTGCGCTTCGACGAGGCGACGGCGCAGGCCATCGGCAAGGCCGAGGCCCGCCACACCCGCGCCGGCCGCATCGCCCTTTGGGTAATCGCGGCGGCGGTGGTCTGGATTGCATGGCATCTAGCTTGATTGCATTGCAATCATTGAATACATTGCGGGCATTGCAATCCACCGTCAGGCAGGAGGCCGGACATGGCAAACATGACCGTCAGGAATGTCGAGGACGAGACAAAACAGCGGCTGCGGCTTCGCGCGGCCCGCAACGGCAATTCGTTGGAGGCGGAGTTGCGGGTGATACTGCGCGATGCCGCTTTTGGGCGCGATGAGTCTCCCCGACGAACCAATCTCTACGATGCGATAAGAGAGTTGGTGGAACCGCATGGCGGGTTCGAAATTCCGATCCCACCGCGTCAGCCTGCGCCTGGTCCCATCCCCTTTGAAGACTGGGACGAAGAGGCCGATGATCATCCTTGATACCGACGTAATTTCGGAGATATTCCGGCCTGTCCCTGATCGAACCGTCGCCGGCTGGCTGAGAGAACAACCTCTGAGCCAGGTGTTCGTGACCGCCGTGAATAAGGCCGAACTTCTGACCGGCCTTGCGTTGATGAGCGATGGCGAGCGAAAACAAGCGCTCGCCGACGCTATCGAACGCTTCTTCGAGGAAAGCTTGATGACGCCGGTTCTCGGTTTTGACGAGGCTACGGCCATTCAGTATGCGCGGATATTCTCGCATCGTCGCACGTCCGGGCGACCTATCGCAGAAATGGACTGCGAGATTGCCGCGATTGCGCTGACACACGGATATACCGTTGCAACGCGGAACGTTGGCGATTTCGAAAACTGTGGCATCGGCGTCATCAATCCGTGGGAAGCGCTATCATGACCCTGTCGTCTAAGCGCATCCTTCTGATCGTCGGTGGCGGCATCGCCGCCTACAAGGCGCTCGACCTGATCCGCCGCCTGCGCGAGCGTGGCGCTTCGGTGCGGGCCGTTATGACGAAAGCAGCCACGGAATTCGTGACACCTTTGTCGGTCGGCACGCTGACTGCCGATCGCATCTTCAGCGACCTGTTCGACCGCGATGACGAACACGATGTCGGCCACATCCGCCTGTCGCGCGAGGCCGATCTCGTCGTGGTCGCCCCCGCCACCGCCGACCTGATGGCCAAGCTGGCCAACGGGCTGGCCAACGACCTCGCCTCCGCCGTGCTGCTCGCCACGGACAAGCCGGTTCTGATGGCGCCGGCCATGAACCCGAGAATGTGGAGCCATCCGGCGACGCGCCGTAACCGCGCGACGCTGGCCAAGGATGGCGTATCGTTTATCGGCCCGAACCGGGGCGAGATGGCCGAAAGCGGCGAGGCGGGCGAGGGCCGCATGGCCGAGCCGCTGGAGATCGTTGCCGCGATCGAGGCTGCCCTGTCGCCAAGACCCGGCCCGCTTGCCGGGCGAAAGATAATCGTCACCTCCGGCCCCACCCACGAGCCGATCGACCCGGTTCGCTACATTGCCAACCGTTCCTCCGGCAAGCAGGGTCATGCCATCGCGGCTGCCCTGGCTGCGCTTGGCGCCGACGTGCGGCTGGTTTCGGGGCCGGTCAATCTTGCTGATCCGAAGGGCGTCCGCACGATCCATGTCGAGACAGCGCGCGACATGATGCAAGCGGTGGAGGCCGAACTGCCGGCCGACGCGGCGGTGTTCGTCGCGGCGGTCGCCGACTGGCGCAGCGACAGCGAGGCAGGCGCGAAGATCAAGAAGGTTGCAGGCGAGGGGCCGCCGGTGCTCAAGATGCTCGAGAACCCCGACATCCTCTCGACCATCGGCCACCATGCCCGAAGGCCGTATCTCGTCGTCGGCTTCGCCGCCGAGACCAACGATTTGATCGCCAACGCGCAGGCCAAGCTCAGCCGCAAAGGCGCCGACTTCATCGTCGCCAACGACGTCAGCGCCGAGGGCGGCGCGATGGGCGGCGACCGTAACCGCGTGCGCATCGTCTCGAAGGCCGGCGTCGAGGAATGGCCGGACATGGCGAAGGACGAGGTGGCCAAACGGCTCGCCGACCTGATCGCAGCGAGGCTGCGGACCCTGGAAGTGTAGGTGCCGAACCGCTCGCTGTTCGTCCCCTAAGTGCCCCGGGCAAAAGTCAGTATCCGCGCTCGCCCTGTCGCATGAGTTTTTTGACGCGGTGGCGCTGGTAGGCGTCGATTTGCCGAAACAGCGGCGTTTTTCGTTCGAAGATCAGATGGGTGATCGAAACGAAGAAGGCTCCCTCGGTCTTGTGGCCCTCCACTTCCAGCTTGCAGAGGATGCCGCCCTCATCTCCTGCATAGTGGACGTTCACGATCTTACACCGGCTGATCGTTGCCGACGTTGAAAACGCTCCGACAAGGTTCGAACCAGATCCCAAGTTGGCCTGGCTTCCAAGGGAAGCGAGGCTGTCAGTTCGGCGAGAAGCCGGTTCGTGTTTTCAAGATTGTCGATCATCGACGGCGTTCATGATTTTGGCCTAGTGTCGTCAGGATCGCCTTTGGCATCGTTGGCAGGCGGAGCATCTGTCGAGGACCCCGGCTCCTCGTCCGGCAGTCGCGGCTGCGGCGACTTGACCGTCTCGTCGACGATTAGTTCGACGATGCCGCGCGCGATCTCGCGCTCGCCCATGATCACCGTATCGGCGCCAAGTCCTTTCAGATGTTCAACTTCCGCGTCGAAGTGGGCGCGGGCGATGACCACGATCGAGGGATTGGCGGCCCGCGCCCTTAGGATGACCTGCCCCGCCTCGAAAGCATTGGGGATGGCCAGCACCAGCCGCTTCGCGCCCATCGGATTCGCCGCGGCGAAGACCTGCGCGTTGGCGGCGTTGCCCTCCACCACTTCGACCCCGTCGGCATGCAATTTTGCGATCGTCTTGTCTCCGTCCTCGATAACCAGGAAGGGGAGGTTTGCATTGCGCAGCGACTCACCCACGAGACCGCCGACACGACCGTAGCCGATTAAAATCGTATGATTGACCAGCTTGGTAGGCGGTGGGCCGTCCTCCTCCCTGCGGACATTTTTCGGCGAAGCGGTTGGCGTCGCCAGTACGCCGGCCTCGGTGGCCGGGCCGGCGGCCTTGGCTTCCGTTGCCGCGGCACCCTTGCCGAAGCGTCCTTCGGCCCATGGTTTCATCCGTTCGGCGGCCGCGAACACCAATGGATTGAGCACGATCGACAGGATTGCGCCGGCCAGGATCAGGTCGCGGCCCTGTTCCGGCAGCAGGCCCAACCCGACGCCCAACTCAGCGAGGATAAACGAGAATTCGCCGATCTGCGCCAGGCTGGCGGAGATGATCAGGGCCGTGCCGATCGGATAGCGGAAAGCGATGACGATCAGGAAAGCCGCCGCCGACTTGCCGATGACGATGATGAACAGCGTCGCCAGGATCGGCCATGTTTCCCGCAGCAGGCTGGTCGGATCGAACAGCATGCCGACCGAGACGAAGAACAGTACGGAGAACGCATCGCGCAAAGGCAGCGATTCTTCGGCTGCGCGGTGCGACAGCGGCGATTCGCTCATGATCATGCCGGCGAAGAAGGCGCCCAGCGCCAGCGACACGCCGAACAGCTTCGCGGCGCCGAAGGCGACGCCGAGCGCGATCGCCAGGACGGAAAGCCGGAAAAGTTCGCGGGACCCCGTATGCGCAACGTAGTGCAGCACCCAAGGAATGAGCCGCCGTCCAACCACCAGCATGACGACGACGAAAGCCGCTACTTTGGCAAGCGTCACCCCTAGAACACCCCACACGCTGAAGTCGAACTGGAAAGGCGGCATCGGTATATTGCGCTCGGTGGAGCCGCCGAGCAGGCCAGCAACGGCCGGCAGAATGACCAGCGCCAGCACCATGGCGAGATCCTCGACGATCAGCCAGCCGACCGCGATGCGGCCGCGCTCGGTCTCGATCATGCGCCGGTCCTGCAGGGCTTTCAGCAGCACCACGGTACTCGCCACCGAAAGCGCCAGGCCGAAGACCAGCCCGGCGCCGGCCGACCAGCCGAGCATCCAGGCCAGCCCCCAGCCCAACAGGGTGGCGAAGCCGATCTGCACGACCGCGCCGGGGACGGCGATGGCGCGCACCGAAAGCAGGTCCTTAAGCGAAAAATGCAGACCGACGCCGAACATCAAAAGGATGACGCCGATTTCGGCGAGTTCCAGCGCCAGTTCCTGATCGGCGACGAAACCCGGCGTATGCGGTCCCACCAGCACGCCAGCGATCAGATATCCGACCAGCGGAGGGATACGGAAGCGGTTGGCGAGAGCGCCTAGAATGAATGCCAGCCCCAGACCGGCGACGATTGTTGCGATAAGGGGCATCTCATGCGGCATCGTTCAGGTGTCGCCTTTCAGGTCCAGTGCGTGCGGGAAGCGCGAAAGCGCAGTCTTTGCAATATGGTGGATGCTGCCGGGGGCGCGCAACCCTTGGCGATTGTGTTTGTCGTTTTGACGGCACAAAAGTGATTGAAGGAATAGAGATTTCAGACTCGGTCTTCGAACAGGCCGAGATCGATGTTCTGCCCACCGCAGAAGATTCCGAGAAGCATCACCCGTTGTTGTCCCACGGCGAAAGCGATGCTGACCCTGCGACGGTAGCCTACGTTCCGCGCCCACCATCGCCTCGACCTCCTCATCTCTCGCGCGCATCTCGCAAGGCACGGCTCGGAGGTTGTCGGCGCGGCATCGGTGTAGCCGCCGTCAGACTTGGATTGTTGACCGCAGCCGCGCAACAGCGTCGTTGCGCGGCTCAAGCGTCTTCCACCATGCTGGTTTAGTCACGTCGCAGGTCGTCAGAGGTCAAAGCGTAACGAGACGCCAGGGGGCCGATAGTACCGCGGGTAGTAGCGCGGGGCGAACCCGTAACTCCTGCCGTAATATGGGCCGTATCCATAGTGCCTGCGTTGGTAACAGCCGCCATAGTAATAGCAGCGTTCCCGCGCCGCATATCGACGGTAGGCGCGCCGCTCCGCACGACGCTGCTGCCTCTGCCAATGCCGATAGGTATGAGAGGCCTGTTGCACATCAGTGCGGCCCTGCTCGACCTGCGGCACGAAAATCGTGGCGGCGTTCGCCGGCACCGGTACGGCTACGGCAACCGAGGCAGCCAACGCAGTGGCCACCAGTCCAGATAGGAGCGTTTTCATCGTTGCCTCCTGGTTGGTTAGGTATTGAGGCCAACGAAACAGCGGGCGATAGGGTTCCGTGCGTGTGTTCACTGTATGTTACGCTCGTATCGGAAAAATGCCCGTTAGATGATCTGCCTCGCCCTCAAGCCGCCATCAGCATCTTCTCTATCTCGGGCACCGGGTGATTGGTCAGCGTCTTCGGATATTCAGCCACCACCATGGCCTCGACTTCCTTGTGAAGCTTCTTGCGCATCTCGCCGAGCACGACGGGCGGGGCGATCAGGATGATCTGCTTGAAGTCGCCGCGATGCGCCGCCTTGTAGAGCTTCTCGGCGATCTCCACCGCGAACCGCTCCTTGGCCACCTTGTGCCAATCGGTGTCGGCAACCGCGCTGCGGTGCGGCGAAGGGCCGTCGTTGAAGCGGCCCGGCCGGTCCGAACCCTGTTCCCGGGTCGGCGGGTTCTCTTCGGACAGTTCGCGCACGACCTCGAAATCCGGATAAAGCCCGTCTCCCTTGTTCTCCAGAAACAGCGCCTTTTCGCCATCGGCAACCACGACCCATATGCCGTGTTTGAGTTTCGCGGCCATGCGGCAACCTCCTTCATGCTGGAACGGACCTGAAGCATCGGACGATGCCTCGCCGGGCTAACGCAACCGGGTGGATCGGGGTTCCTGGCGATATAAACGTGCCAAAAAACCGCACTGCGGAAAAATTTTCTTCCGCCCTTCGCACTTGCGGAAAAGCGATTGCGTCCTGCAAACTGGCGCGCGAGTGGGTTCCTTCTGAAAAGCTCTGCCCGCGATTAAATATCAGTCTTTCCAGCCAGGAAGCCAACCGCGCCATGCCGCAGCCGTCAACCAAGCTCAACGCCTTCCCCGTCTTCCTGCGGGTCGAGGGGCGAAGCGTGGTCGTCGTCGGCAATGGCGACGAGGCACTGGCCAAGGCGCGCTTGCTTGCGCAGTCTAGCGCCCGGTTGATCGTTGTCGCCGATGCCGCCGAACCGGCCCTGCGCGGCTGGCTTGGCGAGAATGATGCCAAGCTTGTCGAAGCCGCCTATGATGCATCGGTGATCGAAGGCGCCGCGCTGGTGTTCGCTGCGAGCGGCAATGAGGCGTTGGACCGGCGCATCTCCCAGGATGCACGGCGGTTGGGCATCGCCGTCAACGCCGTCGACCGCCCCGACCTCTGCGATTTCTACACGCCCGCGATCGTCAACCGCGCACCGCTTGCCATCGCGATAGGCACTGAGGGCGCCGGCCCGGTGCTGGCCCAGTTGGTGCGGGCGCGCATCGATGCCATGCTGCCGCCATCGCTCGGGGTGCTGGCTGCACTTGCCAATTCGTTCCGAGACGCGGCCGAAAAGTTGTTTCCCAAAGGGCTGGCCCGCCGGTCGTTCTGGCATTCGTTTTTCTCGGGGGCGCCTGCCCGGGCGCTCGAGGTGAGCGGCGTGCGCGAGGCGCGCGCCGCCGCCGGCCGCCTTCTGGCCGAGCAGGGCAGGGGTGCTGGTCATGTCGCGCTGGTGGGCGCCGGTCCCGGCGCCGAGGATTTGCTGACGTTGCGCGCGCACCGGCTGCTGATGGAAGCCGACGTCATCGTTCATGACGCGCTGGTGCCGGAGGCGGTGATCGCCATGGGCCGCCGCGATGCCGAGCGGTTGCCGGTGGGCAAGCGAAAGGGCTGCCACTCCAAGACGCAATCGGAAATCAACGCGCTGCTGGTGCGGCTGGGCCGCGACGGCAAGCGCGTGGTGCGGCTGAAGTCGGGCGACCCGCTGGTGTTCGGCCGTGCCGGCGAGGAGATGCAGGCGCTGCGCGATGCGGCTATCTCCTTCGAGGTGGTGCCTGGCGTCACCTCCGCATTCGCCGCCGCCGCCGATTTCGAACTGCCGCTGACATTGCGCGGCGTGACCTCGTCGATGGTGTTTACCACCGGCCACGATCTGAAGGGAAACTCGCTGCCCGACTGGGCCAAGCTGGCGATCTCCGGCGCGACGGTCGCCGTCTATATGGGCCGCTCGGTGGCGGCCGACGTGGCGGCGCGCCTGATGGATGCCGGCCTTTCGCCCGACACCGCCGTCGCCGTGGTGGAGAATGCCAGCCTGCCCAATCGCCGCCGCTTCCACGGCACGCTTGCCGACCTGCCGTCGCTGCAAGCCCGCGACGACCTCGGCGGCCCTGTGATGACCATTATCGGCGATGCGGTGGCCGGCGGCGATTTTTCCCGCTCCGAACCGCTGGCGGCGTACCGGCCCGTATCGTCCGATGCCGAGGCTGAAGAGGCGCAATCATGAAGGTTCTGACCGCCAACCGGCTGATCGACGGCGAGGCCGTCTGGTTCTCGCCCGCGAAAATCTGGGCCGAGACCATCGCCGAGGCCGAAGTCGTCAACGACAAGGCCGGGGAAGCCGAGCTGGAAGCCGCCGGCAAGGCAGCCTTCGCCAACAACGAAGTCGTCGACGTCGAACTGATCGACGTCGAGTTGACAGACGGCGCCATCCGGCCGCTGCGCCTGCGCGAGCGCATCCGCGCCGCCGGCCCGACCAATCGCCTCGATTTGGGAAAACAGGCCAGAACGGCCGCTTGAGAGGGCAAAGAAGCCCACGGAAGCACGACCATGTACCGCTACGATGAGTTCGATCAGGATTTCGTGAAGGCCCGCGTCGCCGAGTTCACCGACCAGGTGGACAGGCGTCTTGCTGGAGAGATCACCGAGGACCAGTTTCGGCCGCTCCGGCTGATGAACGGCGTCTACCTGCAGCTCCACGCCTACATGCTGCGCATCGCCATTCCTTACGGCACGTTGAATTCGGGCCAGTTGCGCATGCTGGCCCACATCGCCCGCAAATACGACAAGGGCTACGGCCACTTCACCACCCGCCAGAACATCCAGTTCAACTGGCCGGCGCTGTCCGACATCCCGGCGATCCTGGCGGACCTCGCTTCGGTCGAGATGCATGCCATCCAGACATCAGGCAACTGCATCCGCAACGTGACCGCTGATCATTTCGCCGGCGCCGCCGCCGACGAGGTTGCCGATCCGCGCCCCTATGCCGAGATTCTCAGGCAGTGGTCATCGGTGCATCCCGAGTTCTCGTTCCTGCCGCGCAAGTTCAAGATCGCGGTGACGGGTGCGGAGCGCGACCGCGCCGCCATCCAGACCCATGACATAGGCCTGCACCTGAAGAAGAACGCAGAAGGCGAGCTTGGCTTCGCCGTCTATGTCGGCGGCGGACAGGGCCGCACGCCGATGATCGCCAAGAAGATCAGGGATTTCCTCCCCGAAAAGCACCTGCTGTCCTACGCGACGGCCATCCTGCGCGTCTACAACCTCTACGGACGGCGCGACAACAAATACAAGGCGCGCATAAAAATCCTGGTGCACGAGACCGGCACGGAAGAGTTCGCCCGCCAGGTTGAGGCCGAATGGGCTGCGTTGAAAGACAACGAACTGACCCTGCCGGCAGCCGATATCGCTTCCATCAATGCCTATTTTGCGCCGCCGGAACTCAAGGCCCGGCCGGATGGCGATCAGGCGGTGAAACTGGCTCGGCTGGATTCGAAAAGTTTCGCCGAATGGGTGGACCAGAATGTGATCACCCATCGCCACCCGGACTATGCAGCCGTGACCATCTCGCTGAAGGGCATCGGCGAAGCGCCCGGCGACGCAAGCGACAGCCAGATGGAGGCGGTGGCCGACATCGCCGACAGATACGCCTTCGGCGAAATCCGCGTCAGCCACGAGCAGAACCTGATCCTGCCGCATGTGGCGCGCGCCGACTTGAAGGCGGTCTATGACGCTCTGGTCGAGATCGACCTGGCCACGCCGAATTCCGGCCTGATCACCGATATCATCGCCTGCCCCGGCCTCGACTATTGCGCGCTGGCCAATGCCCGCTCGATCTCGGTGGCGCAGGAGATCTCCAACCGCTTCGCCTCGCTGGAGCGGCAGCGCGACATCGGCGAGCTGAAGCTGAAGATCTCCGGCTGCATCAACGCCTGCGGCCACCACCATGTCGGCCATATCGGCATTCTGGGCGTCGAGAAGAAGGGCGCGGAACTCTACCAGGTGACGCTCGGCGGTTCGGGCGACGAGCACACTTCAGTCGGCGAGATCATAGGCCGCGGCTTCGGTCCGGACGAGATTACAGACGCCATCGAGACCGTGGTCGAAACCTATCTCGCCCGCCGGTTGGACCGCTCGGAGAATTTCCTCGCCGCCTATCGCCGCCTCGGCCCGGCGCCGTTCAAGGAGGCGCTTTATGGTGGCGAAGCCAAGGCAGCCTGACGCCGACCTGACCGCCGCCGAGGAAGCCGCCGAACTCGACGCGCGCTTCGGTGGCCTAACGCCGCGCGCGGTGATCGAGGAAGCGGCTCGCCGGTCCTTTCATGGCGGTATCGCGGCCGTGTCGTCTTTCGGCGCGGATTCGGCGGTGCTGCTGCACATGATCGCCGAGGTCGACCCGGCCCTGCCGGTGATCTTCCTCGATACGGGAAAACATTTCGGCGAGACGCTGGAGTACCGCGACGCGCTGGCCGCCGATCTTGGCCTGACCGATATCCGCATCGTGACGCCTGACCAGGCGGCGCTCGACCGGCTCGATCCCGGCGGAAAACTGCACCAATCCGACACCGATGGCTGCTGCGAGATCCGAAAGGTCGAGCCGATGGCGCGCGGCGTGGCGCCGTTCCGCGCCTGGTTCACCGGCCGAAAACGCTTCCAGGCGGCAACCCGCGCCGCACTTCCGGTGTTCGAGGCGGTCGGCCCGCGCATCCGCATCAACCCGCTGGCCAAGTGGGGCACGAGCGACCTCGCCGATTATATGCGGGCGCACGCGCTGCGCGAGAATCCGCTGGTCGCCTACGGCTATCTGTCGATCGGCTGTTTTCCCTGCACCTCGATCGTCAAGCCGGGCGATGACGCCCGCAGCGGCCGCTGGGCGGGTCAGACCAAGATCGAATGCGGCATTCATCTGCCGGGTCTTGGCGAGGCACTGACGACCGCCGCCTAGAAAAAAATCGTCCCAGGCGTCTTTGCGAATAGCCAGGCCGTTTCGCCCATGGCGAGACTGGAAACCAAGCCGAGAATAAGCCATATGCTCGCCCTCATGACCGAAGTGAAGAACGAGACCGCCCCGCCCGCGCCGCGCCTGTGGACGCCGGACGGTTTTCGCGAGGACGAATGGCAGCATGCCGAAGGCGCCGAGGCGCTGGCCGGCAACGGCCGCTTCATCCTGCCGCTGCAGGTTTTCCTCGATCTCGATCCGGTGGTCCGCAAATCGGCGAAGGAGCGGCTCGGCGTGCTCCTGTTGCCGGCCGACCCCGTCGAGAAGATCGCCGATCTTCTCGACGATTTGTCGCTGGTGGCGCTGGCCTTCCCGGCCTTCAATGACGGCCGTAGCTTTTCCAAGGCCGAATTGCTGCGCAGCCGCCATGGTTTCGAGCGTGCGGTTCGCGCCACGGGACAGGTTCTGGTCGACCAGTTGCCGCATATGCTCAGGCTCGGCTTCAACGAGTTCGAGATTGTCAATCCGGTGCTGATTCGCCGCCTCGAGGAAGGCCGCGTTGGCGGCATCGGCCTTTACTACCAGCCGACCGCCAAGCCGGCGGCGGAACCCTCCAAGGGCGCGGGCTATTCCTGGCGGCGTTCGCGCTGAAGCCTCGGATCGGGACCCCAGCGCTTGCGGTTCCCGTACCGGCGGTAACGTCAGTGCGAAGCGGCGATCAGATGGGCGCGGATAGGACCCCGGATAGGCCCGCTCCCAAACGCTCTCTCAAGGTCGTCGGCCACCGCCTGCGTAGCGTCCTGCAATGACGGGTTCTTGCGCGCTTCGATTTCGGTTCTGAGCGGCGATCCCTGGCAGTAGGCGGTCGCGGCGTCGAGCGGCGTGGCGGCTGTCGCCACGTGGCCGATGGTTTCGGTTCCGAACGAGGAAAAGCCTGCCGCTTTGAGATCCGCACCGATCGCGGCCAGATCGTAATAACCGTGCGGCAGCCGCTCCATGAAGGTGGGTGGATCGGCGGGAAACAGTTTTGCCAGCGTCGCCGAGACGACGGTGACGAAGGCGTTTTCTGAAAGGCGATCCCAGACGTTGAACAGGAATGTGCCGCCAGGCGCGAGCACACGCCGCGCCTCGCTGTATCCCAAAATCCTGTCGGGAAAGAACATCACGCCGAACTGGCATGCCACGACGTCGAAGCTCCGGTCCTCGAAGGGCAGGGCCAGCGCGTCGGCCTGCTGCCAGCGGATACGATCGCTGCCGGGTGTGGTCGCGGCGGCGCGATCCAGCATGGGTTGGTTGAGATCGGTTGCCGTGATGCGCGCGCCGGCGGGAAGCCGCGATGCCATGGCCCGGGTAAGCGCGCCCGTTCCCGCGGCGGTCTCCAGCACATCGCTCGGCCTGAGCCCGACGACCCGATCCGCGAGGTATGCCGCGTAGGGATCGAACAGAAGCGGCACCATCAGACGGTTGTAGATTTCGGGGATGGACCCTGCAAACACCCTGTCGCTGGCGATCATAGGGCGACCTCAAAATTCGTCGGCGTGGCGGTCATCCTATCACGGAAATCGCTTCGAGGGCTGGACAAAATCCGGCCCGACCTTTTCGCGTTTCAGGCGTTCCGAACCTGTCTATGTCATGCGCGGCCTTGACGCACCGTCATATCGCACCGCCAGGCGACGATGCAGAAACGGAGGACCGTTACGGAAACCGAGCAAAGGCAACTTGAGGCCGCTTTGGGGAGGTCGACGGCTGGCGTGTCGGAACCGGCCGTCGCGTTCAGTTTCGTGCCTTGTGGGCGCCCCGCATGGCGCCGGCATCCTCGTTGGGCAGCCTGTCGATCTGACGCAGCAATTTCGAGAATCGATCCGGCATGTCGTGCTGGACCGAATAGAGCGGCAAGGTGCCGACAAACCTTGCCATTTGGCCGCTGCGCATCTGCCGACGGAATTCGGTCTCGAGTTTCGCAGGCTTATGGTGCTCGTCGTCGGTCATGTCCTCTTTACCCGTTGTTCGGCAAAGAAACCCGTGGGCCGCGCGAATGGTTCCGGCAAACGTCTCCTGCCATTATCGCATGGTAAAATTTGAGTAAAATCCGAACGAAACTGTGCCGCGCGGGAGCGGTCGTTTGTTGTTTTGGCTATACGCCGGCCATTCTTGCCGTGCCGAACGAAACGCCTCTGCCCCTTGATTTTTAGGCGCATAGCATCGATATCCGGCCCGACTCCGATGAATTCTGGAAATGTGGGAAATGACGATGAGCGATCAGGCGAAGGACGAGCGCGTGCCTGAAGAAAACCCGGCAGCGGGCGAGGCGGCGGCGACCGGCGAGGGCGGCGACTACGAGGCGTTGGTCAAGCTTCTCAAGGAGAACGAGGAACTCAAGGACCGCGCCCTGCGGACGGTCGCGGAAATGGAGAATCTTCGTCGCCGCACGGCCCGCGAGATCCAGGACGCGCGCGCCTATGCCGTGGCCAATTTCGCCCGCGACATGCTGTCGGTCTCCGACAATCTGCGCCGGGCGTTGGAAGCCATTCCAGCGGAAGTGCGGGCGGCCGCCGATGCCGGTCTATCCGCGCTCGTCGAAGGCGTTGAGATGACCGAGCGTTCGATGCTGTCGACCCTGGAACGCCATGGTGTGAAGAAACTCGACCCCGAGGGTGAAAAGTTCGATCCGCATTTCCACCAGGCCATGTTCGAGGTGCCGAACCCGCAAGTTCCCGCCAACACGGTGGTGCAGGTGGTCCAGCCCGGCTATTCGATCGGCGAGCGCGTCCTGCGTCCCGCGATGGTCGGCGTCGCCAAGGGCGGCCCGAAGCACCAGGCGGCGAATGACGCTCCGGCGGAACCGGGGCCCGTGAGCGGAGAGGCCGAGAGGGATGCTTGAATACGGCAGTAGGCAATAGGCAGTCGGCAGTCGGAAAATAGAGCTTGCTCCCGGCTGCCAGCGGCCCGATCCTGCCTACTGCCTACTGCCTACTGCCTACTGCCTACTGCCTACTGCCAACTGCCCTGATGGCCCGGATCCAAATGAATCCGCTGCTGCTCCTGGACTATGCCGGTGTCGCGGTGTTCGCGGCGACGGGAGCCCTTGCCGCGTCGCGAAAGCAGCTCGACATCGTCGGGTTCATCTTCCTCGCAGCCATAACCGGCATTGGGGGTGGGACGCTTCGCGACGTCATCCTCAACATCCCCGTCTTCTGGATCGGCGATACCGTCTACGTGCTGATCTGCGCGGTCGTGGCGGCATTCGTCTTCTTCACCGCGCATCTGGTCGCCTCGCGCTGGAAATGGCTGCTGTGGCTGGACGCGGTCGGGCTGGCCGCCTTCGCGGCGATGGGCGCCGCCAAGGGAATGACCATCACCGGCTCGCCGGTCGTGGCCATCATCACCGGCATGCTGACGGCCACCTTCGGCGGCATATTGCGGGACATCGTTGCGCAGGAAGCGTCGGTGCTGCTGCGGCCGGAAGTATACATCACGGCGGCCGGCGCGGGGGCGGCAGCCTATGTCGTGGCGGACGCGCTGCTCGCGGCTCCCGGTGCGTCTGCCATCATCGCTTTTGTCATCGGGCTCTTCGTGCGCGGCGGCGCATTGTGGTTCGGCTGGACGCTCGAGCCTTACAAAGGCCGTCCCGGCAGGCGGCCGGACGATATTCCATAGGGGTCCTCTGCACCCCGGGGGACCAGCTTATCTGTCGTCGCGGATCGCTCTCCTCGTCGGGGCCTGCAGACGGATGGCGCATTTCAGCCGGTGGATGAGTTCGGCGTCGGAGATGGCGTCGACGCGGACGAGGATGGCCGGCCAGCCTTTGTAGTGGTCGGTCTCGAAATAAATGTCGGGCGCTGTTTCCATCAGCGCCGCCTTTTCCTCCCGCGGGCACATGATGACCAGCGTCATCGGGTCCTTGACCCGCGTCAGCAATTTCTTGCCGATCTTCAGCGACGGCGTGCCGTAGGAGGTGCTCTCGGTCACATCCGGCAGCAACAGCATTGCCTCGCGCACCCGTTCGACGGCCGGCGCAAAGGCTTCGGCGGTTTCAGGCGGCGAGGCGGCCGGCATCCCCGGAATAGTAGCTGATGTAGCGCTGCTTGATTTCCTTGACCGGCAGAATCATGAACACGTCCACCGTCTCGAAATCATGGTCGACGACGCAGCCGTCGCCGATGCGCGCGCCAAGGCGCAGGTAGCCCTTGATCAGCGGCGGCATCCGCAGGAACGCGGACTTTGCGTTGATCGCCTCGCAGGGAACCAGATCCATGGGGTGGCAGCGGCCGGGTAGCGCGGACACGTCGTAGCCGGGCTCGGCGCGGAAATTGTGTGTGAGGAAGGAGAGCGCCTCGGCGTGTGCTGCCGGGACCGTGCCATGGAACGAGGCGCAACCCGCCATCACGTCGATGTCGTGATGCAGCACATACGCCCAGATGCCCTGCCACAGGGTCTCGATGGTGCGCTTCGAGCGGTATTGCGGCAGCACGCAGGAGCGTCCGAGTTCGAGGAAACGTTTGCCCGGATGCCGCTGGATCAGCGAGCCGAGGTCGAATTCGTCTTCCGAGTAGAAGCCGCCGGCTAGGGCCGCGCCCTCCTGATTGAGCAACCGGTACGTGCCGATGATGCGGTTGTGCTCGGGGCCGGGCAATGCGTGGTCGAACACCAGTATGTGGTCGCAGCAGGCGTCGAAACGGTCCGCGTCGCGGCGGTCAAGCGCCTCCAGCCGGTTGGATTTGGCGCCAAGTTCCTCGTAGAAGACGCGGTAGCGGACCTCTTGCGCGGCGGCGATCTCCGAGTCGTTGCGGGCAAGCCTGGCTTCGAGCGAACCGATGCGTCCGAGCGTCTTGTGAGCAATGCCGAGCCCCGGCTCGACGCCGGGGATCAGGCCGACTTTCGCCTCGATGGGGACTTCGGCCGATGGAACCACTGTTTGCACGGGTGATCCTCCTTCGTGCAGCCGAGCATGGGAGAACATTACAAGCCGAGTGCAACAGTCGTATGAAACTACCGTGACGGAAGCCGGCGCTCAAGCCCATCCCCCGATAAAGCCTTGCCGAACTTAGCGTGAACGGCGGGAGAGGCCGCCTCGAACCGGATGCGCTGCCGGCAAGTCAGGCCAGGCGCTCCTCGACGGCGTGGACGAGCGCATCGGGGTCGAGCGGCTTGGTGACGAAGCCGCTGGCCCCGTGCGCGAGAACGTCGTGGCGGGTCTTCTCCTGGCTGTCGGCGGACAGAACCATGATCGGCACCGGCGGCAGATCGTTCTCCTCCTCGTGACGACGGATCAGCGCGATGGCCTCCAGCCCGTCCATGACGGGCATATGCAGGTCCATCAGCACCACGTCGTGCCGTTCCTTGCGCGGCCCGATCACGGCCTCGACCGCGGCCTTGCCGTTGTTGACCACCTCGACACGATGCCCTGCCTTCTGCAGCGTGGTGCGCGCCAGCAGCGCGTTGATCTCGTTATCCTCCGCGAGCAGGACCGAAAGCCCCGCCACCCGCGCGCTGCGGCCCCTGGATGCCGCGCGGGGAGCGGGCAGGGCGGTGATTGCCGCGCTTGCCGCGCCGGAAAGCAGCACGCGCAGCAGCGTCTCGCCGCGCACCGGCCTGGCCAGGAAGGTGACGTAGCCGCTGGCGCGGAAATCGCCGAGCGCCCCCCGGTCGGTCGGCGCGATCAGCGTGATCGCCTGGCTGCCGGAGAAGCCGGCCTGCTTCAGGCGCTTCAGCACCCTTCCGTCCGGCGCCTCGATCGAGGCGTCGATGAGCAATGCGTCGCAAGGTCCGGAGAGCTCCACCGCCTGCTCCAGCGAATAGGCGACGTCGACGGTCCCGCCATGGGCACGGATCGTGCGCGCGATGGCGTCACATTCGACCTCGTTCTTCGACAGGATGATCGAGCGATGGCCCTCGAGCACGGCGCCGCGCGCAAGGCTGGAGCCGCTGGCGTCCAGGGCAGGGATGTCGAAGGCGAATTCGGAGCCAAGGCCGAGGTCGCTGGCGACCGAGATGGTGCCGCCCAGCGCCTCGACGATGCGGCGCGAGATGGCGAGACCGAGGCCGGCTCCGCCATGCGCCCGGGTCGAACTGCCGTCGGCCTGCTCGAATTCCTGGAAGATGCGTTCCATGTCGTCCTTGCGCAGGCCGGGACCGGTGTCGGCCACCGCGAAGCGCACGAGATCCATGTCTCCCGTCCCCGGCTTCAGCCCCACGGTGACCAGCACGCCGCCTGTATCGGTGAACTTGATGGCGTTGCCGATCAGGTTGAGCAGCACCTGGCGGACACGGCCGGGATCGGCGGTGATGCTGTGCGGCACGTTGGGCGCGACGTAGCAGCCGAGGCCGATGCCCTTGCCGTAGGCGCGCGCCGCCAGCAGTTCCACCACGCTCTCGACCAGTTCGCGCGGCGAGATCGGCTGCGGCTCCGGCACGAAGCGGCCGGCTTCGATCTTGGAGAAGTCGAGCAGGTCCTCGATCAGCGCCAACAACGCGCTGGCCGAGGTGGAGACGGCGCTGACATAGGTCTTCTGTTCCGCCGAAAGGCTGGTGTCGGCGAGAAGTTTCGCCATGCCCATGATGCCGTTCATCGGCGTGCGGATCTCGTGGCTGACGGTCGCCAGGAAACGCGACTTCGCCACGCTCGCATACTCCGCGCGCTCGCGGGCGCCGATCAGCGCGGTCTCGGCGCGCTTGCGGGCGGTGATGTCGCGGGCGATGGCGCGGTGCGAGACCGCCTTGCTGGCGAGATCGCGCACCGAAAGCTCGATCCACGAGAACCAACGGGTGCCGGCCGGCGTATGCACGGCGACGTCGGTGGAACTGAGGCACTCGCCGTCGGCGAAGGCCGCGTCCGGGACGACGCCGACCTCGATGCCGAGATCGGCGAGCCGCATCCCGATCAGGCCGTCCAGCGGCCGGCCGACGAGGTCGGCGAACACCCTGTTGGCGTAGACGATGCGCCCTTCGCGGTCGCGATGGATGACGAGGTCGCCGAGCGCGTCGATGAGGCCGAGGAAATGTTCCTCGCTCTCGTGCAGTTCCCACATGCGGTCGGCAAGCGCCTCGACGCGGGCGGCGGGCGCTTCGGCGCCTGCGTCCTCGCTGGCGATGCGCTCTTTGACGGTGAGGCTGCGATACAGGAACAGGATGCCGATCAGCCCGGCCGCCAGAAGACCGAGTGCAACCCATAGCGGCGCGTGGAAAAGATTGGCGATGCCCGACAGCAGCAACGCGGCGATGATGCCGCCGACCTGCAGGAGCAGCCTCCTCGGTCTGGCCGGCAGCAGCTCGACCAGCGCGTCGGGCTCGGGATGCAACGGAAGCTCCGGCGCCGTGTCGCCGGTATCCTTGCTTTTCCCGTCAAGGGAGCTGTGGGGTATCGGTGCCGTCATGCACAGAACTTACGCGCGACCTTCTTCCTGAAGGTTTTTGCAAAACGCTCGCATTTTAGTCTTCTTGCGGATTCCCTGGCCCGGCTCTCACATCTCGACGACGACGCGGCCGCGGATCTTGCCGTCGACGATATCGGTGGCGGCGGCGATGATGCCGTCAAAACCGATCGCCGTCGTCAGTTCCGAGAGCTTGCGCCGATCGAGCTCGTCGGCAAGCCGCCGCCACGCCTCGATCCTCAGTTCCCGCGGCGCCATCACCGAATCGATGCCGAGCAGCGACACGCCGCGCAGGATGAAGGGTGCGACGCTGGAGGGCAGGTCCATGCCTTGCGCCAGGCCGCAGGCGGCGACCGCGCCGCCGTAAGCGGTCATGGACAGCACGTTGGCCAGCGTGTGGCTGCCGACGGCGTCGATGCCGCCCGCCCACCGTTCCTTGCCGAGCGGTTTCGCCGGCCCCGAGAGTTCGGCGCGGCCGATGATTTCAGCCGCGCCGAGATCGGCGAGGTAGGCGCTCTCAGTGGGTCGGCCCGTCGAGGCGATCACGTGGTGACCCAGCCGCGACAGCAGCGCGACGGAAACCGAGCCGACGCCGCCGGCCGCGCCGGTGACCACCACCGGCCCACGCTCGGGGGTGATGCCATGGCGCTCCAGCGCCATCACCGACAGCATCGCCGTATAACCCGCCGTGCCGATCGCCATCGCCTGGCGCGTCGTCATATTGTCCGGCAACGGCACCAGCCAGTCCCCATTGACGCGCGCCCGACCGGCATAAGCGCCGAAATGCGTCTCGCCGACGCCCCAGCCGTTGAGGATGACCTTGTCGCCCTTTTCCCAGTCGGGATTGGAGGAGGAAATCACCGTGCCGGCGAAATCGACGCCCGGCACCAGCGGGAAACGCCTGATCACCGGCGCCTTGCCGGTGATCGCCAGCCCGTCCTTGTAGTTCACCGTCGTCCATTCGACCGCCACCGTGACGTCGCCGTCCATCAGATCGGCGTCGGTCAGTTCCGTCACCGCGACCGACTGCTTCTTGTCCTCGCCGCGCGAGACGAGGATGGCCTTGAAAGTGTCGGTCATCGTTGCATCCTCCTCGCCGCATCGGTTCGCCATATGGTTGCGCCTACCCTAATCCGGTTTGGCGGGCTTGGCCAACGGATGAGCGACGCGCCGGCGGCACGCATGGCGGCCACGCGAACAACGAATCCGCGTGGCGGTCGATCCATTTCTCGCGCGAGTAGGAATGCGCAGGGTCAGGACGTGTCGCGGTTGTCCAAGGCGTACACGGCCAGCGCATGGGCATGCGCCAGGATTTCGTCGACCTCGCGGATTTTTCGGGAATGGATCGCGACGGGGTCGTAGCTGGACAGCCGGCCGCCGGGTGGGCGACCGCGCCGCAGCGGCGAGAGGCGCCGGCCGGAGACGGGGCCGTCCCGCGCGATTGCGGCGTCGCGCCGTGCGCGCCAACGGGCGAAGCGTTTTGCCTGTCCCGGCAGGTCGTCGAGCGCGGCGCTGAGGGCGGCAAGGCGCTGGCCGAGACGCGCGGCGTCGATCGGGTCGTCCGCCGATGGCGGTGGCGGCAGCGGGCGGAATGTCGCGCCGAAATCGAGGCCCAGGATGCGCGGAGCGGCGTGGGCGGGCACGGTACGGCGGGAGACGTGGAACAGACGCCGTGGCGGGTCGAGCAGCGCTAGCGAGAGGATGCGCGGGGTGGGTTTGGGACGTCTTTTCGGCCCCTTTGGCAGGAAGGCGCGCGGCCCTCGCAAGGTCGCGGGCTTTGGCTTGCGCGGGCGTAGCGGCGGCAGGGTCACCACGATCCCGCGCGCCGCCGCGATGATGAGGCGCCGTGCCGCGGCTTCGGCGGGATGCAACAGCCGCAGGATGGCGAGGTAGAGATGGCGCGGGAGGGTAAGTGCCGGGGACAGTTTACTTTTTTCCGCTTGAGCCAACCTTGAAGCGGCTTCGCCCTTCCGCGGAAAGAAAGTAAACTGTCCCCCAGCACCCATCTCGGCCATGCCGACAAGCATGGCAAGGATACGCTTCAGCGCGTCCCAGTTCCGCTCGATTGCCGCACCAGCACAGACGACGTCATTGTCGCATGGATCAGGAGGTAAGTAAATAATCCTAGGAAAATACTCCTGTAAGTGGTAGCGGCCTTGGGCGAGCCTTGGCAAGCTAGGCTGCACCAAGTCGAGCGCGATAACCGCACCGTTGTCGGGACTATTGAGCGCTGCCAGGTGGGGTCTGAGAGTCCGGTTCCGACCCCTTTGCGGACAAGCGCCTTTTGCATAAGATCGAGACATGGACCTCAACGAATGCGTCCCTAAGACTAAGCATGATCATGCGGCCGTCCAGCGAGCCTGCACAGTCGGCTTCCCTGCGCTCAATCCCGTTCTTCCCAAGCTTCTGATCTGGCTACAGGATACGAATTGGCCAGTGGAAAGTTCCGTTGCGAAGTTGCTTTCAGCGTCTGGTCCCGAGATCGTACCCCATATCAGAGCCGTATTCGTATCAGATGACTCCATCTGGAAGCATTCGATCCTAGCGGATTTATGCCCCAATCTGTCACCGGCAATTCTGGCCGAACTTCGCTCCGATATTGAGAGTTTGGCTAAAAATCCAACGGCGGCAGACCGGCTTGAAGAGGTCCCCGACGCCGCCGCAAACCTTTTGGCGACGACTCGAAACTAGCGATGACCGCAATCCACCCACACCAGCCGTTCGGCGGCGAAAAGGCGACGCTTGGAACCGGACGAGCTGCTATCGACCCCATTGCTGACGTTTGTCGGCGTTGATATTCGTCAACGATGAGGAAGCCAACCACGGATAATCGCGAGTGGAGGCGGTGCGACGAATGCCGCAGCCGATACGTTGCGTCGGCCTCCAAAATGCTATCCATGTGCCCTGACTGTTCTCATCTGATTTACGGTTATCCGAAGTGCGAACACCGGTTCAGGGACAGCCGCTGTGAGCTATGCGGATGGAATGGGCGCAGATCGCGCTACACCAAAGGCCGTTTTCTGGAGAACAAACGTTGGGATGAAGCGAGGCCGCTAATTGATCAGCTGATCATCGCAACCACGCCGGAAGATGTCTGCGCTATCGAGACTGTTGTCGGTATGACAAGGGGTGAGGCTGAGACTGTCATCATTGAACGGACGAACTGGGGAACCCACACGTTTCCGAACTTTCAAGGCGGTCGTGGCACTTTCGCCGAGCGCCATCAGGCGCTGTTAGGTAAGTGGGAAGAATGGAAAAGTCTCGACGATTGAGCCGTCACGTTCGATCAGTTTGTTGTCGGCTTTCCACCCTTTCCGGCCCGATAGGGGCCAGAAGGCGACGTTTGGGAGCGGACCAGACGTGGTATTTGCCTCTGATAATGCCCGACCATGACGAAATGGTCGATGCTCAAGGATATCCAGAGCCTCATTAAGCTCTTTACCCCGCATTGCTCGGACAAGGAGACGTTGGAACGGCTCGGTCGAATGATCGAGGATCGTGGCTCGTGGCCAAAGGCTCGTAACCTGTTCAACGACATTCGAGCCAAAACCTTGAAAGCCGAGCGCCGCGGTGATCACGGGGCAGAGGCCCAATACCTTTTTGAAGAGGTCTGCGCCAAGACGCTATACAACTTGACCATGCTGCCCGCCCCGTATGATCCGGACACGCCTTACTGGATCGTTCCCAATGCACTGGGTGTCGCGCGGGTGCTTCGGCTGAGCCCAATGGAGGTAATCTCCATCATCTCGCCACCAGAGTGATCGCTTTCCACCCATTGCAGACAACCGGTCGGTATTGCAATTTGCAACCATGGCCATCACAGCGGGGTTAGTTCCCCGACTGACACCACCGCAAAGGGCAATCCCTGGAAGCCGGCCTGCCGGTCGGGTGAAACAGATGGATCAATTGTCCGACGGCGCGGTCTTTCGAGCGCCCAGCCAGCCGATCAGTTCCTGCAGCACGATTGCCGCCGCGCCGACCGAGATGAAGGCGTCGGCGAGGTTGAAGACGGCGAAGGACCAGACCGGCGTGTGGAAGAAAATATAGTCGATGACGTGGCCGTACACTGCGCGGTCGATGAGGTTTCCGAGCGCGCCGCTGACGATCAGCGCGAAGCCGATCCTTGCCAGCACGTGGCGCGGGTCGGATTTCGCGGCGAGATAGAGCACGAAGGCGATGACGGCGATCGAGACCACGATCAGGCCCTTGTCGCCCACCCAGGAGAACATGGAGAAGGCGACGCCGGTGTTGTAGGTGCGGTAGAGCGCCAGGAACGGCAGCAGGTCGACCGCCTCGTGCATGGTCAGCCGCGTCTCTACCAGCCATTTGATCCACTGATCGAGCGCCACGCCGGCGGCCGCCAGCGCGGCATAAAGTGTCCAGGACCGAAAACCCATCAAGAATCCAGTTTCAGCGCCGCGCGGCGGATTTCGAACAGCATGACGCCGGTGGCGACCGCGAGATTGAGGGAATCGGCGCGGCCCGCCTGCGGGATGCGCACCAGCCGGTCGCAAGCGTCGGCCAGCGTATCCGGCAGGCCCTGCTGTTCGTTGCCCATCAAAAGCACGACGGGTTTTCCCGCATAGCCGACGGTGCGGTAGTCGACCGCGCCTTTCAGATGCGTACCGACGATGAGGCCGGCGAAGGATTTCCGCCAGGCGAGGAAGGCTTCGGGCGTGGCGCGGGCTACCGGCACGGCGAAGATCGAGCCCATCGTCGCCCGCACCGTTTCCAGCGCGAACGGATCGGTGGTCTCGCCGACCAGGATGACGCCCTTGGCGCCGACCGCGTCGGCGGTGCGCAGCACCGTGCCGAGATTGCCGGGGTCGCGCACCCGGTCGAGCGCTACCCAGACGTCGTTGCCCGCCGGCCGAATGTCGGAGAGCTTCGTCAGCCGCTGCTCGAACACGCCGATGACCGTCTGCGGATTGTCGCGCCGCGTGATCGCGGCAAGGATCTTTTCCGACACTTCCAGCACGTCGCCGCCCTTGGCGACGACGCGGGCGGCTGCCTTCTCCACCGCCGGGTTGCCCAGCGCCGACTTGGCGAAGACCAGCGTCTTCACCCGCCAGCCGAGGTCGAGCGCGTCGATGATGAGTTTCAGGCCCTCGGCGAGAAAAGCGTTCTGCTGATCGCGGAATTTCTTCAGCGCCAGCGCCTTCAGGTCCTTGACCAGCGGGTTGGCGAGGCTGGTGACTTCCTTGACGCGGCCTACGCGCGGTTCGGTGGTCATGATGCGCCCCCACGCTTCGCGTGGTCCTTCGGACCCCCCGCTTCGCGGGCGGGGCTGTCGCATGCGGGCCTGCTTTGCCAAGTGATCCACGTCGCCTCGCCTGCGGCGAGGCGACGTGGCATCACCCCCTCACCGACCCTTCGGGCCACCTCTCCCCCCGTCCGGGGGAGAGGACGGACGGCCGCAAGGTTGGCGCAAATCACCAACGCTGCTCTCCTCTCCCCCGGGCAGGGGGAGAGGTGGCCCGAAGGGCCGGTGAGGGGGTGATGCCGAAACGAGCCGGCGAAGCCGGATCGGGGAGGATGGCCGCCATAGGCGACTGCCCCGGCCTCGCAGCAGAGTATCCGACGTGGTGACGCCGGCACGACCTCGATCCTCCACTGCCGAACGGACGACCACGAAGCGGTGTTGGGGGCGCTGCTCAGGGGTGAACGACTCATCCCGCCACCCATCTGGAAAACAAGGACGTGGACAGCGCCCGGCCTGCGCCCTTTTCGCGAATGACCAACTCGCCGGATTCGATCCGCCCGCCCATGCCGGCGAACGTGTCGCGCATCAGGGCGTGGATGGCGAAGAACGAGGCGCGGATCGAATAGGCGGTGAGCACGACGGCCAGCGGTTTCGGCGTCAGGATCGAGCGGCAGATGTCGGCCAGCTTCGGCAGGTCGTCGAACAACTGCCAGACCTCGCCCTTCGGCCCGCGGCCATAAGCGGGCGGGTCGAACAGGACGATGTCGTAGCGGCTGCCGCGCCGCTCCTCGCGCTCGGCGAATTTCATCGCGTCCTCGCAGATCCAGCGGATCGGCTTGTCGGTCAGCCGCGCCATCTCCTGGTTCTCGCGTGCCCAGCCGATCGCCTTTTTCGAGGCGTCGACATGCGTGACTTCCGCGCCCGCCCGTGCCGCGACCAGCGAGGCAAGGCCGGTATAACCGAACAGGTTGAGCACCTTTACCGGCCGCCGCGCCTGCTCGATCAGGCCGGCCATGTGGTCCCAATGCGTCGCCTGCTCGGGAAACACGCCGACATGGCGGAAGGAGGTGAAGCGGCCGAGATAGTCGATGCCGTCGTGCCGCATCGGCCAGGTCTCGCCGAGCGGCTGCTTTGGAAAACGCCAGCGGCCCATGCCTTCTTCATCCGTGTCGCCGGTGAAGATCGCGTCGGCCTTTTGCCATTCCTTTTCAGGCAGCGCCTTCTGCCAGATTGCCTGGCCCTCGGGCCGCACGATGCGGTAGGGGCCGTACTGCTCCAGCTTCTGGCCTTCGCCACTGTCCAGCAGCGCGTAGTCGTCGTTGGGCAGGACTTCGAGGATGACCGGCAATCTTTCCGCCGGCAGCGCGCCGTCGCGGCGGGTGAGCACGCGCTGTGCCGGTATCGGATCCTGCGCCGGGCCCCCCTTGGGCTCGACGGCCTTGCGGTCCTCGCGCGGGCGAACGGGCGGCCCGCCGGGGGGGCGGGGCGGAAAATTGTCGCGGCGTCGGTCGCGGGTGGATTTCAAACTGGTCTCCGGCGGTCGCGCCGCTTTTGGCATAGGGGGCCGGACGGCGCAACTCGGCTGGCGCGGCACCTCACATGCCGGCTTGCGGGTTGTCGCAACGCGATGAGGCGTTCCGGCTGTGACACCAACCGGTCGATCGAATTTTTAACGGTTCTCTAACGCTCTCAGCCTTTCCGCTCCGATAAGCCGGGTCTGTCATCTGGACCTCTGATCCGAAGGCTATAAAACCTGCGGTTGGCGAAAGGATGAGTCGCACCCGTGCTGCGGGCACGCGATTGCATCGGGCGGAGGCAAGGTATGACGCAGACTCTCAACGGCACCGCGGCTGCCGACACGCTCACCGGAACCGACGTTGGCAACCCGCTCAACCCCGACGGCATCGACATCATCAACGGCGGCGCCGGCGATGACACGCTGAGCGGCCTGGGCGGCAACGACACCATCCAGGGCGGCGCCGGGGCGGACAAGATGACCGGCGGCGCGGGCATCGACACGCTCACCTACGCCAACGCTGGCGGTGGCGTTCAGGTCGCCCTGAACGCCACCGCCAATGGCAGCGATGCGACCGGCGACACGATGAGCGGCTTTGAGAATCTGACCGGTAGCGCCTTCAACGACCAGCTCGTCGGCGACAACGGCACGAACGTCGTCATCGGCGGCGGCGGCAACGACTATATCCAGCTCAGCAGCGGCGGCGACACGCTGGACGGCGGCGCCGGCAGCGCCGACATCTTCGACTGCCGCGCCTGGGGCTCGGGCCTCACCATCAACCTTGCCGCCGGGACCGTTTCGGGGACCGCGGCAGGCGGCACCACCGTCCTCAACGTTGAATGGACGCTCGGCTCGGGCTTCAACGACATCCAGACCGCCAACCAATCGATCAACACCATCCTGTCCGGAGGTGGCGGCAACGACACGCTCAACGGCCTCGACGCCAACGACCAGCTCTTCGGCGATAATTTCAGCGGCATCGGCGGCAACGGCACGGACACCCTGAACGGCGGCAACGGCAACGACTATCTCGAAGGCGGCAGGAACGCCGACGTGCTGAACGGCGGCGCCGGCACCGACACTATCGGCTATGCCGATTCCAGCGCCGCGGTGACCGTCAACCTGGCCACGTCGACCGCGTCCGGCGGCGATGCCACGGGCGATACCTACACCAGCATCGAGAGCGTCGTCGGCTCCAACTTCAATGACGTGCTGACCGGCGGCGCCGGGGTCAACAGCCTCACGGGCGGCAACGGCGACGACCTGCTCGACGGCGGCGCCGGGGGCGACACGCTGAACGGCCTGGTCGGCAATGACACGGTGACCTATGCGGCGTCCAACGCGGCGGTAAGCATCAACCTTCTGACCAACGTCAATACCGGTGGCACCGCCGAGGGTGATTCGCTGGCGGTCGAGAACGTCATCGGCTCGGCCTTCAACGATGTGCTGCAGGGCGGTGCCGGGAACAATGTGCTGACCGGCGGCAACGGCGACGACGTGTTCCAGGGCCTCGGCGGCGCCGACACGTTTGCCGGCGGCGCCGGCATCGACCGGGTGAGCTATTCTTTCTCGTCCGCCGCGGTCGTGGTCACGGTCAACGGCGCCGCCTCGGGTGGCGACGCTGCGGGCGACACCATGTCCGGCATCGAGAATCTGACCGGTTCGGCCTATAACGACACGCTGACCGGCGACGCCGGGGCGAATCTGCTGTCCGGGAGCGATGGCAACGACGCGCTCCAGGGCCGCGCCGGCGCCGACACGCTGCAGGGCGGCAACGGCAATGGCGACACCGCCTCCTACGCCGCCTCGGCCGCCTCGGTCGTGGTCACGGTCAACGGCGCCGCCTCGGGCGGCGACGCCGCGGGCGACATCCTGTCCGGCATCGAGAATCTGATCGGCTCGGCCTTCGCCGACACACTGACTGGCGACGCCGGGGCCAACATCCTGGCCGGAGGCGACGGCAACGATACGCTCCAGGGCCGCGCCGGCGCCGATGTGCTGCAGGGCGGCAACGGTGTCGACATCGCTTCGTATGCCGCTTCGGCCGCCGCCGTCGTGGTCACGGTCAACGGCGTCGGCTCGGGCGGCGACGCCGCGGGCGACAGCCTGAGCGGCTTCGAGAACCTGACAGGCTCGGCCTTCAACGACACGCTGACCGGCGACGCCGCGGCGAATGTTCTGGCTGGCGGCGACGGGAACGACACGCTTCAGGGCCGCGGCGGCGCCGACGCGCTGCAGGGCGGCAACGGCGCCGACGCGGCCTCCTATGCCACCTCGTCCGCGGGCGTCAATGTCAGCCTCTCCTCCAACACGGCGACAGGCGGCGACGCCCAGGGCGACAGCTTCAACAGCATCGAGAACATCATCGGATCGGCTTTCGTCGACACGATCAACGGCAGTGCCGGGGCGAATGTGCTGGATGGCGGCGCGGGCGACGACATTCTGGCGGGCCGCGGCGGCGCCGACGTCCTGCAAGGTGGCAGCGGCAGCGATACGGCCAACTATATCGCGTCGGCTGCCGTCACGGTCAATCTGCTCGCCAACACCGCGTCCGGCGGTGACGCCACGGGCGACACCTTCACCAGCATCGAGAACGTCTCCGGCTCGAACTCCGCCGACAGCCTGACCGGCAATGCCGGGGCCAACAGTCTCGATGGCGGCGCCGGAAACGATGTGCTCCAGGGCGGCGCAGCAGGCGATGCGCTGATCGGCGGCGCGGGCACCGACACGGCGAGTTATGCAGCCTCGGCCGCCGGCGTCACGGTCAGCCTCTCGACCTTCAACGCAACGGGCGGCGATGCCGCGGGCGACACTTTCAGCAGCATCGAGAACCTCACAGGCTCGGCCTTCGCCGACCTGCTCAACGGCGATGCCGGAGTGAACGTCCTGATCGGCGGCGCCGGTGACGACGTGCTGTCGGGCCGCGGCGGCGCGGACAATTTGCAAGGCGGGACCGGCACCGACAAGGCCGACTACATCGCCTCCGCCGCGGGCGTCACGGTCAATCTCCTGGCCAACACAGCGACCGGCGGCGATGCCCAGGGCGACACCTTCAGCGCCGTCGAGAGCGTCAGCGGCTCCAACCAGGCCGACATCTTGACCGGCAATGCCGGATTCAACGGCCTCTCCGGCGCCGGCGGGGACGACCTGCTCGACGGCGGCGCCGGCGCCGACGCGCTGGATGGCGGCGCGGGCATCGACACGGCGACCTATGCCGCTTCGACCGCCGGCGTCACGGTCAACCTCGCGACCGGCAGTGGCGCCGGCGGCTATGCCCAGGGCGACGTCCTGTCCACCATCGAGATCCTGGTCGGCTCGGCCTTCGCCGACACCCTGACCGGCGGCGTCGGGGCCAATGTGCTGAACGGAGGAGACGGCGACGACTCGCTCGCTGGCGGCGCTGGCGGCGATGTGCTGCAAGGCGGCAACGGCGTCGATACGGCAACGTATGCCGCCTCCGCCGCGCTGGTGTCGGTGAATCTGACGGCCAATGCCGCGGCGGGCGGCGATGCGCAGGGCGACACCTTCAATAGCATCGAGAACATTGTCGGCTCGGCGTTCGCCGACGTGATCGTCGGCAATGCCGCGGTGAACGTGCTGGCCGGCGGTGAGGGAAACGACAGCCTCCAGGGCGCCGGCGGCGCGGATGTTTTGCAGGGCGGCGCCGGCATCGATACGGCCAGCTACTCCGGCTCCGCCGCGCTGGTGTCGGTGAACCTGACGGCCAATGCCGGGACGGGCGGCGATGCGCAGGGCGACACATTCAACAGCATCGAGAACGTCACCGGCTCGGCCTTTGCCGACGTCCTGGTTGGCGATGGCGCGGCGAATGTGCTCGCCGGCGGCGACGGCGACGACGTTCTGGCGGGGCTCGGCGGCGCCGACCTGCTGCAGGGTGGCAACGGCGTCGACACCGCCACTTATGCCGGATCGGCTGTGGGCATCGGCCTCAGCCTCTCGTCGAACAAGGCGACCGGCGGCGATGCCGAGGGTGACAGCTTCAGCAGCATCGAGAACATCGTCGGCTCGGCCTTCGCCGACACGATCAATGGAAGCGCCGGGGCCAATGTGCTGGACGGCGGCAACGGCGACGACGTGCTGGCGGGCCGAGCCGGCGCGGACACCCTGATAGGCGGGGCCGGCATCGATACGGCCACTTACATCGCTTCGACCGCGGGCGTCGCGGTCAACCTCGCGGCGAACACTGCGACGGGCGGCGACGCCGAGGGCGACACATTCAACGGCGTCGAGAGTCTTTCCGGCTCGAACCATGCCGACGCGCTCACCGGCAATACCGGGATCAACGCCCTCGATGGCGCCGGCGGAGACGACCTGCTCAATGGCGGTGCCGGGGCCGACGTGCTGAATGGCGGCGCGGGGATCGACACGGCGACCTATGTCAACTCCGCCGCCGGGGTGAACGCCAACCTTGCGGCCGGCAGCGGCGCTGGGGGCGACGCCCAGGGCGACACGCTGGCGGGAATCGAAAACCTCATCGGCTCCAACTTCGCCGACACGCTGATCGGCGGTGCCGGGGTCAACGTGCTGGCCGGCGGTGAGGGCAACGACAGCCTCCAGGGCGGCGGCGGCGCGGACGCGCTTCAGGGTGGCAACGGCACCGATACGGCGAGCTATGCTGGCTCCGCCGCGCTGGTGTCGGTGAACCTGGCGGCGAATGCCGGGGCGGGCGGCGACGCCCAGGGCGACACATTCACCAGCATCGAGAATGTCACCGGCTCGGCCTTTGCCGACGTGCTGGTCGGCGATGGCGCGGCGAATGTGCTCGCCGGCGGCGACGGCGACGACGTTCTGGCGGGGCTCGGCGGCGCCGACCTGCTGCAGGGTGGCAACGGCACCGACACGGCAAGCTATGCGGGGTCGGCTGTGGGCATCGGTCTCAGCCTCTCGTCGAACAAGGCGACCGGCGGCGACGCCGAGGGCGACACCTTCAGCAGCATCGAGAACATCGTCGGCTCGGCCTTCGCCGACACGATCAACGGAAGCGCCGGCGCCAATGTGCTGGACGGCGGCAACGGCGACGACGTGCTGGCGGGCCGGGCCGGCGCGGACACCCTGATGGGCGGGGCAGGCATCGATACGGCCACCTACATCGCTTCGACCGCGGGCGTCGCGGTCAGCCTCGCGGCCAACGCTGCGACGGGCGGCGACGCCCAGGGCGACACATTCAACGGCGTCGAAAATCTTTCCGGCTCGAACCATGCCGACTCGCTGACTGGCGATGCAGGAGCCAACACCCTTGACGGCGCGGGTGGCAACGACCTGCTCAATGGCGGCGCGGGGGCTGACGCGCTCCAGGGCGGCGCGGGCATCGATACGGCGACCTATGCTACCTCCGCGGCTGGCATAACGGTCAGCCTCTCGACCAACACGGCGACGGGCGGCGATGCACAGGGCGACAGCTTGAGCGGCATCGAGAACATCACCGGCTCGGCTTTCGCCGACCTGATCAATGGCGATGCCGGGGCCAATGCCCTGGATGGCGGCGATGGCAACGACGTGCTGTCGGGCCGTGCCGGCGCCGACGCGCTGCAAGGCGGCAACGGCAGCGATACGGCCGACTATGTCGCTTCCGCCGCGGGCGTCACGATCGACCTCGCGGCCGGCACAGCGGCGGGCGGCGACGCCCAAGGCGACAGCTTCAGCAGCATCGAGAATCTCTCTGGCTCGAACTCCGCGGACGTGCTGACCGGCGATGCCGGAGCCAATGCCCTCAACGGCGCCGGCGGAAACGACGTGCTCGACGGCGGCGCTGGAGCCGATGCGCTCCAGGGCGGTGCCGGCATCGACTGGGCGCGCTACAGCGGGTCGAGCGCCAGCGTCGTGGCCGATCTCACTTCCGGCACCGGCACCGGCGGCGATGCCGAGGGCGACACTTTAGCCGGCATCGAGAACCTGCGCGGATCGAGTTTTGCCGACACGTTGACAGGCGACGCCGGCGCCAACCATCTGCACGACGGCGGCGTCGGCGGCGCCGATACGCTGACCGGCGGCGCTGGCAGCGACATATATTCCGTCTACAATGCCGGCGCCACGATCGTCGAAATTGCCGGCGAGGGCCTGGACCGCGTCAATGCCGGTGTCGACTTCGTGTTGGCTGGCGGTCTCAGCATCGAGTACCTCAACACGACCTCGCTGCAGTCGACCTATGCCGTCAACCTGACGGGCAACGAACTCGTCCAGCGCGTGCGCGGCAATGACGGCGCCAACGTGCTCGACGGCGGCGGCGGCGACGACTGGCTGTTCGGCATGGGTGGGTCGGATACGTTCCGCTTCTCGACCGCGCTCGGCGCGGGCAACGTCGACCATATCCTCGACTTCAGCGTCGCCGACGACCAGATAGCACTCGACGCCGCGATCTTCTCGGCGCTCGGCCTTGGGGCGCTCGATGCCTCGGCGTTCAAGGACAATTTCCTCGCGCCGGGCGATGCCGACGACCGCATCTTCTACAACTCGGACACCGGCTCGCTGTTCTATGACGCGGATGGTTCGGGGACCGATTTCGCGGCGGTCAAATTCGCCGTGCTCACGCCGGGCCTCAGCCTGAGCGCCGCCGATTTCGTGGTGATTTGACCGGGATCCACAACCGGCGCGCCGGCCTTTGCCGGCGTGTCTGGGGTCAACAAGGTGCTCGAGCGCGGAAATGCCGTGAAGGTGTTTCCCCTTTGAGCGCGGGCGGGCTATGCGTGGCCGGCCGCCTCGCGAAACCTGAGCCATGTCCCGCTCCGAACGCTTGCTCGATCTGATCCAGACGCTGCGCCGCCATCGCCGGCCGGTGAGCGGACAGGTGTTGGCCGGTGAGCTTGGCATCAGCATCCGCACGCTCTACCGCGACATCGCCACCTTGCAGGGCCAGGGCGCGCCGATCGAAGGGGAGGCGGGGCTCGGCTACGTGCTGAAGCCGGGTTTCGTGCTGCCGCCGCTGATGTTCAACGAGGACGAGGTCGACGCGATCATCCTCGGCCTGCGCTTCGTGTCGCAGCGCGGCGACGATGAACTGGCGCGCGCCGCGGCCAATGTGCTGGCCAAGATCGCGGCGGTGCTGCCGCCCGATATGGGCGACGCGGCGGCGACGAGCGGCCTGCTCGCCGGTCCGTCGGCCTCGCGCGAGGCCGGTACGCTGGCGACCATCCGCCGCGCCATCCGCGCCGAGCAGAAGCTGCGTCTGAGCTACACCGACAAGAAGGGCCGCGCCACCAAGCGCGTCGTCTGGCCGGTGCTGGTCGGCTTCTTCGACACCGCCGAGATGCTTGGCGCCTGGTGCGAGACGCGCAGCGATTTCCGCCATTTCCGGCTGGACCGCATTGCTTTCGCCGAACCGACGGGTGAGCGGATGCCGAAGCGCCATCGCATCCTGCTTGCCGAGTGGCGGCATGCGCAGGATTTGACTGATCTGATGTGACGGCTGCTGCCGGAAACTGACAGTGGCTTTGCCTATGGTCGCCGCATCGAAACGGAGACAGACCGATGCGCAACCCGGGTTTTATTATCCTTTATGTCGACAGCCCCGAGAAGAGTGGCGCTTTCTATCGCCAGCTTCTAGCCGCCGATCCGGTCGAATCTTCGCCGACCTTCGTGCTCTTCGCGCTGCCCAACGGGCTGAAGCTTGGCCTGTGGTCGCGCCACACGGTCGAGCCGCGCGCGGAGGCCGCCGGAGGCGGTGGCGAGATCGCGTTCACCGTCGATGACAAAGCGAGCGTCGACGCGATCCATGCCGACTGGTCCGGCTGCGGGCTGGAAATACTCCAGCAGCCTTTGGACATGGATTTCGGACGCACCTTCGTCGCGCTCGATCCCGATGGCCACCGCCTGCGCGTCTTCTGTCCGGAGGCCGAGAGATGACGGAAAGATTGTTCTGGCTGGCAGTCGCGTCCGCCGATCATGTGCGCAGGGGATGGCGGGAAGGGTTCATGCAGGTCTCGCATGGCAAGCGCGCGCCGCTCGGCCGCATCCGGCCGGGCGACGGCGTGGTCTACTACTCGCCGAGTGCGGTTTACGGCGAAAAGGACCGGCTGCAAAGTTTCACCGCCATCGGCGTGGTTCGTAAGGGAGAACCGTATCAGGGCGAGATGGGCGATGGCTTCACGCCCTTTCGTCGCGATGTCGACTGGGCGGATGCCTCGGAGGCGCCGATCGCGCCGCTGCTCGACCGGCTCGAACTCACCGCCGGCAAGCGGACCTGGGGCTATCAGCTTCGTTTCGGGCTCTTGAATATCAGCGAGAAAGACTTCCGGCTCATCGCCGAGGCGATGGGTGCGCAGGTCGATGCCAATAGAGTGTCGGGCAGCGTCGGCGGGGAAATGCCTACCTGCTGATGTGCCGGAATACAGCGATGCCGGCCGCCAGATCTTCGAGCGCCGCGCCCACCGACTTGAACAGCGTGATCTCGTCCGCGCCTTGCCGGCCGGGCTTCTCGCCGCGCGCCAGTTCGTGGAGGTCGGCGACGATGTCCTCCGGTTTCAGCACGCCGGATGCCAGCGGCTGGACGATGTCGCCGGCCTCCTTGGTCGCGCCGGCACGGGTGTCGACATAGACGCGGGCGCGTCTGATCGCCGCGTCGTCCGCCTCGCGCATGGCGGGGGTAAAACCGCCGACGAGGTCGACATGGGTTCCCGGCCGCAGCCTGTCGCCCTGGACGAGCGGCTCGGTCGAGATGGTCGCGCTGGAAACGATGTCAGCCCAGGCCAGCGCCGCGTCGAGGCCGGAAACGGCAATTGCGTTCAGCCCGCCCTGGCGCAAGGTGTCGGCCGCCTTATCGGCGTTGTATCGCGACCGGTTCCAGATGCGGATTTCCGCGATCGGCCGCACCGCCGAATGGGCCTTCGCCAGGAAAGGGCAGAGCGCGCCGGCCCCGACGACCAGCAGCTTCGAGGCGTCCTTTCGCGCCAGGTAGCTCGCGGCGAGTGCCGAGGCGCTTGCCGTGCGCCACTGCGTCAGCCGCTGCCCGTCGATCAGTGCCTGCGGCTCGCCGGTCTTGCCGTCGAGAAGGAGGTAAAGGCCCATCACCGCCGGCTTGGCGACTGCGTTGTTGTCGGGCGAGACCGTGACGATCTTTACGCCGATGTGACCGCCGTCCGAGGTGCCGGCGGCATGGAGGTCGGTCCAGGCCGGCATCAGGAGCAGCGTCGAGGCCGCGCCGTCCGGACGGTCGATCGTATGGTGATGCCGCACCGGCTGCACCGCGCCCTTGCGGAACGCCTCGCGCAGCGTCTCCACGAGGGCGGGAAAGGTCAGTGAACGGTCGACGTCGTCGGCCGAGATCATACGCATGCGGTCGCTCCGGATCGTGCGGCCCTCATGTGCCGGGCTTGGGCAGGGCTGTGCTGGAAACGGTGCGGTTCTGGCGCGCGGCGGCGTCGCGCGCGGCCTGTGCCTCGATGCCGCGCTGCCTGGCGGCCTTGCGATAGCGGCCCTGCTTGAACCAGGTGGCGAGGCTGCCGACGATCATGCCGACCGCAAGGGCGGCGAACAGCAGGAAGAACAGCGGCAATTGGATGGTCAGCGCCGGGTTGCCGGGATTGAACGGGTCGAAGGTGAAGGCCGCGGGCGTGCGGTTCGCCACAGCCAGCGCGATCAGGATGATGGCGAGCGGCACGAATACGACGACAAGCACGATACGATTGAACATGATCTTTCCAAGCTTGCGGCCGGTAAACGAGGATTTCCGGAATACGCCGTGTTCGGCCGGGCCTTCCGGCAATGACCTTATGCCGGCCAATTCGGCCTATTTTTCGGCGTTCAGCCTCTCGCGAAGCTCCTTGCCGGTCTTGAAGAACGGCACCCATTTTTCCTCGACCTCCACCGCGTCGCCGGTGCGCGGGTTGCGGCCGGTGCGGGCAGGGCGGTTCTTGACGGAGAAAGCGCCGAAGCCGCGAAGCTCGACACGATTACCTTCGGCGAGTGCGTCGGTGATCTCGTCGAAGATGGCACTCACGATGTTCTCGACGTCACGAAGAAAAAGATGCGGATTGCGAGTGGCGATGATCTGCACGAGTTCGGATTTGATCATGAGCGCTGTCCCCGTCAATTATTGTGTTCTAAACAGTAGGCGAATGATTTTATTTGTATTTTTCAATCAGGCTGGAGCCGTCTCAAGGGTGCCAGACTGATACGAGACCGTCAAGGAACAAGCGGTCACCACCGCTTTCGCGAAGAAACTCGCCGCCCGCGCCGGGAAGCCCGATCAACTGCCCGACGGCTTGCGCGGTCGCACGGCTGAACAGCCAGCTCGACTCATCGTCCTTGGGTTTCCATTCGATGACCTCCAGGGTGCCCGACACGCCCTTGCTGGACAGCCAGGCGATTGCCTCCTTCTCGCCGCCAAGCCCGTCGACCAGCTTCTTGTCGAGAGCCTGCCGGCCGGTGAACACCGAGCCGTCGGCCAGCGCCAAGACTTGCGGGCGCGTCAGCGGGCGGCGGTCGGCGACGAGACCGACGAACCAGTCGTAGCTGTCCATGATCATCGAACGCAGCATCGCCCGCTCTTCATCCGTGGTCGGGTTGAAGGGAGAAGGCTCGGCTTTTAATGGCGAGGATTTGACCTGGTCGAGCGTGATGCCAACCTTGTCCATCAGGCCGGTGAAGTTCGGGAACTGCGCCAGCACACCGATGGAGCCGACGATCGAGGTTTTGCGCGCCACGATGTGATCGGTCGCGCTGGCGATCATGTAGCCCGCTGACGCCGCAAGCGTGCCGACCTGGGCCACGACCGGCTTGGTGGCGGCAAGCGCGCGGACGGCGTCGAAGATCGCCTCGCCGCCGGCCGTCGTGCCGCCGGGGGAATCGATCGACAGGATGACGCCCTTGACGGTCGGTGCCTTGCTGATGTCGTCCAGCAGGGTCAGCAGGGCCTCGTCCTCGAGAATCGTGCCTTCGATCCTGACCTTGGCGATGTGGTTCACGGACTTGCCGGCGAACTCCGTGCCATAGAGCGCCATCGTCGTGCCGACGATGGCGATCGCGGCGACGAGCAGGGCTGCGACACGCCAGAAGGTGAGCTTGCGCCGCAGCCTGCGGCGATCGATGAGGTCGTCGGCGGTCGTCGCCATTGGCTTTCCTCGCGAGCGGGGGAAAGCCGTGTATCTAGCGCAAGTTACCGGCCCCGGCTACCGCCAATGAGGTGACGCGCCGGCAGATCGCCGGCATCGCCGCACCCCGCGCGGGCCGGATTCCTCAATCGCCGTAGCCGATGATGCCCTTGGTTTCGAGGAAGTCGTGGATGGCCCAATCGGCATATTCGCGGCCATTGCCGGACTGCTTGTAGCCGCCGAAGGGGGCGAACGTGTCCCACTCCGGATAGTTGATCGAGACCTGGCCGGCGCGCAGCCGCGCGGCCACTTGTCGCGCATGGCCGACATCCTTGGACTGCACATAGGCGGCGAGTCCATAAACCGTGTCGTTGGCGATCTGCACGGCTTCGTCCTCGTCGTCATAGGAGATGACCGACAGCACCGGCCCAAAGATTTCCTCCTTCTCGATCCGCATGCCGGGACGCACATGGCCGAAAACGGTCGGCCTGACATAATAGCCGCGGTTGAGATGACCGGGGCGGCCGTTGCCGCCGGTGACGACGGTTGCGCCCTCGGCGATGCCGCTCTCGATGAGGCCCTGGATCTTGTCGAACTGCACCTTGCTGACCACCGGGCCGAGTTGCGTATCCTCCGAGCGGGGATCGCCGACTTTGAAGGTTTCGGCGGCGTCCTTGGCGATCGAAAGCGCCTCGTCGTGGCGGCTGGCCGGCACCAGCATGCGTGTCGGCGCGTCGCAGGACTGGCCGGAATTGCCGAAGCAGCCCTCGACGCCTTTCTTCACCGCCTGGGCGAAATCGGCGTCCGAAAGGATGATGTTGGCGGATTTCCCGCCGAGTTCCTGGGCGACGCGCTTGACCGTGTCGGCGGCGGTTTTTGCGACGATGATGCCGGCGCGGGTGGACCCCGTGAACGAGACCATGTCGACGTCCGGATGGCCGGCCATGATCTGGCCGACGTCTGGGCCGGTGCCGTTGATCATGTTGTAGACGCCCTTGGGCGTGCCGGCCGCTTCCATGACCTCGGAGAAGATGATGCCGCTGATCGGCGCGATCTCGGAAGGTTTCAGCACCACGGTGCAGCCGGCGGCGATGGCGGGCGCCACCTTGCAGACGATCTGGTTGAGCGGCCAGTTCCATGGCGTGATCAGCGCGCAGATGCCGATCGGCTCCTTGACGACCATGGTGCCGCCGCGCTTTTCCTCGAATTCGTAGTCTTCCAGGGCCTTGATGGTGGCTTCCATATGGGCGCGGCCGGCCCAGGCCTGCGCCTCGCGCGCCCAGGTGATCGGCGCTCCCATCTCCTGGCTGACGGCCTGGGCGATGTCCTCGTAGCGCTCGTTGTAGACTTCCAGGATGCGCTTCAACAGCGTCAGCCGTTCGGCTTTCGTCGTCTGCGAGAAGGACGGGAACGCCGCCTTGGCCGCTGCCACGGCGCGGTCGACGTCGGCTTTCGAACCGACTGAAATTTTGGTGTAGGCCTCCTCGGTGGACGGATCGATGACGTCGAGCGTGGCCGGCACGACGGGATCGACCCATTTGCCGTCGATGAAGAATTTCGTGTGGTGGCTCATGCGGGCGTTTCCCTCATTGCTTTTGTCGTACCGCAGGATCGGACAAGGCGCCCTTGACCGCAAGCCGATAGGAACGACTCGGAAAGCCCGAAAAGCGACGTTCTAACGAACCAAACGGGGCGATGCCTACCGCAGGAACCGGAAAGTCAACCGGTGATCTTCACACACATAGGAGTGCCGATCCCAATGGCGTGGCCGGTGTCGGTCAGCCGCCCGGTTTCGGCATCGCGGGCAAAAATGCTGATGCGGTCGGCGTTCTGGTTGGCGGAGAACAGATGTCCGCCGGAGGGCGTCAGGCAGAGGTTGCGCGGGGTCGAGCCGCCGCAGGGCGTATAGTCGACCAGCGTCAGTTTTCCGGTTTCCTGGTCCACCGCGAAGATCGGGATCGAATCGTGGCCGCGGTTCGAACCGTAGAGGAAACGGCCGTCCGGCGACATCTGGATGTCGGCGCAATGGTTGTGGTCGCGCGCTTCCGCCGGCACGGCGGGTTTGGCATCGATGAAGGAAAATGCGCCGGTGTCGGCGTCGAGCGAGAGCGACACGACGGTGGAATCGAGTTCGTTCATGACGAAGACGAATTTTCCGTTCGGATGCAGCGCGATGTGGCGCGGACCGGCGCCCGGCTTCAGCACGGTCTCCCGCAGGGGCGTGAGCGATCCGTTGGCCTCGATGCGGTAGGTGACGAGGCAGTCGATGCCGAGATCGGCGACGATGGCGATGTTGCCGGCAATCGATTCGGTGGCGCTGTGGGCGTGGCTGCGCTCCTGCCGCGTCTCGTTGGGGCCGGTGCCTTCGTGGGCAATGCTGGCGAGCGGTGTGCTGAGGCTGCCGTCATCTATGCCGTAGACCACGACCGACCGGTCCGGGCCGCCGGACCCCATGCCGTAATTGGCGACCAGGAGTTTCGTGCCGTCGCGCGTGATGAAATTATGCGCGGTGATCGAGCCGAGTGTCGGCTGCTTGTTGATGTAGGTGAGGGCATTGGTTGCCCGGTCGAATCCGTAGGCTGACACCAGGCCCTCGCGCCAGGCGAACACTTCGCTGTTCGCGAATATTTTCGCGCCGTCCGGCGTCACGGACAGAAAGGTCGGGTTGTCGACCTCGTTCGTCTCGGCCAGTTTCGTCACGCCCAGCGTGTTTTCGTTAAAACTGTAGACGGAAAGCCCGACGCCGCGCGCACCCTGGAAGTACGGCGCCTCGCGGTTGAGCGACCCAACGAAAACCAGCAATTCGGCCATCTTTTCTTCCTCCCGATCGCGATGGTTTCGGCAGCCGCCGAGTCTTTGGCTAACAGCCGCCCGCCAGATTTCCTCGTAGGCAGAATGGCGACAACGGCGCTTGCAAACAAGCCCCATATGTGAAAAACATATTCATGAGAGAAGATCGCAGGGAGGAGCCGTGACCCATCTCGCATCGATGACGCGCGGCCTCGTTAGGCAATGACAGGTTTCGCGCCGACCATCGGCGTCTCGTCGACGCATCCGTCCGACATGCCCGAAAGCCACGCCGAAATACCGGTGTGGAACGCGGAGAACTGGTTCTACGAGGACTGGCCGGTCGGCCAGAAAATCCGCTCGCTGCGCCGCACCATGGCCGAGGGCGACAGCCATCTGTTCAACACGCTGGTGCTGGACATCCACCCCTATGTGCAGGACCGCATGTTCGCGGAGAAGGAAGGCATTTTCGGCCAGCGGCTGATCGCCGGCGCCTTCGTCTTCTCGGCCGGGCTGGGGCTGGTCGCCACCAACTGCATCAACGCCTTTTCCTACGGCTACGACAAACTGCGCTTCATCAAGCCGGTGTTTGTCGGCGACACGATCTATTCGATCCGCACCAACCTCGACAAACGCCCGAAATACAAGGACCTCGGCCTGATCCGCGCTTCCTACGAAGTGTTCAAGGGCGAGGGCGAACTGGTGCTCTACTGCGAGCATTTGCAGACGGTGAAATACAAGAACCCGGCGGATTTCGCCGGCAAGACCGAGAAGTAATTTTTTATGAGCGAAACCGAACTCCCGCTGTCGGGCCTCGTCGTCGTCGACATGAGCCAGTTCCTGTCCGGCCCGTATTGCTCGCTGCGCCTGCTCGACCTCGGCGCGCGGGTGATCAAGATCGAGCGGCCGGATGGCGGTGACCTCTCGCGCCGGCTGTACCTCAGCGATACCGAGATCGGCGGCGATTCCACCATCTTTCACGCCATCAACCGCGCCAAGGAGAGTTTCGCCGTCGACCTGAAGGACGAGGCGGACCTGAAGGCGCTGCGTGGCCTGCTGGCCAAGGCCGACGTGCTGATCCAGAATTTTCGGCCGGGCGTCATCGAGCGACTCGGACTGGACTACGAGCATGTGAAGGCGATCAATCCGCGCATCGTCTATGCCTCGATCAGCGGCTATGGCGAGGAAGGACCCTGGGTGAAGCGGCCAGGGCAGGACCTGCTGGCCCAGTCGCGCTCGGGCGTGATGTGGCTGAACGGCGATGAGGACCAGGGACCGGTGCCGTTCGGGCTGGCAATCGGCGACATGCTGGCGGGCGCGGCCTGCTGCCAGGGCATTCTGGCGGCACTGGTGCGGCGCGGCATTTCCGGAAAGGGCTCGCATGTCGAGACAAGCCTGCTGGAGGCTCTGGTCGACTTCCAGTTCGAGGTGCTGACCACGCATCTGAACGACGGCCGGCGCCTGCCGCGCCGCTCGTCCTTCCGCTCGGCCCACGCCTATCTGTCGGCGCCTTACGGTGTCTATCCGGCCAGGGACGGCTTTTTGGCGATCGCCATGACGCCGATCCCGAAACTGGCCGGGCTGCTCGGGCTGGATGACGAGCTTTCGGCCTATAGCGACAAGCCGGCGACCTGGTTCACGGCGCGTGACGAGATCAAGGCGATCATCTCGCAAAGGATCGGCACGAAAACCATCGACGAATGGCTGGCGGTGCTGGAACCGGCCGACATCTGGTGCGCCAAAGTGTTGAACTGGCCGGAACTGTTCGAGAGCGACGGCTTCAAGGTGCTGGACATGCTGCAGACTGTTACGCGCGAGGATGACGTGTCGATCCTGACCACCCGCTCGCCGCTGCGCGTCGACGGGGTGCGGCCGAAGGTCGATCGCGCCGCGCCGCTGGTGGGCGAGCACAGCGCAAAGATCCGCGCGGAGTTCGGGCTGTGATTGCGCTGCCCCTCACCTGCCTGCCGGCTCACCTCGGGATATGGGAAGCGAGGAGTTGGTTGGCGTCGCATTCCTTCCAACACCCCTCATCCGACCTCGCTTCGCTCGGCCACCTTCTCCCACAAGGGGAGAAGGTGAGTTTCGGGCCAACCTCACCGGTAGTCGCCTACGTTCGAGATTTGCGGAGGCGAGGCGGCAGCGCTCTCCCTTCTCCCCTTGTGGGAGAAGGTGGCCGAGCGAAGCGAGGTCGGATGAGGGGCGTTGGACGGAGTGCGGCATATGTCGTTCTCTCCATAAACTATGGGGAGACCTTCCCATGACCACCCTCAGGGGCATGACCTGGAGCCATCCGCGCGGCTACGACCCGATGGTCGCCTGTGCAGAACTCTGGAAGGAAAAGACCGGCGTCACGATCGACTGGGACAAGCGTTCGCTGCAGGATTTCGAATCCTTCCCAGTTGAAGAGTTAGCCAAGGCTTACGATCTGATCGTCATCGATCACCCGCATGTCGGCCAGATCACTGCCGAAAACTGCCTGGCGCCGCTGGACGTGCCCGGCCGCGAGGCCGAGCGCGCGGCGCTGGCCGAAGCGAGCGTCGGCCAGTCCTATCCGAGTTATACGTGGCAGGGCCGGCAGTGGGCGTTCCCGATCGACGCGGCGAGCCCCGTGCAGGCTTATCGACCGGATTTGCTGGCGCGGCCGGTCGAGAACTGGAGCGAGGTTCTGGACCTTGCGCGGCAGGGCAAGGTGCTGCAATCGCTGCGACCGCCGCATTCGCTGATGATGTTTTTTACGATCGCCGCCAATCTCGGACATCCTTGCGCGGTCACAGGCCCCGGCGACCTGATCGACCCGGCCGCCGGAGAGCGTGTCTACGGGATAATGCGGGAATTCTTCGCACTGCTCGATCCTGCCTGCCTGTCGATGGACCCCATCGCCGTGTCGGAGAAGATGGCGGAAGCGAATTCGCCCCATGTCTGCGCGCCGCTGATCTACGGCTACGTCAGCTATGCGACGGACGGGTTCCGGCCACGCAGGCTGGCCTTTGCCGACATGCCGGTGGCGGGCGGCGCGGGGCTGGCCGGCTCGGCGCTCGGCGGCACCGGCATAGCCGTTTCGGCGTTTTCCAAGGCCAGGGATGCGGCGATCGATTTCGCCTATTGGGTGGCAAGCGGCGACATCCAGCGCGGCCCCTATGCGGCGGCCGGCGGTCAGCCCGGCCATGCGCGGGCCTGGGAGGATGAGACGGTCAATTCCGCGACCCACGGCTTTTACCGCGACACGCGAAAAACGCTGGAAGGCGCGTGGGTTCGCCCGCGCCACGACGGCTACATGGGTTTTCAGCAGGCTGCGTCGGACCGCATCAATGCCGGCCTTGCGGTGGACGACGCGGCGCGGACGGTGGTGTCCGATATCAACCGGCTGTTCCGGGAAAGTTTTGGAAAATAGCCGGCCGGCATCAGCCGGGCGGTGGACTGCAACGGAGGAGAAGACGATGAATGGAATGCTTCGCGGCCTTCTGGCCGCAACTGCCTTGATCTCGATTGCCACGGCCGCAAATGCCCAGGACGTTTCGGCTGTCATCGGCGGCCTGCCCGCCGACCTGAAGGCGCAGTATGAGGGAGCGCCGCAAAAGGTGCTGCCGTCCGCCTGGGACAATTTCACCCCGCCGGCAAAACCCTGGAAATGGTGCCATTCCGAGTCCTACCAGGGCAATCCGTGGCGCGTCTCGGTGACCAATGAACTGAAGCGTCTGGTCGACGGCCTGATCGCAGACGGCACGGTGGCGAGCTTCGAGGTGTCGGACAGCAACAACGACGCCGCCCAGCAGATCAACCAGATCCGCGCCTTCATCGACAAGGGCTGCTCGATCATCACTTCGATCCCCGGCTCTTCCACCGCGCTGGACGAGGCGATCGACGCCGCGGCCGCAAAGGGCATTCCGTTCATCACCGCCGCCGGTTCGGTCACCAGCCCGAACGCCATCAATGTCGATTCCAACTATGCCCGCTGGGGCTATGACATGATGACGGCTATAGCCAAGGCCAAGCCGGACTCCAGCATCCTGCTGGTCGAGGGCATCGCCGGCCACCCGATCGTCGTGCAGGAGCGCGAGGGCGGTGACAAGGCTCTGGCCGAGAATCCCGGACTCAAGATTGCCCGCTCGGTCAACGGCAACTGGACGGCCAACGTCACCAAGACGGTGGTGCTGCAGGCGATCGCCACCAACCCGGCGCCGATCGACGCGGTGTGGACGACCGGCAGCGAGAGCCGCGTCGTCGCCGAGGCGTTTTCCGAGGCCGGCCGCCCGGCGCCGCTGATCACCGGCTCGATCACCGGGGACGCGCTCGGCTACTGGAAGGCCAATCCGGAAAAATACCGCTTCGAGGGCCACGCCGTGCTGCCCGGCTGGACCGCGCAGACGCTGTTCCGCGTCGGCATCCGCATGCTCGACGGCCAGAAGCCGAAGCTGAACACGCTGCTGATCCCGATCCCGCCGGTCCACAATGCCGACCTCGACAAATGGTACAAGGACTGCATGACGCCGGACGCCGTGTCGGTCTTCCCGGTGCCGCCGGCCGACCCGATGCCGGAAGAATGGCTGGATGCGTATTTCAGCAACCCCGCACCGAGCCAGGGCTGGGATTATGCGAAGGTGCCCGACGCCTGCGCGAAGTGAACGGCATGAAGCAATTGGGAGCCGGCTCCTGGAGGGCCGGCTCCGTTATCTTATGAGGCTTTATGAGATGTCGGGCGCCCTGTCGCACCCCCCTCTGTCCTGCCGGACATCTCCCCCTCAAGGGGGGAGATTGTGCCGACCGCTTTGGCTTCGCCAGTCATCGAGGGTGCAGAAGATGCGCCGCGAGCGAAGCTGCCAATCTCCCCCCTTGAGGGGGAGATGTCCGGCAGGACAGAGGGGGGTGCGACGGGGCGCGGACTGTCACGATATTCTTTCAACATCCGGACCTCTCCATGCTTGAAGTCCGCGCCGTCTCAAAACGTTACGGCGAGACCGTCGCGCTGTCGGAGGCTTCCATCGGCTTCCGCGCCGGCACGATCCACACGATTCTTGGGGAGAACGGCTCCGGCAAAAGCACGCTGGTCAAACTGCTGTCCGGCATCGTGCAGCCGGACGCGGGAGAAATCCTGCTTGGCGGAAGACCGTTTTCGGGGCGCGTCCCGGCGACATTCCAGGCGGCGGGTTTCGCCACGGTTTTTCAGGAGGTGCTGATCGCGCCTGACCGCTCTGTGACCGACAATATTCTTCTTGGCCTCGACGGGCTGCTGAAACGCACCGTGCCGCGTGGCGAACGCAAGGCGCGCGCCGAAGCGGTGCTGGCGCGGTTCGCGCGCACCCATGTGCCGCTGGATGCGCCGGCGGGCCTTTTGCCGCTGGCCGCGCAGCAGCTCGTGGTGCTGGCCCGCGCCGTGGTGCGGAACCCAAAAATCCTGATCCTCGACGAGGTGACCGCCGCGCTCGACTTCGCCGATCGCGAGGCGGTGTTTTCGCTGATGCGCGAACTGGCGGGGCAGGGCACGCTGATCCTGTTCATCACCCACCGCATGGACGAGGTGATGGGCCTCTCCGACCGCATCTCCATCCTGCGCGGCGGCAAGGTGGTGCGCACCGAGGAGCGCGGCGTCTCCACGCCAGCCGAACTGCTGAAAGCCATGGCCCCGCAGACGGCGGCGGAGCTTGCCCATGCCTGACCGCGCCGCCTTGCATATCGACGGCGTTGGCCTGAAACCGGGCAGGGCGGCGACCTCTCAGACCATTGCCGGAGGCGAGATCGTCGGTCTCGCGGGCCTCGACGGCCACGGCCAGGAGACGTTCCTGAAAATGCTGGCCGGGCTGGAAGCGCCTGCGGCAGGCGCGATCTCGATCGAAACGGCCGGCCGCAGCGCCCCGGTCACCGGCTTCCGTAAGGCGGTCGCGAGCGGCATCGCTTATCTGCCGCGCGACCGGCGCGCGACCGGTATCTTTCCGACCCAGTCGGTGCTCGACAATTTCGCCATCTCGACCGTCGGCAAGGATGCGCGGATCGGCCTGATCAGCACGGCCGAGCGGCGCCGCCGCTACGAGGTTTTTCGAGAAAAACTTTCGATCCTGGCGCCAAGGCCGGATGCGGCGATCACCACCCTTTCCGGCGGCAACCAGCAGAAGGTGCTGCTGGCCCGCGCGCTGGCGCTGGAGCCGAAAGTGCTGCTGCTGAACGATCCCACCCGCGGGGTCGACGTCGCCACGCGCCACGTGCTCTACGACGTGTTTCGCGGGCTCGCGGCCGAGGGCATGGCGCTGGTCATCCTCTCCAGCGAGATCGAGGAGATTCTGGTGCTCTGCCATCGCGTGCTGGTGTTTCGCGAGCATGAGGTGACGGCGGAAATGTCCGGCGATGCGATGACCACCGATGCGGTGATTGCCGCCATGTTCGGGAGGGCGGCGTGATGGCTTTGGTTTGCGCTTCCTCGCACCCCCCTCTGTCCTGCCGGACATCTCCCACTCAAGGGGGGAGATCGCACCGACCGCTTTGGCTTCGCCAACCGTCGACCTTGCAGACCGGGTGGAAAGGCCGACACTGCCAATCTCCCCCCTTGAGGGGGAGATGTCCGGCAGGACAGAGGGGGGTGCGAAGGAACTCTGTCCTTAGAAATGAGCGAGGCCCGGTATGATCGGGTCGCTCTTCCGTAACGCCGGCTTCGCGCTGATCCTTCTGGTAGTGCTGCTTGCGGTAAACCTTGTGCTCAACCCTGCGCGGTTCCATCCCGCCGCCTGGGGCACGCTGATCGGGCTGGCGGCGCCGCTGATCGGCGCGGCGGCGGCGTCCGCGCCGGTGATCCTGGCGGGCCGCGGCGGTATCGACATTTCCGTCGGGCCTCTGATGGGTTTCGTCAACGCCATCGTCATCCAGGCGCTGTTCCTCAAGGCCGGCATTTCCTCGCCGTGGATCATCCTGCCGGCCGCACTCCTGGCCGGCGCGGCGGTGGGTGCGGCCAACGGTTTCATGGCGACGGTGCTGCGCATCCAGCCGATCGTCGCCACGCTCGGCACCTATCTGATCCTCGCCGGCGTGACCCTGACCATCCTGCCCGCGCCGATCGGCCCGGCTCCAGCCTGGCTGAAGGCCATGGCGGGGCCGATCTCGATCCTGCCGCTGGCTGCGATCTTTTTTGTCTGGTGGCTGGTGCGCCAGACGCCTTACTACGACCAGCTCATGGCCGTCGGCAGCGACGACCGTGCCGCCTATACGGCCGGCGTGCCGGTCACAAAAGTGCGGTTCATCGCCTATGTGATGACCGGCATCCTGGCGGCCATTGCCGGCCTGATGCTGACCGCGCTGATCGGCTCGGCCGACCCGAATATCGGGCCGACCTACACGCTGATCGCCATCGCGGCGGTGGCGCTGGGCGGCGTCAGCCTCGCCGGCGGCAAGGGCGGGCTGGTCGGCGCGGCGATCGGCGCCGTCGACATTTTCCTACTGCAGAGCCTGCTGACGGCCTTCAACGTGTCGACCTATGTGCTGCAGGTCGCCTACGGCACGATCCTGGTGGCCGCCGTCATGCTGACCGCCGTGCAGGAGCGCCTGTCGGCGAGGAGGGCCGCGCGATGAGGTTGGATCGAAGTTTCTTCGCCAGCACAAATGGCCGCATCGCCGGCGCCTTCGCCGTCGCGATCCTGCTGCACGTCGTCGGCACGCTGCTGATCCCCGGCTATTCCGCGCCCTTCGCCATCCGCGCCATCCTCGTGCTGGCCGCGCTGCTGGCGGTCGCCTCGATCGGCCAGACGCTCGTCGTGATTCTTGGCGGCATCGACCTGTCGATCCCGTTCGTCATCGGTTTCGCCAATGTCGTGGCCGCGCAGCTTTACGGGCAGGGCTGGAATTTTGTCCTCGTTTGCGGCGTGGTCGGGGTGCTGGCAATCGTCATCGGCGGGCTCAACGGCCTGATTTCGCGCGGCCTGAACATCCATCCGCTGATCGTCACGCTGGGCATCGGGATGATCGTGCAGGGGCTGGTGCTGCTATGGACGAAGGGGTTTCCGTCGGGCTCGGCGCCGCCCGCCGTCTCGGCCTTCGTGTCGATCGGCGGCTCGGTCGGCCCGCTTCCGGTTCCGTGGCTGGTGCCTTGCGTTGCCGTGCTGACAGCGCTGATCGCGCTGGTGCTGGCGCGCACGCCGTACGGACGGCGGCTCTACGCGCTGGGCAGCAATCCGGGCGCCGCGCCGCTCGCGCTGATCGACCCTGTGAAAATGTGGGCAGTCACCTACGCGGCCAGCGCCTTTTTCGCCGCGGTCGCCGGCGTGCTGCTGCTCGGCTTTACCGGCTCGGCCTATGGCGACGTCGGCCAGCCCTACCTGTTCCAGACCATCGCGGCGGTGGTGGTGGGTGGCGCCGCACTGGTGGGCGGACGGGGTAGCTATCTAGGCACGATTGCAGGTGTGCTGGTGCTGACCGAGATCAATACGCTGCTGATCGGGCTGGGTTTCCAGCCGGCGGCTGTGCAGGCGGCCCTCGGGCTGATCATCGTGCTACTGGTCTCGCTCTATGGCCGTGAGCGGCATGTGAGCACGACGATTTAGGTTAAGTGATGGGGACAGTTTAATTTTTTCCGCCAGCGCCAACCTTGAAATGCATCCGCCCTTCTGCGGAAAGAAAGTAAACTGTCCCCTGCCGCTATTCCGCCGCCAGTGTGGAAGGCTCGATACCGAGGCGCTTCAACACATCCAGAAGCGTCTCTAGGTCCGGGTCGGTATCGTCGACCAGCGCTTCGTAGAGCTTCTCGCGTGGTATGCCGGCCTCTTGCGCTATGCTCGCCATGCCGCGCGCGCGCGCCACTACGCCTATCGCATCGGCAATATAAACGGCGTTGCCGGTTTCCAACGCATCGGCCAGCAGCTCGCGCTGCGACTCGTCATCATCGAGATAGCGCGAACCGTCGAAGGGATAGGTTTTGAGCGGCATTCATACCTCCTTGGCGAGCGTGAGCGCGCGTCGGATATCGCGTTGTTGCGTGGACTTGTCGCCACCGCAGAGCAGGATGAAGAGTCTACTCCCGTGGCGAACGAAGTAAAGCCGGTAGCCCGGTCCGTGGTCGACACGCATCTCGCCGATACCATCCAAATATTTGACGTCGCCAAGCAGGCCCGACCGCGCCCTGTGGCGGCTCTGCAAAATACGGCGTCTGCCGAATGTCCGACAAGTTGCCGAGCCAGGCCAAAAAATCGGCAGTCTCGACAACTTCGAACATCTGGTCAGCCACCTACTTGCTACGCTGAATGTTGCATGTGCGTTGCGAATTCAATTCAACCCCCATACCCGCTTCGCATTGCCCGAAAACAGCTTCGTCCGCTCTTCCGCGCTGGCGCCGGCGACCAGCGCCTGTGTCGCAGCGATCCAGGTCGACAGGCCGCCGCCCAGCGTGCAGACCGGCCAGTCGCTGCCCCACACCACGCGGTCCCAGCCGAACACGCCGATCGTGTGCTCGACATAGGGGCGGAGCGTCTCGACGGTCCAATTGTCGGGATCGGCATAGGCGATCACGCCCGAAACTTTTCCGATGATATTGGGGCGTCGCGCGATCTCAGCCATGGATTTGCGCCACGCATCGATGTCGCCGGCCTTGATGTCCGGCACGCCGCAATGATCGAGCACGAATTGCACGTCAGGCGCCAGGTCGATTAGGGCCATCGCCCGTTCATGCTGGTGTGGGAAGACGCAGAGATCGAAGGTCAGGCCGGTGCCGGAAAGGCGCTTGATGTTCTGGCGAAAGGTGGCGCCTTCGGAAAGGTCGTCGGGCAGCGTGTGGAGGATGCGGCGCAGCCCCTTGACGAACCGGTTGGCACGCACTTTTTCGAGATACGCGGCGAAGTCGCCATTTTCCGGCCGGCCGGCGGCGATCTTGCCGACCAGCAGGCTGCCGGGTTCCCTTGCCTTGGCGGCGACATAGTCGATCTCGGCCTCGATGTCCTCCGGCGCGACATCGACCTCCATGTGCAGCGTCTGCGAGATGCCGCCGCGCTTGGCCTCCCGGGCGTATTCCTCGTAGGAGAACGTGCGGTTGAGCGCCGGCGCGCCGGAGAGCCACGGATAACGCAGCGCCGACTGGTCGACGATGTGCAGATGGGTGTCGATGATCATTCTGGTCCTCCCTGACCGGTAGGCTGTTTGCTCACAGAAGAATTGAGCCTTCAAATAAGAAACTGGAGTGGTGCGCTCTACAAGACTTGCTTCACGTCCGAGCCCGCCAGCCGGGACAGCTGTTCGGCGGTTGCCAGCAATAGCTCGATGGTCTGGGTGATGTCCGGCGCAGACGACAGGTTGACCAGCGTGATATAGGGCACGGTGAGTGCCGCGATCGCCTTGCCGTCCGGGCCGAGCACGGGCGCGGAAAGATTGTAGACGCCGGCCGTCTGCAGGCTCGCCATCATCTCGTAGCCTCGGTCGCGGATCTGGTCGAGCCGGTTGAAGAACTCCGGCGGCTGGGCCGGTTTTTCCGTGCTGCGCAGTTGCTCGGAAATCATCATCTCCCGTTCTTCCTGCGGGCGAAAGGCGAGCAGCACATGGCCCGAGCCGGTGTCGAACAGGCTGATATGCGAGCCGACGCGGATCGAGATTCCCCAGTATCCCGGTGCTTCCTGCTGGGCGATGACCACGGCGGACCCACGGTCGAAGACCACGAGCTGGTTCGCTTGCCGCGAGGTTTCCGCCAGTTCGCGCATCAGTGGCGTGGCGTAGGAGACCAGCCGGCGCACCGGCGCGTGCAGTTGTGCCAGCCCGAACAGTTTCAGCGTCAGCGAGTAGCGGTCGCCGTCCGGCTTGGTCACGTAGCCGCGTTTCACCAGCCGGTCGAGCATGCGGTAGAATTCGTTGGGGCTGCGGCCGAGCCGCTTGGCGATTTCCGCCTGGGTCAATCCGCCGTCGACGCCGGCCAGCAGTTCGAGGATGTCGAGGCCCTTGTCGAGCGCCGGGGCGCGATAGCGGTCCGATTCCTCGTCTTCCATTCTGAAAATCCTCCCCTGTGAATTCTTGCCTGCATATACGCACAAAGCAATCGCCAAAAGCAATTCGAGCTTGACCGATCCGTGAAAATGATCTTTGTATATGAATGAAGCGCTCATTCGTGAGACGCTTCCATTTTGACGCGGCGTGGCCGCGCCCCAGGGAGGATCGGATGAACAGACTGCTTTCCGGCGTGTCGGCCGGGGTGATTGCATTGGCGCTCGGCGCGGGCGCGGCGTTCGCGCAGGACCTGCCGGGCAAGTTCGACGGCGTCACCATCGACGCAAAACTGATCGGCGGACAGCAGTACGAGGCGCTCTACGCGCGTATCGCCGACTGGGAGAAGGCGACCGGCGCAAAGGTCAACGTCATCTCCAAGAAGAACCATTTCGAGCTGGACAAGGAGATCAAGTCCGACATCGCCACCGGCTCGATTTCCTGGTGCGTCGGCTCCAACCACTCGTCCTTCGCGCCGCAATATCCCGGCATCTACACCGACCTGACGGCACTGCTGCCGAAGGCCGAGATCGACGCCTTCGTGCCGGCCAACATCGCGGCCTCGACCATCGACGGCAAGCTGGTGATGCTGCCGCGCGCGCAGTTCGACGTGTCGGCGCTCTATTACCAGAAGAGCCTCTACAACGACGAAGCCAAGAAGAAGGCCTACAAGGAAAAGACCGGCGAGGAACTGACCCCGCCCGACACCTGGGAAGAGGTGACGAAGCAGGCTGAATTCTTTGCCTCGCCGCCGGATTTCTACGGCACCCAGTTCGCCGGCAAGGAAGAGGCGATCAACGGCCGCTTCTACGAGATGGTGATTGCCGAGGGCGGCGAATATCTCGACAAGGACAAGAAGCCGGTCTTCAATTCGGAAGCCGGCGTGCGCGCGCTCGACTGGTTCGTCAACCTCTACAAGGCCAAGGCCGTCCCGGCCGGCACCACCAACTATCTGTGGGACGATCTCGGCCAGGGTTTTGCCTCGGGCACGGTGGCGCTCAACCTCGACTGGCCGGGCTGGGCCGGTTTCTTCAACGACCCGAAGTCGTCCAAGGTCGCCGGCAATGTCGGCGTAAAGGTTCAGCCGAAGGGTTCGTCGGGCAAACGCACCGGCTGGGCCGGTCACCACGGCTTCTCGGTCACCGAAAGCTGCGCCAACAAGGAGGCCGCCGCCTCGCTCGTCTGGTGGCTGACCAACGAGGACAGCCAGAAGCTGGAAGCCGCCGCCGGCCCGCTGCCGACCCGCACCGCGGTCTGGGAGTGGGACATCCAGCAGGCTAATGGCGATCCCTACAAGACCGAGGTCTTGAAGGCCTTCCAGGAAGCCGCCGCGAACGCCTTCGCCGTGCCGCAGACGCCGTCCTGGATCGAGATCTCCAACGCCGTCTATCCGGAACTGCAGGCCGCGATCCTCGGAGACAAGACCTCCAAGCAGGCGCTTGACGACGCGGCAGCCAAGGCGACGCAGATTCTTCAGGACGCGGGCGAGCTTTGAGTCACGCCCTCACCCTCCCCCTTGTGGGGAGGGTCGCGGAGCAACCCGTTCGGCACGAGCGGGATTGCGATGCGGGGTGGGGTCAGTGCGGCAGTGCTCCATCCTGAGGCAGCCCCACCCGTGGGCAATGCTTATGGAAACTATCCGATCCGATCCGGCTTCGCCGGGTCGGATCATTTGGCAGTGCGAGCTCATATGAGATTGCGCTTTCCCAAAGGCGGAGGGTGTGGTCGTCGCTCTACGATCATGAGAAAAACAGGACCCCAATGAAAGGCTGGAGACCCTCGGCACCAACTCTTCTGCTTCTGCCGGCGATCGTCGTGCTGGCGGCGGTGGTTGTCGTGCCCTTGCTGCTCTCGTTCTATTCCAGCTTCACGCCGTTCAGGCTGACCAAGCCCGACACGTTCTTCGTCTTCGTCGGCTTCCGCAACTACGTCACCATTCTCTCCGACTGGAATTTCTGGGTCGCCTTCGGCCGCACGGTGCTGCTGCTGACTGTCGCGCTCAATCTCGAAATGCTGCTGGGGCTCGGGCTGGCGTTGCTGGTCGAGAAGGCGACACGCGGCCAGCGTGTGCTGCGCACGCTGATGATGTTCCCGATGATGTTTTCGCCGATCCTCGTCGGCTTCCAGTTCAAGTTCATGTTCAACGACAACATCGGCCTGGTGAACAACGCTTTGCAGGCGCTGGGCCTGACCAACAACGCGATCCCCTGGCTGATCGAGGGGCATCTGGCCTTCATCGCCATCTCGGTCGCGGAAATCTGGTCGTCGACCTCGGTCTTCGCCATCTTGATCCTTGCCGGCCTGCTCGCCATGCCGAAGGAGCCGATCGAGGCGGCGCGCGTCGACGGCTGCACGCCGTGGCAGACGTTCCGCTACGTGGTGTGGCCGTTCGTCATGCCTTTCGCCTACATCGCCATGACCATCCGCTCGCTCGACGTGGCGCGCGCCTATGACATCGTGAAGATCATGACGGATGGCGGCCCGGCCGGACGCACCGAGCTTTTGTGGACGCTGGTCGCCCGCACCGCTTATTCGGATGCACGCATGGGCATGGCAAATGCCATGGCCTATTTCTCGATCCTGCTGTCGATCCTGTTCACCGTCTATTTCTTCCGCAAGCTGGCAGCCGCCCGCTCGCAGATCGGGGCCGAGTGGTGATGGACGACAACGCCTCCGCCGCGCTCAAGCGCCGCATCCTGAAGATCGCGCACCTCGCCGGCCTTTTTCTGGCGATGCTGATCATCTGCATGCCCGGCTTATGGATCGTGCTGTCGTCGCTCAGGCCGACGGTCGAGATCATGGCCAAGCCGCCGGTCTGGATCCCGCAGGAACTGTCCTTCGACGCCTATGTCTCGATGTTTTCCGGCATCGGCAAGGGCGGCATCCCTGTACTCGAATATTTCCGTAATTCGCTGATCATCTCGGTGACCTCGACGGTGATCGCCATCGCCATCGGCATGGCCGGCGGCTACGCCTTTGCCCGCTACCGGTTTCGCGGCAAGTCCGGCATGTTTTTGGGGTTGATGCTGACGCGGACCGTGCCCGGCATCGCGCTGTCGCTGCCGCTGTTCTTCGTCTACGCGCGCCTCGGCATCATCGACACGCATTTCGGCCTGATCCTCGCCTATGTGGCGCTGAACATCCCCTTCACCATCTGGCTGATCGACGGTTTCTTCCGGCAGGTGCCGAAGGATTTGGCGGAGGCCGCCCAGATCGACGGCTGCACGCCGTGGCAGGCATTCTGGCAGGTCGAGTTCCCGCTGGCCGGCCCCGGCATCGCCTCGGCGGGCATCTTCGCTTTCCTGACCTCGTGGAACGAGTTCGCGCTTGCCTCGCAACTGACGCGCTCGGTCAATTCCAAAACCTTGCCGGTCGGCCTGCTCGACTACACGGCCGAGTTCACCATCGACTGGCGCGGCATGTGTGCGCTGGCCGTGGTGATGATCGTGCCGGCGCTGACCCTCACCTTCATCGTCCAGAAACATCTCGTCGGCGGCCTGACGTCGGGCGCGGTGAAGGGGTGATGCACATGGTTCTGCTGTATCCACACTTCACCCCACCCGCCTCGCTTCGCTCAGCACCCTCCCCATCGAGGGGAGGGAGGGGCGCCAAGCTTGCCGACCTCCTCCCCCTCGACGGGGGAGGTGGCCCGAAGGGCCGGAGGGGGTGGCAAATCCAGCGTAGCAAGCAACAAAGAGCCTAATCATGGCCACCGTCTCCCTTCAGAAACTCGAAAAACGCTACGGCGCTACGCCGGTCGTGCATGGCATCGACCTGGAGATCGCTGATCGTGAATTCATCTGCCTGGTCGGCCCCTCAGGCTGCGGCAAGTCGACGACGCTGCGCATGATCGCCGGGCTGGAGCCCATTTCCGGCGGCGAGATCAGGATCGGCGGCAAGGTGGTCAACGAACTGCCGCCGCGCTCGCGCAACATCTCGATGGTGTTCCAGTCCTACGCGCTCTATCCGCACATGACGGTGCGCGAGAACATGGGCTTTTCGCTGAAGATCGCTGGGCGGCCGCAGCCCGAGATCGACAAGGCGGTCGCGGAAGCCGCGGCCATCCTTGGCCTGGAGCAGTTGCTGGAGCGCCGGCCTTCCCAGCTTTCCGGCGGCCAGCGCCAGCGCGTCGCCATGGGCCGCGCCATCGTGCGCCAGCCGCAGGTTTTTCTCTTTGACGAGCCCCTGTCGAACCTCGACGCAAAACTGCGCAGCCAGGTGCGTACCGAGATCAAGAAGCTGCACGCCCGCATGCAGACCACAATGGTCTACGTCACCCATGACCAGGTCGAGGCGATGACCTTGTCCGACCGCATCGTCATCATGCGCGACGGCCATATCGAGCAGGTCGGCACGCCGGACGAGGTGTTCAAGCGCCCAGCCACCCGCTTCGTCGCCGGTTTCATCGGCTCGCCGCCGATGAACCTTTTCGAGGCGACGGTGGCCGATGGTGGGCTCGCCTTCCCCGGCGGCGCGACGCTGCCGCTGCCGGCGCGCTTCCGGCAGAATGTTTCAGCCGGGCAGAAGGTGACCTTCGGCCTGCGCCCGGACGACGTCTATCCCGTTGGCCACGGACTGCATGCCGGCGATGCGGCAGACCTGCATTCGGCGGAGTTCCAGGTCGCCGTCACCGAACCGCTCGGCAATGAGACGCTGGTGTTCGCAAGTTTCGACGGCAGGGAGTGGGTGTCGCGCATGCTGAACCCGAAACCGTTGAAACCGGGAGAACGGATCGCGATGAGTCTGGACCTGAGCCAGGCGCATCTGTTTGATGCCGCAACCGGCAAAACGCTGAGACGCTAGGGAGGGCGACAGGATGGCGAGGATCGAAAAAGTCGAACTGCGGATGGTGGACCTTGTTCCCAAGGTCGTGCGCACGGACGCCATCCAGAGTTTCGTCAGCCAGGAAACGCCGATCGTCACCATCACCGATTCCGACGGCGCGACCGGCACCGGCTATTCCTACACGATCGGCACCGGCGGCTCGTCGGTGATGCGGCTGCTCGCCGACCACCTCGCCCCGCGCATCATCGGCGACGACGCCGACATGATCGAGGCGATCTGGCACAAGCTGGAATTCGCCACCCACGCCACCACCATCGGCGCGATCACGGCCATCGCGCTTTGCGCTATCGATACCGCACTCTGGGATCTGCGGGCGAAGAAACAGAAGCTTCCGCTGTGGAAGCTGGCCGGTGGTGCAAAAGACCGCGCGCCGCTCTACACGACCGAGGGCGGCTGGCTGCATATCGAACCCGAAGCGCTGATCGAGGATGCCTTGGCCTCCAAGGAAAAGGGTTTTCGTGGCTCGAAATTCAAGATCGGCAAGCCCACCGGCGCCGAGGATTTTGCTCGCCTATCCGCCGTCCGCAAGGCGGTCGGCGACGACTATGAGATGATGACCGACTGCAACCAGGGTTTTGCGGTCGACGAAGCGATCCGCCGGGCAGGGCGTCTGCGCGAGCTCGACCTTGCCTGGATCGAGGAGCCGCTGCCGGCCGACGACATCGACGGGCATGTGCGGCTGAACAATTCGACGTCAACTCCTATCGCCGTCGGCGAATCGCTCTATTCCATCCGCCATTTCCGCGAATACATGCAGAAGGGCGCCTGTTCGATCGTCCAGGTTGATGTCGGCCGCATCGGCGGCATCACGCCCTGGCTGAAGGTGGCGCATGCGGCGGAAGCCTTCGACATGCCGGTCTGTCCGCATTTCCTGATGGAACTGCATGTCAGCCTGGTCTGCGCCATCCAGAACGGCAAATATGTCGAGTATATTCCTCAGCTCGACGATCTGACCGGCAAGCGCATGGAGATCGTCGGCGGCCACGCGCTGGCGCCCTCCGAGCCCGGCATCGGCATCGACTGGGACTGGGATGCGCTGAAGCGGTTGAGCGTTGCCGAGTTCACCAGAGAGATTTTGGGGAGGAACTGACATGCAGCGCATGGGAAGCATTCTGGGCGTCAAGCCCGAGGCAATCGCCGAGTACAAGCGCATCCACGCCGACGTCTGGCCCGAGGTTCTGGCGACCATCGCCGCCTGCGGCATCAAGAACTACACGATCTTCCTGAAGGAGCCGGAAAACCTGCTCTTCGCGTATTTCGAATATCACGGCACGGAGTTCGCCGCCGACTCGGCGAAAATGGCGGCCGATCCGAAGACGCAGGAATGGTGGTCGATCTGCATGCCCATGCAGGCCCCCCTGGAGACTCGCCGGGAAGGCGAGTGGTGGGCTGAGATGGAAGATGTGTTTCATGTGGACTAACGCCGACATTTCCCTCCCCCTTGAGGGGAGGGTGGCCGCGAAGCGGCCGGGTGGGGTCGCCGCGGCAGTGCTCGGCGCTCCTTCTTCGCTCGTAGGATTAGGTCGGCGCGCTGCCGCGCGTACCCCCTCTGGCCGCTTCGCGGCCATCTCCCCCGCGAGGGGGGAGAGGAGGTCGACGCCATGACCTTCTCCCCAGCCTCCCTCGCCCAATCCTGGCCCGCTCCGTCCAATCCCCGCCCCGTCGTCACCTTCGGTGCGGGCTCGATCGTCGGCGACGCACATTATCCGGCCTACCGGAAAAGCGGCGTGCAGATCGCTGGGCTCTACGACCCCGACCACGCCAAGGCCGAAAAGCTCGCCGCCGCCTGGGGCGTCAAGTCTTTTGCCTCGGTGGCCGAGGCCGCCGCCGTCGAGAACGCTATTTTCGACCTTGCCACGCCGCCCGACCGTCATGCCGAGGTGCTTGCCGCTCTGCCGGACGGCGCCGCCGCTCTGATCCAGAAGCCGATGGGCGCCGACCTTGCCGGCGCAACCGAAATCCTGAAAATTTGCCGGCAAAAGAAGCTGATCGCCGCCGTCAATTTCCAGCTTCGTTTCGCGCCGATGATGCTCGCCTTGAAGGACGCCATCGCAAAAGGCTGGCTCGGCGAGGTGGTGGATTTCGATGCATGGCTGGCGCTCGATACGCCTTGGCATCTGTGGGAATTCCTGCTCAAGGCGCCGCGCGTCGAGATCGCCCTGCATTCGATCCACTACCTCGACCTGATCCGCCAGCTTCTCGGCGATCCACGCGGCGTTCACGCAAAAACGCTCGGCCATCCCAACCACAGCGTCGCGCAGACGCGCACCAGCGCCATCCTCGACTATGGCGAACGGCTGCGCTGCAACCTGTCGATCAACCACGACCACAAGTTCGGCCGCAAATACCAGGCCTGCGAGTTCCGCGTCTGCGGCACAGAGGGGGCGGCCTATCTGAAGCTCGGCGTCAATCTCGACTATCCAAAGGGTGAGCCCGATATCCTGGAAATCTTCCCGAAGGGCGGCGACGGCTGGGTGAACGTGCCACTGAAGGGCACATGGTTCCCGGATGGTTTTGTCGGCCGCATGGCCAATCTGCAGCGTTTTGTGGCCGGCGAAGATTCTGAATTGGTGAGTTCGGTCGAGGACGCCTGGAACACCATGGCGCTTGTCGAGGCGGCGTACCAGTCGAGTGCCGACCCGGCAACGCCCCTAGCTGAAAGGCCCTGAAATGGAGCAGGTCACCTATTTCGAGGACTATGAGATCGGTTTCTCGCGCACGACGCTGGGGCGGACGATCACCGAGACCGATTTTATCGTGCATGCGGGCCACACCGGCGACTTCTTCCCGCACCACATGGACGCCGAATACATGAAGACGACGCCGTTCGGGCAGCGCATCGCCCACGGCACCATGGTGTTTTCGATCGGCGTCGGCCTGACGGCGAGCGTCATCAACCCGGTCGCCTTTTCCTACGGCTACGACCGGCTGCGCTTCATCCGGCCGGTCTTCATCGGCGATACGATCAAGACGCGCGCCACCATCACCGCCAAGGAGGACGATCCGAAGCGCTCGGACGCCGGCCGCGTGATCGAACGCAACGAGGTCATCAACCAGCGCGGCGAGGTCGTGCTGGCCGCGGACCATATCTATGTCGTCGAGAGGCGGGAAAAGCGAATAGAAAGTAGCGAATAGCGAATAGGGAGTAGCGAGTAGGGACATAAGACTCGCGATTGTTGTCGCGCCTCAAGCATCCGTTACTTACTATTCGCTATTCGCTATTCGCTATTCGCTATTCGCTATTCGCTCACTACAACCCAAGACCACAGGAAGCTATTCCGCATGACAGACCTCACTGGAAAGATCGTCCTCATCACCGCCGCCGCGCAGGGCATCGGCCGCGCCTCGGCGCTCGCGTTCGCCCGCGCCGGTGCCACGGTGCACGCCACCGACATCAATGACCAGGCGCTGGCCGAGCTCGCGGGCGAGAAGAACATTTTTGCCCGCAAACTCAATGTGCTGGACGACGCCGCGGTCAAGGCGGCGGTCGCCGAGATTGGCCGCGTCGACGTGCTATTCAACTGCGCCGGCTTCGTCCATGCCGGTTCGATCCTGGAGATGCCGGACGCCGACCTCGATTTCGCCTTCGACCTCAACGTCCGCGCCATGGTCCGCACCATCCGTGCCGTGCTGCCCGGCATGCTGGAGCGCGGCGACGGCGCCATCGTCAACATGGCTTCGGTCGCTTCCAGCATGAAGGGCGTCCCCAACCGCTTCGCCTACGGCGTCACAAAGGCGGCCGTCATCGGGCTGACCAAATCGGTGGCTGCCGACTATGTCGGAAAGGGCATCCGCTGCAACGCCATCTGCCCCGGCACGGTCGAGAGTCCGTCGCTGCAGGACCGCCTGCGCGCCCAAGGCGACTATGACGCGGCGCGCGCCGCCTTCATTTCACGCCAGCCGATCGGCCGCATCGGCGCACCAGAGGAAATTGCCGACCTCGCCGTTTATTTAGCCGGCGCGACCTACACGACCGGCCAGGCCTGTGCCATCGATGGCGGCTGGACCATCTGAGCCCTTTCGACGATTCCCGGGCAGACTAAGGGACAAAAGATGACCCGCATAACCGGCCTGCGCACCCACGATCTCCGTTTCCCGACCTCGCAGAGCCTGGACGGGTCGGATGCCATGAATCCCGATCCGGATTATTCCGCCGCCTATGTCGTGCTGGAAACCGACGACGGATTCGAGGGCCACGGCCTGACCTTCACCATCGGCCGCGGCAACGACATCTGCTGCATGGCCATCAAGGCGATGACGCATCTGGTGGTCGGGCTCGAACTGGACTGGATCCGCGAGGACCCCGGCCGCTTCTGGCGGCATGTGACCGGTGACAGCCAATTGCGCTGGATCGGCCCGGACAAGGGCGCCATGCATCTGGCGACCGGCGCTGTGGTCAATGCGGTCTGGGACCTGCTCGCAAAACAGTCCGGCAAGCCGGTGTGGCGGCTGGTCGCCGATATGAGCCCGGAAGAGATTCTTAAGATCGTCGACTTCCGCTACCTGACCGACGCGATCACGCCGGACGAGGCGCTAGAAATCCTGCGTCGCGCAGAGCCCGGCAAGGCGGAACGCATCGCCATCCTCGAGCGCGAGGGTTACGCCTGCTACACCACGTCGGCCGGCTGGCTGGGTTACGACGACGCCAAGCTGCGCCGGCTCTGCCAGGAGGCGGTCGATGCAGGTTTCAACCATGTGAAAATGAAGGTCGGCCGCGATTTGCAAGACGATATTCGCCGGCTAACGATCGCTCGCGAGGTGCTCGGCCCCGACCGTTTCATGATGATCGACGCCAACCAGGTATGGGAAGTCGGGCAGGCGGTCGATTGGGGGAAGAAGCTTTCTTTCGCAAAACCCTATTTCATCGAGGAACCGACCAGCCCTGATGACGTTGCCGGCCACAAGGCCATCCGCGAGGCGGTCGCTCCTGTGAAGGTCGCTACCGGCGAGATGTGCCAGAACCGCATCATCTTCAAGCAGATGATCGCCGGCGGCGCCATCGACATCGTGCAGATCGACGCCTGCCGCATGGGCGGGCTGAACGAGGTGCTAGCGGTGCTGCTGATGGCCGCCAAATATGGCTTGCCTGTGTGGCCGCATGCCGGCGGCGTTGGCTTGTGCGAATATGTGCAGCACCTGTCGATGATCGACTATCTCTGTGTTTCGGGCACGAAGGAGGGTCGGGTGATCGAATATGTCGACCACCTGCACGAGCATTTTGTCGAGCCCTGCGTGATTGAAAACGCCGCCTACATGCCGCCGAAACTGCCGGGGTTTTCGATCGAGATGAAGCCGGACTCTATCGAGGCGTATGAGTTCGGGAAGGTGCTTGAATAGGTGCGTCCTTCGAGGCTCGCCTTTCCAGATTGTAGCTCGAATGATGGTCGCCGTGCGGGCTCGCGCCTCAGGATGAGGACCGGCTGGGCTGCAGCGTTCACCCGCACCGACGGCGCAGGCACATTCATCTGGTGCCGGCGGCTATGATTTCGGCAATGCCAAGTAACGAACCGTTCCGCGTCAAGGAATGAAGCGCTCTTGCCTCGGCGATTGGCGGCCCGGCTCCGCCCGTCCTCATCCTGAGGTGCGAGCCCGCACAACGTTCGACAAATGATAAAAACCTTTGCGGGCGAGCCTCGAAGGACGCACCCTCAGACAGCGCTCAGATCAACCCCGCCCCCGCCAGATCCCGCATCAGCCGGCTCGTCCCATAAGTCCACGGCGCGCATTCCGTCGAAAGCCGCACGCGGTTGGTCAGCGCACCCAGCCTTTCGGTAGAGATGGTGACCCGGTCGCCGCCATGATGGGTGAATCCTTTGCCGGCTTCGCCGCGGTCCTTCGACGGCACGAACATTGTGCCGAGATAGAGCGCCATGCCGTCCGGATATTGATGATGCCGGCCCATCGCGGCGGCGACGAGGTCTTCCGGCGAGCGGCTGATCTCGGCCATCGAACTCGCGCCTTCGAGGGTGAATCCGTCCTCGCCCTCGACCTTCAAGGAGACCTTGGCCGACTTCACGTCGGCGATCGAAAATGTTGCGTCGAACAGGCGGATGAACGGCCCGAGCGCGGCCGACGCATTGTTGTCCTTGGCCTTGCCGAGCAGCAGCGCCGAGCGGCCCTCGACGTCGCGCAGGTTCACGTCGTTGCCGAGGGCGGCGCCGACGATCTTTCCGCTGCTGGCGGCGATGACGGCGATCTCCGGTTCCGGATTGTTCCAGGTCGAGACCGGGTGCAGCCCGACATCCGCGCCGAACCCGACCGAGGCCATGGGCTGGCATTTGGTGAAAATCTCGGCGTCGGGGCCGATGCCAACTTCCAGATATTGCGACCAGGCGCCGCGCTCGATCAGCTTGCGCTTTATCTCCATGGCTTCCGGCGAACCCGGCTTCAGCTTCGACAGATCGTGGCCGATCAGCGTGGCGATGTCGGCGCGGATGGCGTCGGCCTTTTCGGGGTTGCCGCGCGCCTGTTCCTCGATGACGCGCTCCAGCAGGCTGACGACGAAAGTGACGCCGGACGCCTTCACCGCCTGTAGATCGACGGGGGAAAGCAGGTAGGGCTGCGCCGCGTCGCGGCTGGACTCGATGCTATTTTCGGCGATCGCCGCCAGTGAGCCGATGGCCCGGCCTTGCGCCGACCGCACATAGGCGGCAGGGTCGTCCATCTCGCAGACGTCGCGCACCAGGGGCGCGGCCTTGGAGGTGATGTCGACGACGTCGCCGCCACGCACCGTGACCACCAGCGGATGCGGCGTTCCGGCCATGCGAGCCCGGCCGACAAAGACACCCTCGCCGGGCAGTTGCAGCAGATCGGCCATGCCTTCCTCCGTCGTGGCTTGCCCGGCCCTTGGCCGGCGGAGCGCATACTACCCAGTTTCGCTTGGACCGCGAGTGGCTGGACCAAACAAAGATTGGCGGTTTCCACATTCGCCCCGCTTGACCGGCAGCCGGTTCGATCCCTAGCTTCCCGCCTCGCAGGTTCTGCCTCGCCGGAGCACTCCGCCACCGGTACGGCGCAGACCCTAGGATCCATGCCGTACCCGCAGCGAAGTGCTCCGGCGGCGGTAGGCCAAGTCGGGCGGGGCCGTGCGATCGGAGGCGCGTGGCCGGCATCGCTCTGAAAAACCTCGTCCGAGTTAGGTTATCCATGCCAGCCCTGCCCACGGAATACCCGGATTTCGGCCTGACGCCCGAGCAGCGGCGGCACGCCGTCTATGGCCATTATTACGAATATCCCGGCATGGACGGCGAGCGCGGCGAGATCTGGGGTTATACCGACCGCTTCTCCTATTCGCCGGGCGATGCCGTTACGCTGTTCGTCAGTTCGACGGCGGACCGCTTCGACATGGAACTGGCGCGCGATGGCGCGGTACTGGTAAAAGTGTTCGAAAAGTCAGGCCTTGCCTCGCGCTGGCAGGATACGCCCGACCAGTGTTCGGTCGAGGGCTGCGGCTGGCAGCCGACATTCGAATTCGCCATCGGTGCCGATTGGAAGTCGGGCGCCTATCGCATGACGCTGACCGCCGAGGGGCGCGACGGAAGCCCAATCGTCAGCCACCATCTTTTCATCGTCCGCCCTTTGCCGGGCAAGAAGCCCGGCCGCATTCTGCAGGTCGCCGCAACCGGCTCGTGGACCGCCTACAACACGTGGGGCGGGTCGAACCATTACCAGGGCATCACCGGCCCGGAGCGCAACCAGTTCGCGATCAGGGCGAGCACGCAGCGGCCCTGGTGCCGGGGTTTCATCATGCTGCCGCCGGAGGCGCCGCGTGTACCGATCGAGGTCAATCTGCCGCCGATGACCGAGCCGCGCTATCCGCATATGGAATGGGCATTTGCGACCGGCCATTCCAAGAAATACGCCTCCGCCGGCTGGGCGAGTTATGACGGGCTGTTCTTCAAATGGGCCGAGCGGCAAGGCTATGCTGTCGATCTCGTCAGCCAGCACGAATTGCATTTCTCGCCCGAGATTTTGCAGGACTACGACTGCGCGGTCTTCGTCGGCCACGACGAGTACTGGACCTGGGAGATGCGCGACGCGGTCGACGATTTCGTCGAAGGTGGAGGGCGGGCGGCCCGCTTCGCCGGCAATTTTTTGTGGCAGACCCGACTTGAGGACGAGGGGCGCGCGCAAATCTGCTACAAATACCGTGCCCGCGCCGAGGATCCTGTCTATCGCAGCGCCGACACCAGCCGCGCCACCATTGGCTGGGAGGCGCCCGAGGTCGGGCGCCCCGGCACCTCCACCTTCGGGCTGAACGCCATGGCGGGCGTCTATGCCGGCTGGGGCGGCTGCATCCCGCGTGGGGTGCGCGGTTTTCCGATCTACAGGCCGGAGCATTGGGCCTTCCGCAACACCGGCCTCTATTATGGCGACGTGCTCGGCCAGGAGAGCCACATCTACGGCTATGAGGTCGACGGGCTCGATTTCATGATGAAGCGCGGCCTGCCCTATCCGACCGGGGAGGGCAATCCGCCGGAAGGCATCCAGATCCTCGGCCTTGGCATGGCCTCGCTGGTCGAGGAAAGCGCCGACGTGCCGCCCGGCTGGCTGAACGACGAGGATGCCGTCTTCACCGCCGAAACGCTCTACGGCGAGGCGACCCCGGAAGCCATGGACAAGGTCAAGCGCGGCAACGGCATGATCGTCAATTTTCCCAAGGGCAAGGGCGACGTGTTCCATGCCGGCACCTGCGAATGGGTCGCCGGCCTGCTACGCAAGGATGCCATGGTCGAGCAGGTGACGAGGAATGTGCTGGACCGGTATCTGGGCAGGTCGTTGGAAAGCCCCAGACCCGGGTGTCTTTGAGATTACTTGGATCGCAGTTATGTCGAATGTTGTCTTCGATCTCTGGTATGTGCGCGAATACCCGGACAGGGAGGATACCGAGCTTCATATCGGCATCTATAGTAGCAGGATAGAGGCTGAGACGGCTATCGTCCGGCTCAAAGGGCAAGCAGGCTTTCGGGACTATCCGCAAGGCTTCAACATTCACGAAACCGAATTGAACAGGGACGGATGGACCGAGGGCTTTGCCACGGTACGCTACCCTTCCAAAACAGAGGACTCCGTCGCGGACGTGCAAGCTTCTCCATCGAATTCTTCACCCAACGTGCCTCGTCCCTCCAACCTCTTCTATCTCGCCAGCCTGCGACGGCCGGTGGTCGACCGCGCCGAGGGCATCTATCTCTGGACCGCTGACGGACGGCGCTTCATCGACGGCTCCAGCGGGCCGGTCGCCGTCAATCTTGGCTATTCCAATCCGGCGGTGCTGGAGGCGATGCGCCGGCAGATGGAAAAGACCACTTTTGCTTACCGCCTGCATTTCGAGAACGAGCCGGCTGAAGAACTGGCGACCAACATAGCCGAGCGGATGCCGGGGGGACTCGACCGCATCTTCTTCGTCTCAGGCGGCTCCGAGGCCGTCGAATCCTGCCTGAAACTCGCCCGCCAGTGGGCGGTCGCGACAGGCCAGGCCAGCCGCTGGAAGGTGATCGCCCGCATGCCGTCCTACCATGGCGGCACCTATGGCTCGCTGGCCGTCACCGGCGACGGGCTCCTGACCGACACTTTCGCCGACCAGATGCGCGTCATGCCGACCGTGCCGGCGCCGACCGCCTATCGCGACCGCGACAATCTCTCACCAGAGGAACGCGGCCTGCGCTATGCCGACATGCTGGAGGAAAGGATTCTAGCCGAGGGGCCAGAAAGCGTGCTGGCCTTCATCATGGAGCCGATCGGCGGCGCGGCCACCGGCGCGCTGGTGGCGCCCGACAGTTATTATCCGCGCATCCGCGAGATCTGCGACCGCCACGGCATCCTGCTGATCCACGACGAGGTGATGAGCGGCATCGGCCGCACCGGTAAGTTTTTGGGCGGCGACCATTGGAACTGCCGGCCCGACATCGTCTCGCTGTCCAAGGGCATCGGCTCCGGCTACGTGCCGCTGGGCGCATTGGCCGCGCCCGGCCGCATCGTCGAGCCGGTGCTGAAGATGGGCGGGTTCCAGCATGGCCACACCTATGCCGGCAATCCGCTGGCCTGCGCCGCCGGCCTGGCGATCATGGGCGAGATGGACCGGCTTGATCTCACCGCCAACGCCGCCGCCATGGGCGAGTTGGTGCTCGATGGGCTGCGCGGCCTGGCGAAACGTTTCCCCTTCATCGCCGACGTGCGCGGAAAGGGCCTGATGGCTGCGGTCGAATATGCCGACCGCGAGACGTTCGAGCCTCTGCGCGCCGATTGGAAGATCGGCCAGCGCGTGCTGGACGCCGCCTATGCGCGCGGGCTGATCGTCTATTCGCGCCGGGTAAAGGGCGGCGTGCAGGGCGACTATACGATGGTCGCGCCGCCGCTGATCGTTACGACGGACGAGGTTTCCGAGATCATCTCCATTCTCGGCGATTCCATCGAGGCGGTCGCCCGCGACCTCGGCTTGCCGGTCGAAGGCTGAGGTTCCCATGGCAAAGCCAGCCCGAAAAGTCGTCATCACCTGCGCCGTCACCGGCTCGGTCCACACGCCGACCATGTCGCCGCATCTTCCGGTGACGCCCGACGAGATCGCAGCCGAGGCAATCGCCGCCGCCGAAGCCGGCGCGTCGATCCTGCACCTGCACGCCCGCGACCCACGGGACGGCCGCCCGACCGCCGACCCTGATGTGTTCATGCGGTTCCTGCCGCGCATCAAGCAGGCGACCGCCGCGGTCATCAACATCTCCACCGGCGGCTCCTCGCTGATGACGCTGGACGAGCGGCTCGCCGCCTCCATCCAGGCCCAGCCGGAAATGTGCTCGCTCAACATGGGCTCGATGAATTTCGGCTTGTTCCCGATGCTCGACCGCCCGCGTGAGTGGAAACACGAGTGGGAGCCGAAGCTGCTGGAGGCGACGCGCTCGACCATATTCAAGAACACCTTTGCCGATATCGAGGATATCCTCGTCCGGCTCGGCAAGGGTTTCGGCACGCGCTTCGAGTTCGAATGCTACGATGTCGGCCATCTCTATTCGCTCGCGCATTTCCGCGACCGAAAACTGGTCGAGCCGCCTTTCTTCATCCAGTTCGTGCTTGGCATTTTGGGAGGCATCGGCGCCGATCCGGACAATCTCGGCCACATGAAACGCATCGCCGACAGACTGTTCGGCGACGACTACCGCTTCTCGGTGCTTGCCGCCGGCCGCGCCCAGATGCCGCTGATCACCATGGCGGCGACCATGGGCGGCAATGTCCGCGTCGGGCTGGAGGACAGCCTCTACGACGGTGCTGGTCTTGCCCGTTCGAACGCCGACCAGGTGCGGCGTATTCGCGGCATCCTGGAGGCGCTGTCCCTCGACGTGGCGACACCCGCCGAAGCGCGAAAAATGCTGGCGCTGAAGGGTGGGGACAGGGTGGCGTTTTAGTCATGATGATCAATTGATGTCTGCGTACCTTCGCACCCCCCTCTGTCCTGCCGGACATCTCCCCCTCAAGGGGGGAGATTGGCTGCTTCATACCCGGCGCTCGTCTTGCAAAGTTGCAGATTGGCGAAAGCTGACGCGAAGGCCAATCTCCCCCCTTGAGGGGGAGATGTCCGGCAGGACAGAGGGGGGTGCGAGGGGGCAGCGTACCCGACAACCGGCGGGGATTTTACGCGCATGAGCGGCTCGCAACCCAAAATCCACCTCCGCCCCGCCACCGTGGCGGATGCGCCCTATATCCATTCCGCGCTGCTCGGCATCGCGCGCACCGTCGACGAAGTCGACAAGGTGCGCTGCGAGGTTGCCGATCTCATCGAATACGGCTTTGGCCCCGCACCGCATTTTGAGGCGGTGATCGCCGAGGTGGAGGGTGCCCCGGCGGGCATGTGCCTGTTTTTCCCAAGCTTTTCCACTTGGTTCGGACGCCCCGGCGTCTACGTCCAGGACCTCTATGTCGAAGATGCCTATCGCGGCCTTGGCATTGGCGCGAAGCTGCTGCGTCGCGTCGCGGCGATCGTGCGCGACCGCGGCGGCGTCTACATGCGCCTGTCGGTCGACACGGAGAATTTCACCGCCCAGGGCTTTTACAACAGGCTCGAGATAAAATTCTCCGATACCGAGCAGGTGCATGCCGCCTATGACGACGCGTTCCTGAACCTTGCCGCAGCCGACTGCCCGCCGGGCGGAACCTTGCCGAAGGAGTTTTGATGAAAGCCTTCTACGCCTCGGAGCAGAAACGCCACGACCCGAAAGCCTTCCTGTCGAGCGGCGCGCCTCAACCGAACCCGGAACAGCCGGAGCGCGTCGAGCGCCTGCTGGCGGGCGCGAAGAAGGCTGGCTGTTCGATCGAACGGCCGAACGACTACGGCCTGGGTCCGATAGCCGCCATCCATACGCCCGAATATATCGACTTTCTGGAGCACATTTATGTGCGCTGGCGGCGCATCGAGGGCGCCTCGGAAGAAGTGATCCCCAACATCCATCCGATCGCGCGCGGCGGCTCTTATCCCGCCTCCGCAGTTGGCCAGGCCGGCTACCACATGGCCGACACCGCCTGCCCGATCTCGGCCGAAACCTTTGAAAGCGCCTGCTGGAGCGCCTGGTCAGCGGTAGCCGCCGCCGATGCCGTGCTCGCTGGCGAGCCCTCGGCCTATGCGCTCTGCCGCCCGCCCGGCCATCACGCTTTCGCCGATGTCGCCGGCGGCTTCTGCTTCCTCAACAACTCCGCCATCGCCGTGCAGCATCTGCGCCGCAGTGCCGCCCGCGTCGCCATCCTCGATGTCGACCTGCATCACGGCAACGGCACACAGGGCATTTTTTACGCGCGCCCCGACGTGCTGACGGTCTCGCTTCATGCCGATCCGGTGCGTTTCTATCCTTTCTTCTGGGGTCATGCGGACGAGCGCGGCGAAGGGCCGGGGCTGGGCTACAATCTCAACCTGCCGCTGCCGCGCAAGTCCGGCGACGACGCTTTTCTCGAAGCCTTGCAAACGGCACTCCGCCGTATTCAAGCCTTCGCACCGGAAGCGCTGGTGGTGGCGCTCGGCCTCGATGCTTTCGAGGGCGACCCGTTCGGCGGCCTGTCGGTATCGACTCCCGGTTTCGCCCGCATCGCCGAGGCGGTTGCCGGGCTGAAACTGCCGGCTGTCATCGTGCAGGAGGGCGGCTACCTCTGCGACGCGCTGGGCGACAACCTGACCTCGTTCCTGACGGGATTTGGCGGCTGAGTTCGACGCGCTTCCGCCAGAACGCCCGCCTCCATCTCCTCCAAGGTTTGCGGTTTGCCGCTGTAGGCAAGTGAGCCGAAAACTTCTTCCGGTCGTGTCTTGGCAAACGCCGGCCCGGCTTTAGCCTCCAATCGAACAATCGGCGCAGGTTTGTCCATTCGGGCCATGAGCTACTTCCTGAAATACGACATCTCATGCTCCAACCTATATAACATCTATCTATGTCCAATGCGTGCCTGTCGCCACTTGCCTATTGAACCGTGACACACAGAAGAATATCTCGAAATGCCGCGGGTCGCTGCGGAACGCCGATTTCAAAGCCTCGGAGAACCCCATGAAAGTCGTCATCGGAGCCGACAGCGCCGGAAAGCCGCTTCTCGACGTGATTGCCGCCCACCTGAAGACCAAGTCTGAGGTCGAACTCACCGACCTGAGCCAGTCGGGTTTCTATGCCGACCTTTCCGACAAGGTCGGCCACGAGATCGTCGACGGGAAATTCGAGCGCGGCATCCTGTTCTGCGGCACCGGCATCGGCGTCTGCATCTCGGCCAACAAGGTGCCGGGCATCCGTGCCGCCCTTACCCACGACACCTATTCGGCGGAGCGCGCGGCCAAATCCAACAATGCTCAGATCATCACCATGGGCGCCCGCGTCATCGGGCCGGAGCTGGCCAAGGCGATCGTCGACACCTGGCTGGCATCGGTGTTCGACCCGAAGGGGCCTTCGGCCGGCAATGTCGAGGCGATCGACCGGCTGGATACGAAGAAGGCCGTTCCCGCCTCATAAGCGACGGTTGCACCGAAGCTGTGGTGGTTTCAACAGTCTCCGAGGTTTTCGTAACAAGCCGCCTTCATCGCGACACCGTCCTGAATCATCTTTGTGCGATCCCTTGGATGGGCGTATAATCTCCAAGGGCTTGCCGAGGTGATCGGATGAAGTTCCTTTCTCAGTCGTTCGGACCGGCCACGGCGCTGCGGCGCTTGGTTCTGGCCGCGCTTCTTGTTGTGCTGTCGGCCGTCGTGGCCATCGGGTCGGCGGATGCGACGGAAAAGAGCGTGTCAGGCCGGCGCGCGGCGCTTGTTATAGGTAATTCCGCTTATGCAAACCTGCCGAAACTGCCCAATGCGGTGAACGATGCCGAGCGCATCAGCGCCGTGCTGAGCGACGCGAATTTCGAAGTCACGGTCGGCGAGAACCTCGACAAGGCTGGGCTGGAGAAGACCGTCAGGGAGTTCCTGCAGACGCTCAACGACGGCGACGTGGCGCTGTTTTATTATACCGGCCACGCGGTCCAGGTTGCCGACCAGAATTTCATCATCCCGGTCGATGCCAGCCTCTCGTCTTCCTACGATCTGGAAGTCGAAACCTACAACGTCAACAATCTGCTCGACTATATGCGTGCCGCCTCGGGCATGCAGATCCTTGTGCTCGACGCCTGCCGCGACAATCCGTTCCGCAATCAGTATTATTATCTCGGCGACAAGAAGGTCGACGTCGCGGGCTCGAAGGGACTCGCCTCGCTGACGCCCAAGCAGGGCTCGCTGATCGTTTATTCGACCGCGCCGGGCGAGGTTGCCTATGACGGCGGCGGCGACATCAGCCCCTTCGCCGGCGCCTTCGCCGACAAGGTATTGAGCCCCAACAAGGAAGTGCGCGAAGTCTTGACCATGGTCCGCTCGGCGGTCATCGACAGCACCGGCGGCCGCCAGGTGCCATGGGACGTCTCCAGCCTGACCTCTCAGTTCTATTTTATTTCGGAGCAGGAAATCCTGGTGCTTGGTGAAAGCGTCACCGAGGTCCGCGCGCCGGCCTCGGCCACGCGCGTCAACCTGAATATCCAGTCGCCCATTGCCTCTGGCGGGATGAAGCTGACGGCGAGCTTCGACAAGGCTCCGGCTTCCGGCATCCTGTTGCTCGACGACCAGGTCGTCCGTCCCGGCACACCAATCGATGCCAACCGCATCGGCGACATCGTCTATGCCGCTGACGCCGGCCAGAAGCCGGTGGAACTCATCCCCTATACAATCAATTCCGACAGCGGCCAGACCGCCAAGGGGGCGGTTGCCATTGTCTTCGACGCTTCCATCCCGAACGAGCCCGACACGTCTATCGTCGTCGCGTCCAACGATGGCGCCGGCATGACCAAGACGGTGACTCCGGTCAAGCTGACGCTCAATTCGGACGTCGGCACCGGCTTCACGCCGGTTCCGACGCTGGAACTCGGCGCCGGCCGTCCGACTGGCTGGCTGCGCGTGGACACGCGCGACCCTTCCGCCCAGGTGGCTGTCGGCCAGGACATGCTGGTGCTCGGCGATCTCGTGCGGGCCGAGGACATCGCGAAGCTCAAGGTGCGGCCGGCGATCCACAAGACGGATGGCGAGGCGCAGATCGTGCTCAATCCGGTAGTGTCCGCGCCGGAAGCCAAGCCGGTGGTCATTGCCATCGACGCCGAGGTCAACGCTTGTGACCGGTTGGCCGCCGAGCCGTTGGATATCCAGGCGGTCACGGAAGGAGTCTGGCCGAACTCCATCAAGATCGACGAGGCGCTCGCCGCCTGCGGCAAGGCCGTCGCCGATTTCCCCGACATTGCGCGCTTCAAGTTTGAATATGGCCGCGTGCTCTACGCCAAGGGCGACTTCCCGGCGGCGCTGAAGATGGTGCGCGAAGCACTCGACGGCGGCCATGTTCGTGCCGGCCAGTTCCTCGGCCGGCTCTACCAGCTTGGTGCGGCGGTCGAACTCGACCCGAAGAAGGCCATCCCGCTGTTCGAGGCGGCGGCGCGCAAGGGCGATCCCTACGGGCAATATTCTCTCGGCAAAGCGCTGATCGAGGGCAATGGCATCAAGCAGGACGTCAAGCGCGGCATCGGATTGATGAACAAGGCGGTGGATTCCGGTCACACCTACGCTTTGAACCAGCTCGGCGCCGAATATTTCTACGGCAACAAGGTGCCGAAGGACATGGAGCGCGCCTACGTCATGTTCCAAAAGTCGGCAGAGCGCGGCGACGTGTGGGGCGAGGTCAATCTCGGCATCATGTACCGCGACGGCGCCTATGTTAAGCAGGATGAGGCAAAGGCCTACCAGCTTTTCGATGAAGCGAACCGCAAGCTTCACCCCTATGCGGCCAGGCTGATGGCCCTGATGGACCGCAAGGCAGGTAAGAGCGATCAAGCGACACTGCTGAAACTGTTCCGCGAAAGCGCGGCGCGCGGCGATGGCTGGGGCGCCTTCTACGCTGCCGAGATCGTCAGCGCCGAGCCCTCGCTTGCCGCCGACCCGGAGGAGGCGGTGCGCCTCTATGCCATGGCCGTCGCCCGCAAGGCCGGCAAGGCGTCGCAGAATGCCCGCGAACGGCTTGCCGCTATGCCGAAGGCGCAACTCGTGACCGACACGCAGAAGGCGCTGATCCGGCTGGGCGCCTCTGGCGTCGATGCCGACGGCAAGCTTGGGCCGCGGGTCCGCACTGCCGCGACCGAGATCCTCGGCCGCAAGGCGCCGGCCGACCCGGTCGATCTCTATGTCGAGATCGTCCGCCATGAATGGATCGAATCGACGCCGCGGCTGGACATGCTGTGAACGGCATCGCGAATTGAACGGGAGACAGGTTTCATGCGCAGATATTTGACGTTGCTTATGATCGGCGTGGCGGCCGGAGCGCTTTCCAACTGCGCCAGCGTGGAGAACACCATGCTCACTCCCTTGAAATACGCCAACGGAATTCAGGGCTCGCAGACGACATCAGCCAGGAGACCTGCTGCGTCATCGCAGGAGGCGGCAGGGCCCACGGCGGGGCCTGCGCGCAAGCGCGTGGTCCGCCGAGTGCCGTCCGCCCAACCCGTCCAGGACGCGCCGCCGCGCGAGCGTGGAGGCGGGGGCGGTGGAATGGGCGGAGGCGGCCGCGGCGGCTCTGGCGGCGGTGGCAATGGAGGCTCCGGTGGCGGTGGTAGTGGAGGCTCCGGCGGCGGAGGCGGTGGCGGAGGAGGCGGCGGTGATGGTGACGGCCCGGGCGGCTGGGGCTGAGCACCAACCCTCAGGCCGCGAGATAGGCGGCCAGTGCTACCTTTGAAGTTCTGGCCGCGGTCGCATTTGAACGTCACAATTCGGCAGCGAACATCCTGTGGTCCCGTTGTGACAACATCCAAGTCTGCGCCGATGGGAGCGGTCTACTGGCGCTCAGGATGGAGCGGCTGAGGCATCATCGGTTTTCGCGATGTCCCGGCCCGCCGGCGTGCACGGCTGCATCGTCCGCGGCGCATTCTTCGCGGCGCCCACCATAGTCTCGGACGGACACCGGCGATCGGCGGGTCGTAGGGCCCTTGCTTGGGGTATAGGGTAGGAAGGTTTGGGGGTGTCACGCTCGTGGCATGGCTTGCGACCGCACCATCACCCCGAAACGCCCGAAAATACCATCGCGGCAAGCCCGCAAGGGATCAGCGTCAGTGCATTGACCGATTCTCGCCGCGCATTTTCCGGCAACCCTTTGAAATCGCAATGAGTTGCGCGCTTGACGCGGCGCCAGTTCTCAGAACACGCCGCCGATGCCGATGCCCGCGCCGATGTCCGGCGGTGGGGCGGCTGGCCTGCTGCGTGCCGTACCGCCGGAGGTTTTCTGCTTGCGTCCGCTAGCCTGACCAGTCGTCTTTGCCTTCGATTTTCCAGTCGATTCCATAGTCGCGGTCTTGACGGGCTTGGCCGGCGCCGGCTCGCGGCAGATGCGGCCGGAACGAAGGAATAGGTCGCCGAGCACGTCGACATTCGGCTCCAGCACGTCCCGGTTCTGTTTCGTCCGTTGCAGATACTCGCCGAGCGCCTTGCGTGAGCCTGGCCCCCACACACCGTCAATGGTCTGGCGATAGCAGCCGACGCGCGAAAGCTCTGTCTGGATGCGGTGGTTGAGGTCGAAGCCGGGCGCCTTGTCCTCGCCATCCTGAGATTTTCCCAGGACCAGCAGCGATTCGATGTCGGATGTGACGGTCTTGCGCGTGCCGCCCAGTTCAAGGCTGGCGACCTGCTGGCCGTCGGTGCCGACCTCGACTGAGCGCGTGCTGCTGGGCAGTTCCTTGCCGAGCAGCAAAACCGCGCTTTGCAGGTCGCTGTCGGCGGAAGCCAGTTGCACCAGCAGCTTCTCCTTCATGCTCGGCACTTCGAGGATGCGGTTCAGCGTGGCGCTCAGCTGCTGTGAATCGATCACCTGCTGTTCGGTGAAATAGAACTGCTCGCGCAGGTTCGATTGATCCCACGGAACCTGGTTGCCGACCGTAAGCTGCTCCGTCTCGTTGCGCACCCTAATCATCATGTCGGAGATGCTGAGGCCAGGGATTTCGAGGTTTTGCAGAAGGGCGGTGGTGAATGGGCTGTTCGAACCCGTGCCGTCCACGGTCACCTTGCCCGGCTCGGTGGCGAAGGCGACGAAGGTGTTTTCACCGGCCTCGATCTGCGCCAGACCGTTGCCGGCGCTGGGGTCGCGCGATCCCATCGGATTGTTTCTGCAGGCGTCGAGGAAGATGAATGTCTGCCGGTCGCGGCTGGTGAACCGGGCGATAACGTCGTTGAGCTTGACGGCTCGCTCGGTGAGCTTGGCGACGCTTTCGGGGTCGAGCGTATCAACGGGAAGCAGGTAATTCTCGCCGTTGAACTGAACGCCGTGACCGGCATAGAAGATCAGAACCGCGCTGTAGCTGTTGAGCTTCGGTTCATAGCTCCGGAACAAGTCGTTGAGTTGGACCGAGGTCATGTCGATGCCGGTCGCCACCTCGAAATTCAGGCGCTTCAGGGCTTCGGATAGGCGCGTCGCGTCGTTGGCGGCGTTGGCAAGATCTTCGTAGCGGGCGCTTTGGTAGTTGGAATTGCCGATGACGATGGCCAGGCGCCCGCGCTGGTCCTGCGCGTTGTCAGCCTCCGTAGCCGCCATCGCCGCGGGGCCGAGCAGCGTCATTGCCAACAGAATGACGGTTCTGGCGAGGCGCAGCAAAGGCGTCATGTCTCGACCGTTCCTTTATGCAGCCGTGGAGGCCGCATGGGTTGAACTCAAACTGCGTGCAGTATGCACGTCAATTCAGGCCGCGCGAACAGGGCCATTTTATGATGGGCGGCGATAATATCAATCTCCGGACCAGAAATTGCGAAGGTCGACGCCAAATCCGGCACAATGGGGAGAGGTTTTCGGAAATAGAGCATTAACCAGCGGCATGGATTGATGGTCTTATTGTTGCATTCGAATCACACGCGTGAACCGTCGGCATAGAGGACCGCCGGATTCCGTTGCGGAATGCCGCTGAGCGGACTACCAATTGTTGGTGGGATTTTGTGCCGGGAGAATGAGGGCTCCTGTCGTGTCATTGACGAGCGCTCGCGACGTGATCTGATTTCGCGGCGGGGCGAGGGGGTTTGATGAGGGACAGATCGAGAGCGGCGCGCCTGGCGGGGGTTTCGACGGCTGCCATACTGGCGGCCGGCATCCTGTCCGCCCCGGAGGCGCTGGCCTGCACCGCCACGCCCACCATCGTCGGCGATCCCGTCACCGGATATTCGGTGACGTCCGTGGCTGTCAATTGTGCGCCGGGCGATGGGGCGGACCTCTTCCTGACCAGCTTCGATGCCGTCTTCTTCGATGGAGAGACGGATAATAATTTGGATTACGGTGGCCAGGCCGCGGATATCATTACGATCGACGGCGGCACGATCAGCGACGCCAATCCCTTGCCGCCGGTGCTGACCACGACCGACAGCGACGGCGTCACCTATACGCTCGACCCGAACGATGTCGTGTTCTCGACGCTCCGCGGCAACGACGAGATCACGATTTCGGGCGGCGACGTGGTGGGTGGCATCGACGCCGGCATCGGCGCCGACCTACTCACGATGACCGGCGGCACCGTATCCGGCACGATCCTTGCCGGTGACGGCGCGGATGAGGTGAACATTCTTGGCGGCGTTGTCGGCACCGCCGCGGCTCCGGCGAACATCGACCTCGGCGCGGGCAACGATCTCTTCACGGCGAGCGGTTCGCTTGTCGCTGGAGAGGGCGGAACATTCCTGTCGGAAAGCCTCATCAACGGTGCCGTTTTGGGCGGTGACGGTGCGGACGACATTACCATCGGCGTCGGCACGACAGTCACGGGCGGCATCGCCGCGGGCGCCGGCGACGACGACGTAGCCGTTCTGGGCGGCGTCGTTGGTTCCGCCGCGGCGCCGGCGGATGTCGATCTCGGTCTCGGCAGCGACGAATTCGTCGTCGGCGCCGGCACCATATCCAATCCGGATGGATCCGAGACGCTCGATGCCGACGGCATCGTTCATGGAGCCGTTCTGGGCGGCGATGGCCGCGACACGATTTCGGTGGTTGTTGGCGGGACGGTCGAAGGCGGCATCGACGCTGGCAACGGTATCGATACGGTAAGCGTGTCGGGCGGGACGGTTGGTACCGCGACTGCCGCGGCCGATGTGGTTCTTGGCAGCGGCGACGACATTTTTTCGGCCGAAGGCGCCTTCGTCGATAACGGCGATGGAGGTTTTGTCCTGGCCGACGGCGTGGTTCACGGCGCTGTGCAGGGCGGTGCGGGTTCCGACGCCATCGCGATTGGCGTTGGCGGTGTCGTCGAAGCCGGCATCGACGGCGGAGATGCCGGCGATCAGGTAAGTGTGCTGGGTGGCGTTGTCGGCACCGCCGCGGCGCCGGCGAATGTCGATCTGGGGGCAGGTAGCGACGTCTTCTTGATCGGTGCGGGCTCGCTAACCAGCCCCGATGGCAGCCAAACCGTCAATGCCGACGGAACCGTACACGGCGCTGTGCTCGGCGGCGACGGCCGCGACGCGATTACGGTCAATAGCGGTGGTGTTGTCGATTTCGGTGTCGATGCCGGCACTGGCATCGACACTGTGACGGTTGCTGGCGGTTCAGTTGGGGGCTTCCTGCAATTGGGTGATGGCTACGACGCCCTCACGATCACCGGCGGCACGATCGACGGATTTGTCGACGGAGGTGCCGGCAATGACGGCATCGCGATGACTGGCGGGACGGTCACTGGATCGGTATTCGGTGACGGAGCTGCCCCGGTCCAAGGCAATGACACTATCGCCGTCTCCGGGGGGAGCATCGGCGGTTCAATTTTCGCCGGCGGCGGTAACGATACCGTCTCGGTTTCCGGCACCGCGCAGATCGGGATCGCCGGCGGACCGGGCGGCCTAGATTCCGTCGGCCTGGAAGATGGCGACGACAGTTTCACCATGACCGGCGGCACGCTGGACGGCGCCGTCAGCGCCGGCGCGGGCAATGACGTGCTTGCCCTCTCCGGCGGCCAGGTCGGCACCTTTGTGGGCGGCGGCGCCGGCAACGATACGATCGACGTCTCCGGCACCGCCAACATCCTCGGTCATGTGACGGCCGAGGATGGCGACGACGCGGTGACCATTCGCGGCGGGGCGATCGGCACATTCGTCGATCTCGGCGCAGGCGACGACACCGTCGCCATGACGGCCGGAACGGTCCAGCAATTCGTCTACGCCAATGACGGCAACGACACGATGACATTTTCCGGCGGGACGGTCGTCGGCGATGTCGGCGGCGGCGCCGGCGACGATGTCGTCGTGGTCGACGGTGGTGCGATCGGTGGATCGGTCCTGACGGACGACGCCACTGGAGCGCAGGGGGACGATTCCGTAGCGGTTTCGGCCAGATCGGTTAGCGGGTCTGTCGAAACGGGCGGCGGCAACGACGCCGTCAGCATGTCCGGGGGCGCCAGCGTCGGAACGGCTGTGGGAACGACCGTCTCCGTCGGACTGGGGGATGGTGACGACCAATACGCCATGACGGGGGGGACTATCGCCGGCGATGTCGACGGCGCCGCAGGCTCCGATGTCTTCGATATCTCAGGTGGCGTTACCGGTGGTTCCGTTCTCGCGGGCGACGGTGATGACACCATCGACATTGCAGGCAGCGCGAACATCGGCGGCGATGTCGCGGGCGGGGCTGGCATCGATTCTGTGACGGTTGACGGCGGCGCGGTCGGCGGTGCGATCGACCTCGGCGACGATGCTGATGTCGTTGCGGTCAATGCTGGAACGATCGCTGGCGACGTCGATGGCGGCGCGGGCGACGACGAGATGTCGTTTGCCGGAGGCACCGTAAATGGCTCGGCGATTGGCGGGGCCGGCAATGACGGCATCTCCGTTCTGGCCGGCGGGACCATCGATCAGTCGGTGGCTGGCGGCGACGGCAATGATGAGATTGCGGTCGCCGGTTCGGTGGGCGGCTCGGTGCTGGGCGAAGGCGGTGATGACGCCATCGACGTTGCCGATACCGCGAATATTGGCGGCGATGTCGCCGGCGGGGCTGGCATCGATACGGTGACGGTTGACGGCGGCGCGATCGGCGGCGCGGTGGACCTTGGCGACGATGCGGATGTCGTCGCGGTCAATGCGGGAACGATCGCCGGAAACGTTGATGGCGGCGCGGGCGACGACGAGATGACGTTTGCCGGAGGCACCGTAAATGGCTCGGCGATTGGCGGGGCCGGCAATGACGGCATCTCCGTTCTGGCCGGCGGGACCATCGATCAGTCGGTGGCTGGCGGCGACGGCAATGATGAGATTGCGGTCGCCGGTTCGGTGGGCGGCTCGGTGCTGGGCGAAGGCGGTGATGACGCCATCGACGTCGCCGATACCGCGAATATTGGCGGCGATGTCGCCGGCGGGGCTGGCATCGATACGGTGACGGTTGACGGCGGCGCGATCGGCGGCGCGGTGGACCTTGGCGACGATGCGGATGTCGTCGCGGTCAATGCTGGAACGATCGGCGGAAACGTCGATGGCGGCGCGGGCGACGACGAGATGTCGTTTGCCGGCGGCACCGTAAATGGCTCGGCGATTGGCGGGGCCGGCAATGACGGCATCTCCGTTCTGGCCGGCGGGACTATCGGCCAGTCGGTGGCTGGTGGCGCTGGCAGCGACCAGATCGCGGTTGCCGGTTCTGTCGGCGCTTCTGTGGCCGGCGAAGACGGCGACGACACCATCGACGTCGCCGATACCGCGAATATTGGCGGCGATGTCGTCGGCGGGGCTGGCATCGATACGGTGACGGTTGACGGCGGCGCGATCGGCGGCGCGGTGGACCTTGGCGACGATGCGGATGTCGTCGCGGTCAATGCGGGAACGATCGCCGGAAACGTTGATGGCGGTGCGGGCGACGACGAGATGTCGTTTGCCGGTGGCACCGTAAATGGCTCGGCGATCGGCGGGGCTGGGAACGACGGCATCTCCGTTCTGGCCGGCGGGACCATCGATCAGTCGGTGGCTGGTGGCGCTGGCAGCGACCAGATCGCGGTTGCCGGTTCTGTCGGCGCTTCTGTGCTTGGCGAAGACGGCGACGACACGATCGACGTTGCCGGCACTGCGAACATCGGCGGCGATGTCGTTGGCGGGGCTGGCATCGACAATGTAACGATCGACGGCGGCACGATCGGCGGAGCGGTCGACCTTGGCGACGACGCGGACGTCGTGGCGGTCAACGCGGGCACGATCGGTGGAGATGTCGATGGCGGCGCTGGCGATGACGAGATGTCGTTCGCGGGCGGGACCGTCAACGGCTCGGCGAATGGCGGGGCCGGCAATGATGGCATCTCCGTTCTGGCCGGCGGGACCATCGATCAATCGGTGGCAGGCGGCGCCGGCAGCGACCAGATCGCGGTGGCCGGTTCGGTGGGCGGTTCGGTGCTTGGCGAGGACGGCGACGACACGATCGATGTTGCCGGCACCGCGGATATCGGCGGCGATGTCGTCGGCGGGGCTGGCATCGATCGGGTGACGATAGCGGGCGGCACGATCGGCGGAGCGGTCGATCTTGGCGACGATGCGGATGTCGTTGCGGTCAATGCTGGAACGATCGCCGGGGACGTCGATGGCGGCGCGGGCGATGACGAGATGGCGTTCGCGGGAGGAACGGTCAACGGTTCGGCGAATGGCGGGGCCGGCAATGACGGCATCTCCGTGCTGGCCGGCGGGACCATCGATCAATCGGTGGCAGGTGGCGCTGGCAGCGACCAGATCGCGGTCGCAGGTTCGGTGGGCGGTTCGGTGCTTGGCGAGGACGGCGACGACACGATCGACGTTGCCGGCACCGCGGATATCGGCGGCGATGTCGTCGGCGGGGCTGGCATCGATCGGGTGACGATAGCGGGCGGCACGATCGGCGGAGCGGTCGATCTTGGCGACGATGCGGATGTCGTTGCGGTCAATGCTGGAACGATCGCCGGGGACGTCGATGGCGGCGCGGGCGACGACGAAATGGCGTTTGCCGGCGGCACGGTCAACGGCTCGGCCAATGGCGGGGCCGGCAATGACGCTATCAGCATAGCCGGCACGGCGGATATTGCTGGGACTGTCGATGCCGGGGCCGGCAACGATAATGTGCAGGTTGCAGGTGGTTCGATCGGCGGCTCGGTTAATCTCGGTGCCGGTACGGACGTGATGACAGTGGGCGGCGGCACGATCGCAGGTTCGATCGTCGGCGGCGGCGGCGAGGATTCCGTCACCGTTTCGGCCGGCACCATCGACGGCGGCATCCAGGCGGAAACCGTAACGCTGAACGGCGGGACAATCCGCGGCGACATAACCGGCCTGTCTGGCAACACGCTTGTCATAGATGCGGACGACCTAACGCTGCGCGACGGTGTCCTGTTCTCCGGGACAGATGCGGTCGGGACCATCACGGGCACCAATCTTGCAGGCGGCGGGCAGAGCCAGAACTTCGCCGGGTTCGAAAGGCTGACGGTGGGCGGTGCTTCGACATTGGCGTTCAACGAAGGCACCCAGCAGATCGACGCGCTGTCGGTGCTGACCGGTTCGACGGTGTTCGTCTCGGGCCAGGTCAACCTGAATTCACAGGCAGGTGGTGCCGGCCGCTTGATTGTGAACGACGCCACCATCGACATGGCCAACGGCGATCCCACGGACGTCTTCAACGTCGGCGACATCGCCCTTGACGGCGCGACCATCGCCATCGACGTCAATGCGCAACAGGGCGTGTCGGACTTGATCAATGCCGCGGGCACTTTCACGGCCGCGGGCGCCAACACGGCTTTCGTCAACCTTCTGGGCACGCCGCAACTCGCGATATCGAGCGTTATCGCCATCGCTCCGGTGGCCGGCGAGACCGCGCCGACCGGCGGTACAGCCTCGCCCTTCTTCACCGTCGACGGAATACCGTCGACGCCGAGCGATCTGTTTACCTATGACGTGATCACCGGCGCCGATGGCGGGCTCTATCTGCTGGTTTCGCCGGTCGACCCATCCGCGCCGCTGCTGCCGCGTGTCGCGGTCGATTCGCAGCCGCTCGAGACGGTCACCTCGGCCGTCTACGACATTTTGAACGACAGCGTTTTGACGAATTTCAACCTGTTGGTCAGCGGCAACCGCGCCGACGCGGCACCAAGCTTCGGCATCTATGCTTCGGGCCAGGCGGCGCGTGTCAACCATGACGGCTTCAGCATCACGGGCGGCGGCTTCTCCGGCGTGAACGGTCCGTCCTTCACGGCCGACGATTTCTCGATTGCCGCCAGCGTCGAGCTCAATGCGGCAGAGTATTTCGGGCTCGACAAGTCGATCGGTCTGGATGTCGGCCTCTTCGGCGGCTACACGACCTCGTCGGTCGATCTCGATTCCACCAACCTTTTCGCCGATGTCGGCGACGGCGAGAACAGAAGCTGGATGGTCGGCGGCTACGGCCTCTACCGAACCGGCACCACCTATGGGCTGGTCTCGGCGACCGGTTTCTTCGGCAACACCGACCTCAACAACGGCGTGCTGAACTCGACCGGCAGCTACGATACCGCGGGCGTGGCGGTGACCGGAAGCATCGGCCATGTTTACCAGATCGACGAGAACCTGCGCTTCGACCTGCGCGGCGGTCTGCTGGGCGTCGCCTTCCAGGGCGATTCCTTCGAGGACAGCCAGGGCGTCAATTTCGGCAAGTCCAACATCTCGTTCGGCGCGATCAAATTCGAGCCCGGCATCTTCGGTCTTTATCCGCTCGAAAACGGCAAGGTGTTCAGCCCCTATCTCCGGCTCGACCTGCAGCAGCGCTTCGCTTACCGCAACGAGAGCAGCGTTCAGGATGTCGAGTTCGATTTTGACGACGCCGACTTCTCCGCTGCCATCGCGGGCGGCTTCAACTATCAGATATCGAAGATCACGACGATGAGTGCGGAAGTTCGCGGCAAATTCTCCGAGGACAGCAGCACCTATGCTGGCAAGATCGGACTGAAGGCGAGGTTCTGACCATGTCCACGCGAGGGTCTCGCGGGCGGCTCACCGCCGCGCGAACGGTTTTGCTGGCTGGATGCGCGACAGGGCTCCTCGCCGTGCAGCCGTCGCTCGCGCAGGAGGTCGCAACGCCGCCCGCGCCGACCTGGACGATCAGTTGTTCGGGGGAGGCCAACCAAGCCAAGCTGGCGTGCACGCTGACCCAGACCCTCATCATGAAGGACAAGGGCCAGCGCGTCTTGACGGCGGTGGTGACCAACAATGACGGCAAGCCGCTGCTCAATCTCGGCCTGCCGCACGGGCTCAATCTGTCCAAGGGCGTCGACATCTGGATCGACGAGGCGGCAAGGCAGAATTTTCCGATCGTCACCGCCGACCAGAAGGGCAGCTACGCGATCATCGCGCTGAAGGACACGTTCATCAACGCGATGAAACAGGGCAAGTTACTCAACGTCGCCGTCACGGCATTCGCCGGTAACGAAATCATCCTTCAACTCTCGCTGAACGGGTTCTCGGCGGGCTTCGCCAGGCTTTGAGGCATGCAATTTCCGCCATAATGCTGCGTTCCGATGCGGCAGGGTTTGGCTTTGTCCGTTGCGTTGCGGGCGACACGATGGCGGGATTGGTTTCAGGCTTCGGCAGCGCGCTGGTCAGCCGGTTCGGGATGGGCCGTGAAGAACGGTTTTCATTGCAGGCGCATTGCTTTAGCATTCGTTTGCAAAAGCAGACGATACCTTGCCGATGACAAGGCCACCGGAGACCGACCGCTAAGATGTCATGGTACAGCAAGGTAGCGTGGTCGGAAGGGCTGTTTCTTCGCCAGCATCATTTCCAGCAGAACGACCGTTACTTTGAGCGGCTGCTCGAAAACCGTGTCCGGCAACTGGGTGCCTATCCCTGGGGATTCGCGCAGATCGAGATCGACCGCGATCTCGCCCAGCAGAACAAGTTCGCGCTGAGGCGCGCCAGCGGCATATTCCAGGACGGCACGCCATTCGACATGCCTGGCTCCAGTCCGCTGCCCGCCCCCATCGACGTGCCGGCCGGCGTCGACAAGCAGGTCGTCTGGCTGGTCCTTCCCGCGGCGGTGGTCAATGGCCGCGAAGTCGACATGGCGGAGGGAACCTCCGGCAGCCGCTATGTCCGCGACCTGGAGACGGTGATAGACTCTTCGTCCGGAATGCATGTCGAACAGGAGATCGAGGTCGCCCATCCGCGTGCCAGCTTCGAAGTCCGCAAGACGCCGAAGCCCGGCGCCAACTGCCTGCGCGTCGCGCGCATCCTTGAGGTGCGCGACAAGACGATCATCTTTGACGAGACCTTCGCGCCGCCGGTGATCGCCACGCAGGCGCATCCGGTGGTGGCCGGCTGGATTGACCGGGTGATCGGCTGGATGGACACGAAACTGGAGACGCTTTCGCGTTATGCGGCCGATCCAAGTTCGGGCGGCGGCCTGCAGACCTTCGACTATTTCATGCTGCAGATGCTGAATCGCGAGATCAACGTGGTGAAGCACATGCGCGCTTCGCAGTTCATCCATCCGGTCGAACTCTACAAGGAACTGCTGCGCATTTCCGGAGAGTTGTGGACATTTTCGCCGAAACGGCTGGCCCCCGAATATGCCGATTATGACCAGGATTCGCTGGACACCGTGTTTGAGCCGGTGCTGTCGGACATCCAGCGTTTGCTCAGCCTCGACATCGGCCGCGCCATCCGTCTCAACCTCGTCGAGAAGGCCCCGAACGCCTTCGTCGCCACGGTGCCTGACCGGGCACTGTTCCGCAACGCCACCTTCGTCATCGAGGTGGCGGCCAGCCGGCCGCTGTCTCAGGTGCAGCAGCAATTCCCCGCGCTCTGCAAGGTCGGCCCCAACACCAAGATGAACGAGATCGTGCAGACGCATCTGCCCGGCATCGAACTGGTGCATATGCCGACGCCGCCGCGCCAGATCCGCGCGGTTTCGGATCACGTCTATTTCTACCTCGACAAGTCGTCGGCGCTGTGGCCCGAATTCAGCGTGGCGAGTGGCATGGGCCTGCATTTCGCCGGCGACTGGCCGGGCCTCGTGCTCGACCTGTGGGCGATCGTGGAAGAGCGGAGATGAGCAGCAAGGACGACCCCTTCGGCTCGGGTGGGAAGACGGTCATTCGGCCGAACCCGGCGGGGAGGGTGCGTCCGACCCCAGGGCAGGCCGATGCCGGCGGCGCGCCCCCTGCCGGCACGGTAGCCGGCGTGCCGGCGCCTGGGGCGCCGCAGCAGCCTTTAGGCGCTCAGCCCTCGCAATCACCTTTCGGAACCCCGTCGCCTCAACCGCCGGCCTACAATGCGCCAGCGTCCGCCTGGGGAATCCCCGCCCGTCCGTCCTATCCGGCGCCCCAGCCCTATTCGCCGATGCCGCAGCAGAACGACGCCGCGCGCTACGGCATGCCCGGCAGCGACGACTGGATGCAAACCGGCCGCGGCAGCGTGTTCTTTCCCGGCCCGGCGGAGCAGCAGGCCCCATCCGCGCCGCGTGAAAAAATCCCTCTGGAGGTGGCGCTCAATGCCCGCGACGGCGGCGAATATGCCGCGTCGAACCCGCTGACCGCGGCCGCCGCACCCCTGCTCATCCTGCTCGGCCGCCTGCGCTTGATGATCGTCGACATGCAGGCCGTGCCGCTGATGAACCATGTCGCGCAGGAGATCCGCGACTTCGAGAAGAAGGCCGGCGAGGCGGGCGCGCCGCCCGAGGACGTGATGGTCGCCAAATACGCGCTCTGCGGCACGGCCGACGACATCGTCCAGAACCTGCCCGGCACCGACCGCCACGTCTGGATGCAATATTCGATGCTGGCGCAGTTTTTCCAGGTGCGCACCTCCGGCGTCGGTTTCTTCGAGGAACTGAAGAAGATCCTCGCCAACCCTGCGCCGCGTTACAATCTGCTCGAATTGATGCATGCCTGCCTGGCGCTCGGCTTCGAGGGCCAGTATCGCGGCGCGGCGGGCGGCGATGTGCAATTGCAGCGCTGGCGGCGCGACGTCTACCAGACGCTGCGCAGCCTGCGCACCCGCAGCGACGACGATATCTCGCCGCGCTGGCAGGGCATGGTGAAGCTGTTGCGCGACACCGGCGCGGCGATCCCGCTCTGGGTGATTGCCGGCGTGGTGGGAGCGGGCCTCGTCGGCATCTACTTCCTGCTGCGCTTCATCATCAGCGCCGATGGCGACGCGTTGGCGGCGCGGCTGGTTGCCCTCAATCCGACCGAACCGGTGACGATCGAGCGCGCGGCCTTCCAACCGATGCCGGACCTGCCTGTGACGAGCACGCAACTCGAGCGCATCCGCGCCGCCCTCAAGGACGACATTGCGGCAGGCGGCCTGGCGGTCGAACCGGTCGGCGACAAGATCGTGGTGCAGGTCAACAACCTGCTGCTGTTCGCTTCTGGGCGGGCCGACGTCCGCAAGGAGTTTGAACCCATTGCCGAGCGGATCGCCGGCGCGCTGGACAAGGAGCCGGGGCCGATCCACGTCATCGGCCACACCGACAATGTGAAACCCAAGGCCTCGAGCGCCTTCAAGTCGAATTTCGACCTCTCCGTGGCGCGCGCCAAGGCGGTGGAGAAGATCGTTGGCCCGAAACTGTCCGATCCGGCACGTGTGAGCGTCGAAGGCAAGGGCGAGGACGAGCCGATCGCCGACAACAAGACACCCGAGGGCCGCGCAAAGAACCGCCGGGTGGAAGTCATGATCCCGAAGGCGGAGGAGTAGCCGTGTCGGCGGGGCTCGGGTGGGGCGCGGACTGCGCATGAAGAAGTGGCTCCTCAGGGCGGCGATCGTGGTCGGCCTCGTGGCGTTCGCCGCGATCGTCTGGTTCGTCGGTCCGCTGATCGGCTATGAAGACATCCGTCCCTTCGATCCGGTCTGGATACGCCTGCTCATCATCCTCGTCGTCTTTGCCATCGTCGTCGGCTTCTACGGCATTCGCTACTGGCTGAGGCGCAGGGCTGCCAGGAAACTCGAAGCGGCTCTCGCCGAAAGCGAGGGCAGGCAGGGCGATGGCAAGGTGCTCGGCGAGCGCATGGCCGAGGCGCTGGAGACGCTGAAACGCTCCAGCGGCAAGCGCAACTACCTCTACGACCTGCCCTGGTACATCATCATCGGCCCTCCCGGCGCAGGCAAGACGACGGCGCTGGTCAATTCCGGTCTGAAATTCCCGCTGGCCGGCGCCGACGGCGGCAAGGCCGTGGCAGGCACCGGCGGCACGCGTTATTGCGACTGGTGGTTCACCGAGGAAGCGGTGCTGATCGACACCGCCGGCCGCTACACCACACAGGATTCCGACAGCGAGGTCGACAAGAAGAGCTGGCTGTCGTTCCTGTCTCTGCTGAAGGCGCAGCGAGCCAAACAGCCGATCAACGGCGTGATCCTGGCAATCAGCGTCGAGGACCTGTTGACCCTGGACGGCGAGCAGATCGCCGAGCACACCAACGCCATCCGCAAGCGCCTGCTGGAACTGCACCAGGAACTGAGGATCGATTTTCCGGTCTACGCCCTGTTCACCAAGGCCGACCTGATCGCCGGCTTCGCCGAATATTTCGGCAATTTCAACGAGACGCGCCGCCGCAAGGTGTGGGGCGCCACCTTCCAGACCGAGGACCGCAAGAAGAACATGGTCGGCGAGGTGCCGGGCGAGTTCGACCTGCTGGTGCGCCGCCTGACCGAGGAAGAGGCCGACCGCCTCCACGAGGAGCCGGACCCGATCGCGCGCATCGCCATCTTCGGCTTTCCGGCGCAGTTCGCGCTGCTCAAGGATCGAGTCGCCGATTTCCTCAACCGCATCTTCGAGCCGACGCGCTACCAGGTGAACGCCAACCTGCGCGGCTTCTATTTCTCGTCGGGCACGCAGGAAGGCACACCGATCGACCAGGTGCTGGGTTCGATCGGCCGCAGCTTCGGCGAAACGGCGCATGCGTCGCAACTCTCCGGCCAGGGCAAGAGCTTCTTCCTGCGCGACCTGCTGACCAAGGTGATCTTCGCCGAGGCGGGCTGGGTATCGCGCGACATGGGCGCGGTGCGCCGGGCTGCGATCCTGCGTTATGGCACGCTTGCCGCAATCGGAATTGTCGCGGTCGGGCTGCTCAGCGCCTGGGGCATCAGCTTCGCCAGCAACAAGGCGCTGATTGCGTCGACCGACAGCGCCGCCGAACAATACCGCGTCAACGCCGCCGACTACATGAAGAGCAACACCGTTGCCGACATCGATCTGTCGAACGTCGCCGGCGTGCTGGACATAGTGCGCACCATGCCGGTCGGCTACGACAATCGCGACCAGTCGACGCCGATGCGCGAGAGCTTTGGCCTGGCGCAGCGCGGGCGGCTGGTCTCGGCCACCGAGACGACCTACCGCCAGGCGCTGGAGCGCATGTTCCGCTCGCGCCTGATCCTGCGGCTGGAGCGGCAGATCGAGGCCGGAATGAACGACCCGCTGGTGCTGTACGAGACGCTGAAGGTCTATCTGATGCTCGGCGGTCAGGCGCCGAAGGTCGACGACAATCTGGTCGAGACCTGGATGCGCAAGGACTGGGAGGAAAACCTCTATCCCGGTCCCAACAACCGCAGCCTGCGCGAGGATCTCGTGCTGCATCTGCGCGCTATGCTTGACCTAGGTTCGAGCCACAAGCCGACCTTCGAACTGAACGGCCCGCTGGTCGAATCGGCGCAGCGCTCGCTGGCGCGCATGAACATGGCCGACCGCGCCTACGCGCTGATCAAGACCGCCTCCTATGCCGCGCCGATCGAGAATTTCTCGGTGATCGACCGCGGCGGCCCCGATGCCGCGCTCGTGTTCGAGACGGTCGACGGCACGGAACTCGACAAGCTGGTGGTGCCGGGTTTCTACACCTATGCCGGCTTTCAGGATTTTTTCATTCCCCAACTCGCAGCCGTCGCCGACAAGATCGAGGGCGAGAAATGGGTCATGGGCGAACTCGCCGAGCAGAAGGGGATCGAGGAGCAGTTCGGCCAGCTCGGGCCGGTCCTGATCGAGCGCTACGGCAAGGATTTTGTCGATGCCTGGAATGGTATGCTCGACAATCTGAAGCTCAAGTCGATGTCGGCCGACAAGCCGCAATATGTTTCGCTCTCAGCGGCCTCGTCGCCCAATTCGCCGCTGCGGCAACTGTTCGAGGCGGTGGCCCTGGAGACGCAACTGACGCGCGAGCCCGCCGAAGGCGAGCTGACAAGCGATCTGCCGACCATCAATGCGGACGCCGCTGACGCCGCGCAGACCATCGCAAAATACACCGCAGATCGCGCCGCGGCGCGCGCCACCGGGCTCGCCCGCATCGGTATCGAGCTGGCGATGAAGAAGTCCCAGAGCCGGGCGGGCGACACATTCGCAGGCAACCCCACGGCCCGCCAGATCCCGGGCGCCAATATCGAGGCGCAGTTCCGGCCGTTCCACGAACTGGTCAAGGGCGATCCGGGCAAGCGGCCGATCGATGCGCTGATCCAGAATTTCTACGAGGTCTATCAAAGCCTTGTGCTCGCCGCGACCAACCCCTCGCAGGCCGACCGCGCCAACGCCAATATGCAGATGCAGGTGGTGAATTTGCGCGCCAACGCCTCGCGGTTGCCGCGCCCGGTGGCGCGCATGGTCAACGCGGCGGTCGACGATTTCGAGGGCGACGCCGCCGGCAATTCGCTGGCCCAACTCAACCAGATGCTGAACAGCACGGTGACACGGGCCTGCGATTCCGTGATCTCGAACCGTTATCCCTTTGCCAAGGACAGCGAGCGCGACGTGCAGATGCAGGATTTCGCCCGCATCTTCGCGCCCAACGGCGTCATCGACCGCTTCTTCGCGCAGAATCTGGCACCGCTGGCCGACATGTCGGGCAACGACTGGGTCTGGAAGGAAGACACAAGGCTCGGCCGCGAATTGTCCAAGACCACGCTCAAGGATTTCCAGCGCGCCGCCGAAATCCGCGACGCCTTCTTCCCGCAAGGCGGCGTCATGCCGGCCGTCAGCCTGACGGTCACGCCTTTCTCGCTGAGCGGTGAGGCGGACATGGCGTTGATGAACGTCAACGGCCAGATCGTCCAGAGCCAGCAGGTCGGAGGCCTGCCGGTATCGATGCAATGGCCGGGCAGCATGGCCGGCGGCACGGTGAGCGTCACGCTAACGCCGGAGATTGCCGGCCGCGTTTCGGCTGTGCTCACCGAAGGACCGTGGGCCTTCATGCGGCTTCTGCTGCAATATGGCTCGCTGTCGCAGACCTCGGACGGAATGCGGGCGCGTTTCGTCATCGGCGGCCGCGATGTCGCCTACACGATCCAGGTCGGCTCGACCGCCAATCCGTTCTTCCTGCCGGCGCTGACGCAATTTACCTGTCCGGCGGGGCTGTGAGCGGCGATGGGTTTCGGGCTGTTCGGAAAGCTCCCCCAGAAACGCGACTTCATCTCGTTCGGCATTTCCGTCGACGTGCTGTCGCCGCTGGAGACCTGGCTGCAGACTGCGGTCGCCGCAAGCCGCAGCGAACTCGGGCGCGGCTGGGAAGAACTTTACCTGGTCGCGCCGATCTGGCGGTTCTGGATCGGCGCCGAAGTGCTGGGTACGAACTGCGCCGGCGCGCTGATGCCTTCGGTCGACGGCATCGGCCGGTTCTTCCCGCTGCTGGCAATGTATATCTGCGAGGCGGGCGAAAGCCTGCCGCCGCCTTCCTACGCGCCGCAGGAGAAATGGTTTGCGACAGTCGAGGCGCGGCTGCTGGCGGTGCTGGAGGATGGCGCGGCACCCGCCGTGGAATCCGTTCTTGCTGGCCTGCCTGCGCCGACGCTCGACAGGCTGGTTCCGAACGCCAGGCGTGCCGATTTCAAGGGTGGTCCTCTGTGGAATGCCGGTCAGGACACCGACACGCCGAGTTTTCTTGCGGCCATATTCGAGGATGACTATCGCCAGGTGGCGCGTGGCAGAAGTTACTGGTGGGTGCCCGGCAATGACCAGCGCGGACCGGTGCTGCATGCCAGGAACGGACTTCCCGATCCATATTTCCATACGCGCATGTTGCGTGTCGTGGCAGAATGAGGTTTGCGCCGGGTGTATGGCGCCGGTGAGGAGCGGGTGAGGAACAGTGAGCGACCCCGGCATTCGTTTCGAGAGTTTTGGCCTGAGCCACCCCGGCAAGGTGCGGGAGCTCAATGAAGACCGGATGTTGATGGCGCCGCGCAGCGGCCTGTGGCTGGTCGCCGACGGTATGGGCGGCCACGACGCAGGCGAGGTGGCCTCCTCCTGCATCGTCGATCATCTGGCGACGATCGGTGTGGCCAGTTCTGCGCCCGACCTGCGCGCCCGTTTCGAGGACCGCATCGGCCGCGCCAATGCCCAGATTTGGTCGATCGCCCAGTCTCGCGGCGGCGGTACGATCGGTTCGACGGTTGCCGCGCTGCTGACCTTCGAGCGCCAGTTCGCCTGCATCTGGATGGGCGACAGCCGCGTCTACCTCGTCCGCGACCGGGTGATCAGCCAGCTTTCGCACGACCATACCGAGGTGCAGGAATTGCTGGACCGTGGCGTGCTCACCGCCGACGAGGCACGCGTCTGGCCCCGCCGCAACGTGATTACGCGCGCGGTAGGGGTCGAAGACGAGATCGCGCTCGACATTGAACTGGGCCAAGCGCGGCCGGGCGACGTCTTCGTGCTCGCCACCGATGGGCTGACCGCACATGCCAGTGACCTGGACATTCTTGTGGCCGTCAGCGCTGCCGAGCCAGAGGCTGCCTGCCGTGCGCTTCTTGACAAGGTGCTGGAGCGTGGCGGCACAGACAATGTGACCGTCATTGTCGTCAAGTGCCAGACAGCCGCCATGGCCGGCGAGGGAGACCGCACCCTCGCGCGGGGCAGCGGCGTGGATTGGCACCATGCCCGCTGACGAAAAGACCATGCTGATGTCGCTGCCCGACCCGGTCGCGGTCGGCACGCAGCTCAGCGGCACCTATGAGCTGGATGAACGCATCGCCGCCGGCGGCATGGGCGAGGTGTTTCGCGGGCACAACATCCAGACCGGCGATCCGGTGGCGATCAAGATCGTGCTGCCGGAATTTGCCCGCGACGCGATGATCCTTTCGCTGTTCCGCAAGGAAGCGTCGATCCTCAACCACCTCTCGCACGCAGCGATCGTCCGCTATCACGTCTTTGCCATCGACCAGGCGATCGGCAGGCCGTACCTCGCCATGGAGTTCGTCGATGGCCTGTCGCTGGTCGACATGTTTGCGCATGGTCCGATGCCGCCGGCCGAAGCGCGCGTGCTGCTGGCGCGCCTTGCGTCGGGCCTGGCCGCGGCGCATGAGGCCGGCATCATCCACCGCGACCTTTCGCCGGACAACATCATTCTGCCCGGCGGCAAGGTCGAGCGCGCGAAGATCATCGATTTCGGCATTGCGCGCTCCGCGACGGTTGGCGGCGAGACGCTGCTTGGCGGCGTGTTCGCCGGAAAATACAACTTCGTGTCGCCGGAACAGCTTGGCATGTATGGCGGCGAGGTTGCCGAGCAATCCGACATCTACAGCCTTGGGCTCGTGATGGCGGCGGCGCTGCGCGGAGCGCCTCTCGACATGAGCGGCAGCCAAGTAGAAGTCATCGAGAAGCGCCGCGTCGTTCCCGACCTCTCCGCGCTCGACGCTGGCCTGCGACCGGTCCTCGAGGCGATGCTGCAGCCGGACCCACGCAACCGGCCGGGGGGCATGGCGGAGCTTGAGGAACTTGTCGGCCCGGCCCGGGCACCACATCGTTCGCCCGAGCCCACGCTGACGGTCCCTGTTCCGCCTGTAGCACCCACCGTGCGCATCGGCGTGCCGACGGAAATTCCATCGCTTGCAAAGGCCGGTCAAGCGCCGGAAGCGGCCGCGGCGGCGATTGCGCCGACGGCGATGGAGCCGCCCAGCGAGAGTCCGTTCGGCCCGTATCTCGGCCCTGCGAAGATTGCGATCCCCGAATTGCTGCCGCAGCCGCCCGTATCATCCTCAGGCGGCCAGCGGCGCGGTCGATCCGGCGGCCTCGCGGCAATCGCGCTTCTGGCGGTCGCGGCGACCGGCGCGGGCGGGGCGTGGTACGGCGGGCTTTTCGACCGGTTCATCTCCCGGCCGACCCCGCCGCCCATCGAGGACAGGACGAAGCAGCCGGACGCGACGCCCGACACCACCAAGAAGACCGACACAGATACCGTCACGCCGAAGGTTGACGATACGGCCGGGAAAAAGGCGGATGACGCAACCGGCAAGCCGGTAGACGACGGGAAACCGCCGGTGGCGGATGATGCCAACATCCAGAAGCCGGATGAGATCGAGGACAACCAGAAGACGGACACCGGTCAGAACAAGCTGCCCGACACCAAGCCGGATACCAAGACCGATGGTCCGGCCGGCGTCGACATCGCGGCCGAGCGGCTGGCCTGGTTGAAGGACTATTCCGGAGGTGGTTGCTTCTACGCCACCGCTACTTCGGTGAACGGCGACAAGACGGATATCGAAGGTTTTGGCGACAGCGTCGACGCTTTTAAGAGCCTGCTCAACGACTTCACCGGCCGTTTCCGCACCGAACCCGAGATCAGCGTTCGGCTGATCAGGCCGAAGCAATGCGCGGTGACCCAGTTTCTGAGCCACGTGGGGCGCGGCGCGGGCGATCCGCCGGATCTGTCGCTGGTCAAATACGAACTCGTCGACCGTGATCCGATGAGCGGCGAAGTGCAGATGCTGCCGTCACGAGAGACTTATCTGCTGCTGGTCGACCATGACGGCATCGCTCACAATCTCGACCGCATCCTGAAGAGATCCGGCGACAAGGCGACGTTCGACATCGCGCTCGGCTTGGGCACCGGCAAGGATGGCGACCAGGGCGCCGTACCGGAAATCCTGCTCGCCTTCGCCACGTCGCAGCCGTTGGAGGCGATGAAGGTCAGCAATCCGATCCCGGCTTCCGATCTTCTGCCGCGCGTCATGAACGAGATCAGCGCGAAGCAGTTGGATGTCGCCGCGACGGCTCGCTATTTCCGCATTCGCGGATAGCTATTGCACGACGAAAGAGGTGATGCCGTAGGCGATCGACCGGTTGCCGGCGATGATCTCCGTCGCCAGCCTCGAAAAATACTCTTCGGCTGACAGTCCGGGCCGCGTTGGAACCGTGCGCAGGGGGCCATCCGAAGCGATGGCGACAAGCAACTGCACCGACGAAACCGGGCCTGATGTCAGCGTCATCGGCTCCTTGAAGTTCATCCGCGCGGCACTCTGGCCGGCATAGGAGGTGACCAGCTTGGCCTTACCCTCATCGTCGATGACCATGAGATAAAGCGTATCCTTGCGCAGCCCGGAGACGACGCCGGAGAGTTCGCGCCCGCTTTCGATGGTGGATTGGTCGAGCGTCACGCGCAGCGGAAAATTCGGATATTGCGCGAGGCTCCTGGCGAAGGCCAGCGCGCCGCACTGGTCCTTCGAGACCGTCTTCATGTCGGCCTTCAGCTTGAGCCCGGAAAGCCGTTCATATTCGGCACCGAGCCTGCCGACCGTCTCCGGCGCGGCCGTATAGGCCTGGATCGACGCCTGCGTCGGGTTGATGCTGGCCGGCAGCGCCAGCAGGCAATCGTCGCCTCTATGGGTGGCAAGGAATTCGGCGACGCGCAGCGTTCCCGACGTTGCCCCGTCGGTCGCCGATCCGTCGGTCAGGACGTCCGGCCTCGGCAGCAAGGCTGCGACCTGGGCCTCCTTCGCGACCGACACATTGTTCTGGCTGGGAGCCACGACAGCCGGTGCGATGGGCGAGGACGTTTCGACCGGGCGTGTCGATCCGGCAACCACGGCGTTGCCCGCGATATTGCCGGACGGCGACGTTACGACTGGTCTGGCAACGACCGGCGTGGTTGCGTCGCGCGTTCCGCTGCCGGCAGCGATCGTTGCCGATCTCGCCGGTTCGGCGACTGCGGGCAGGCTTGTCGACGCACCGCTCGGCGTGGTCGCGACGATGTTCGCGGCGGTGCCGCCAGTTGCAATTTTTGGCGTGGCGGGTTCCATCGAAGCCACGATCTCCACCGCCGTCGGAACCTCCGCTGCGATCTGGGGAATGGCGGAAAGCTGCGGTCCAACGGCTTCCAGGGACGTGGCGGCGATCGGCGATTGTGCGGTTGAGGTGGCGACCGGTGATTCCATGGCGGTCGACGCAATCGGTGAATCGGTTGTTGCCGCCGTCGACCGATCCGGCAGAACCGCTGATTGCGCCGCAATGACTGCGGCGTCCGATGGCTGGACGGGGGTGGACGCGGATATGCTGTCCGCGCTGAGATCGGGTTGGGTGGCTACGGCGACGGTCTGCTTCGCGGCGTTGGCTTCCGCGAGAACCTCGACCGGATTTGCCGGCATCGCCTCCGACGCGGTCTCAATCGCAGTGGCCGCGGCCTGCTTCTCCTCGCTGGGCTGAATGACATTTTGGCTGGCCGCGACCGGCTCGACTCCCGAGGACGCTTTTGCGGCAAGCATCTCGCTCGGCTGAAGTCGAGCCGCCTCGGAGACTGCACGGTCTTCCCTGGCCGCCAGCACCGAGGCCGGAGGCTGGACGACGATCGCCGGCCGCTCTGCTTCGATCACTGCCACGTTTTCGGGGACGGCAAGCTGCTGCGCCCCGCCGGCAGCAAGCGTGGCGATGTCGATCTCGGTGTGGCTGGGTTTCCTGGTCTCCGGCATCGGCATCGCGTAGAGGGCCATGCCGATTGCCCCGTGCAGCGCGATCGAACCGGCGACGGCGATGACCCAGAAACCGACCGGGGAAGCGGCGCTCATGGGGCGGCCGCGCCGGATCCGGCCGGCTCACGCAATGTGACGACCTGCAGCCCGATGCCGGCCGCCCGCAAGGTTTCGGCGACGTTGAGGAAACCGGCCGCCGCCATGTCGCGCTGCGCCAGAAGGTTGAGCGGCGTATCGGTGCGGCCCGTTGCTTCAATTGCCGCGCGGGCTGCTTCGACGAGGGCGTCCCGCGAAATGGCCCGGCCGTCGAGGAACAGGGACCCATCGCTTTCCATCAGCAGCAAGGGACGCGGCAGGCGCTCCAGCGGCAGGTTGCGGGTAAAGGGAATGGTCGACTGTTTTTCCTCGGGATTGATAAGGCTGCCGGTGGTCAGGAAGAACAACAGCAGCAGGAAGACGATGTTGATCATCGCAAGCGTGAAATCGTTGTGCCGCCTGGGCGCGGGAAGCGGAATGATTTTCATGGCGCCGCGTTCCGCCGGCCGAGCACGGTCACGCTGGCGATCTCGGCATCCTTGCTGGCTTCCAGCACCGTCACGACGTCCTGCACGGTCGCGGTCGCCGTCGGCGTCAGCAGGATCGAACCGGTGCCCTGCGCCCTCAGCGCTTTCAGCCGGGTCGAGACGTCCGCCATCGACACGTTCTCGCCGCCGATCGTGACCCTGCCGGCGAGGATGCGGACCGCGATGGGCGGGGCGGTGTTCTCGGGTGGGGGAGGTGTCGCCGGTTCGCCGCTTTCCGCCGCCAACGGTCCCAGCGGCAACAGCGAATAGGGCACGATCTGCGACGACACCATGAAGAAGATGACGAGCAGGAAGATCACGTCGATCAGCGATGTCAAGACGAAGGACGGGCGCCGGCGTCGGACATGTTTAGGCAGGATGGAGCCCGAATGGTCGGCCAAAGCCTATCCTCCGAGCGACGCCGGTACGGTGGCGCGGGGCAGGCCGTAGGAAAACTCGGCGACCGGCTCAACCTCGGTCGGCTCGATGGGCGCTATGCTGAACAGCGCCTTGGCGATTGCCGCTTCCATGTAGGAGCGCTCGTGGTCGACACGCGCCTCGAACCACATCGACAGGAAATAGACGGGGATCGCCACCGAAAGCCCGGCGGCGGTGGTGATCAGCGCCACCCAAATGCCTCCGGCCAGCGCCGACGGATCGATGGCGCCGCCCTTGGCCGACAATTCGCCGAAGGCCGAGATCATGCCGATGACGGTGCCGAGCAGGCCGAGCATGGGAGCGGCCTGCGCGACAGTTTCCAGGAAGCGTAAGGACTTCGACATGACGTTGAGATGATGCAGGGCAACATGCGCGGCGACCTCGCGCGCCCGGTCGCGGTCGGACGGATAGTTGAGCAGCGATACCATCGCGCCGGCGACGGCCGCCGAGGCCGGAGAGCGGTCGGCCCGCGCCCGGCGCACGGCGTCGTCGAACTGGCCCTTCGCCCAGCGGTCCAGCGCGTCCTCCGTGCCGCCGGTCCGGCCGACGCCCATGCGCGCGAATTGCAGCGCCTTGAAGATGGAGATGGCGATCGCTGCGATAGAAACAAGCAGAAGGGCGATCAGGACCGGACCACCGGACGACGACAATTGTTCGGTCAGCACAGTGATCATGCGCCGTACCCGCCGTCATTTTCGGCTGGACGAAAGCTCACAGCAAGAACTCGATCTTGGTGCGGGTCGTCGTCGCCAGCGCGTCGATGCAAACGTCGGAAGCCTTGCCGTCCACGGAGCATTCGGACACGTCGTTGACCAGAAGCCGCGAGATCGTGTCGCAGGCCTGTCCCGGCAGGTCGAACTGCACAACCTTGGTCTTGCCCACCGGCAGCCGTCCGAACTGGAAGGTGAGCGACTTGCCGACCTTGCCGGCTGCGTCGAACGTCACGACGTCGTAGGAGGTCTTGTCGAGCAACACGCCGCTCTTGTTGACGGCCACGAACACGAGGCGGCAGGCGCCGTCGACATTGCTCGCGTCGTTGAGTTCGATCGCGATGGCCTTGTCCTGTGCCCAGCCGGCTGTCGGAGCCGATAACGTCAATACCGCCGTCAATGTCGCGGCCGACCGCGCCCATGCCCATACCATTGATTTTCGTCCCGCCATTCTGTTCGCCTTTCGCTTCGGCCCATTCGCGAAACTAACCTGTCGCATGGATTAGTCCAGCGTTGCGCGTCGGAGAGCCAAGCCCGAACAGATGAAAGATTAGACGGCGCTCCATGTCAAAAAAAAGTCCGGCCGATTGGATATTCCTGCACCGGCTTGTAGGGTTGCCGTGTGTTGCTGCGAGGCTGCAGGTGAAACGGTATCGCGTGGGGAAGGCGAACTGGCTGACGGCGCCTTTCCTTGCCGTTTTCCTGACCCTGTTCCTGGGTGGTGCCGCGCGGGCAGAATTCACCGTGTGCAACCAGACGCTCGATGTGGTGAACCTTGCCGTCGGGCAGGAGGTGCGCGAGGCGGCCGATGCCTTCTGGCAGACGGAGGGCTGGTGGACGGTCGGAGCCAACCAGTGCGTCAACGTCATCCGCGACGAACTGACAAACCGCTACATCTACATCTACGCGACCGATGTCTTCGGCCAGCCGCTGCTGAATGGATCGACCTCGATGTGCGTGGGGACGCGCCGGTTCGTCATCCGCGGCGACAAGGATTGCTGGACGCGCGGGCACAAGGAGGCGCCGTTCTTCGAGGTCGACACGCAGAAGACCGAGCGCTGGACGCTTTTCCTAGGGACGGGCGGGCTGCAATGACCGCATCGTCCGCATCCGGCGCTTAGTCTCGCCATGCACACGATCGACTCCAGCTTTCGGGAGAAGAAGGAGGCGGCCGCCGCGAGGCGACGACGGCTGCGTCTGATCAAGTTCAGTGGCGTTGCCGGCGCATTGGCGGCGGCCGCAATCGCGTTGGGCTTCTATTTCACCTCAGACAAATGGACGATCGAAGGGCTCGACAATGACCTTGTCGAGGTCGACACCGGGGAGACCGACGCCGACGTGCCGGTCTTCGTTCCAGCCGTCGTCGACCTTGCCGGCGATCCGATGACCATCAGCATCGGCAGCGATCCGTCGCAAATGCCACGTGTCAAGGAAGTGCCGAAGCCCGCCGATCTCGTCGAACCGGGCGTGCCGGACAAGATCCAGATTCTGTCGGACGTCATGCTGTCGAGCAGTGAAAGGCTGATGACCACCATCCCTTCCAGCCCTGAGGACTTTGCGTTCTTCCAGGCGCAGCGGACCGCCTATGTTCCGCCCGGTTCGGCAGCCGGGGTTCCACCGGCGGATGCTTCCGGTTCCACTGACCCCGAACCATCCGAGCCGCCGCCGGATGTCGAGACACCGGCGGACGAGGCGGCATTCTCCGATCCGGCTGCCGGCTGGGGAGAGACGATCAGCGACGGCGAGGAGAACCTGCCGGCCTTCAAGAAAAATCGCATCGAGAACAATACGATGGTGGCCACGGTGACGCCGGAGAGCCAGCGCGCCGCCGCCACCGAGGATTTCGTCGACAAGGTGCTGGGTCAGCGCACGCTGGACAGCCTGGTGCTCGAACATCATTTCACGCCGGACGACGCCAAGCTCGCCGGCGAGGCCCTGAAGGCGTTGTTCAGCAAGGAGCAACTGGACGCAGGCTACGTCGTCGCCATGCGCGGGGCGAGGCCGTCCCCCAAGGCTACAAGCCTCTCGCTCGTGCAGGTCTCCGTCTATGCCGACGCGCAATATATCGGCACCTTGGCGCGCGCCGACGACGGCAAATTCGTCGCCGGCACGGACCCCTGGGTCCGCGAGGATTTGCTCCACTATTCAGGGCAGGAGGAGCAATCCGCCGTGCAGCGCCAGTACCGGCTGCTCGACGCGATCTATTCGACCGCCATCCGCAACAACGTTCCGACCGGCGTAATCGGCGAGGCGATCATGTTCCTGTCCCGCGGCCAGGACCTGAATGCTTTCGCCACGCAGGGCGACCGGCTGGTCCTCGTCTATTCGGCGAACGGTCGCGGAGTGGATGGGGCGTCGGGCCGCGTGCTCTACGCGGCGGTGCGCGGCGATCAGAAGAACATCGAATGTTTCGTTTTCAAACCGTCTGGATCGGATGATTTCGCCTGCGTGACAGAGGAGGATCAGGTCTATTCGCTGACGGTGACCAACGGCATGGTGACGCCGGTGAACGGCGTCATGACCTCGACCTTCGGTCCGCGCAAGCATCCGATCCTGGGCGAGGTGCGCATTCACAAAGGCGTCGACTGGGCCGCACCGGTTGGCACACCGGTTTTCGCGGCCTTCGACGGCACCATCGCCTATTATGGGGACGGCAAGGACTACGGCAACGTGGTGCGGATCACCCATTCCGGCGGACGCGAGACCCGGTATGCGCATCTTTCCCGCTTCGCGGCCAATCTGGCGCAGGGCATGGCTGTCAAGGCCGGCGAGGTGATCGGCTATGTCGGCACGACCGGCCTTTCCACCGGGCCGCATTTGCATTTCGAGCTTTATGCGGGGACCGAGGCGATCAACCCGTTGGAAACGCCGGCAATTGCAGTCGCCGCCGGCACCGGCGACGCGGCAGTGGAGCTTCTGGTCGACCGCATCATCCGGGTCGAGAGCGGCGGCAGTGCCACCGCCAAGAATCCGCTGTCCTCGGCGACCGGCCTCGGCCAGTTCATCGACAGCACGTGGATCAGGATGATCAGCACCTATCGTCCTGATTTGGCTCGCTCTTTGTCGCGGGCAGAGGTGCTGGCGCTGCGCTTCGACCCGACCATTTCGCGCGAAATGGTGCGGCGGCTGGCGCAGGAGGGCGAGGCCTATTTGCGCGCCCGAGGGCACGAAATCACGGCGGGAAGGCTCTATCTCTGCCATTTCCTGGGCATGGAGGGGGCAAGCACCGTGTTGTCCTCGGATGACGGCGCGGCGCTGGTCGATGTGTTGGGACAGGGCGTCATCTCGGCCAATCCATTCCTGACGGGCAGGACGGTGAGCTACGTCAAGCTGTGGGCGGAGGCCAAGATGCGCGGCAAGGGCGCGCCCGCACCGTCCGCGCCCGCCGTCGAAACCAGGAACGTGGCGAAGAGTTCTCCCGAATTCGTCGCCTACAAGGCTGCAATCACTGCACTTTTGGCCGCGATCGTTACCTCCGACCAGACTTGAACGGCTTGGTCGACGACGGTCGCACAGTCGCTCGGCAAGTTCAAAAGAACGAGCGATTTCATAGGGTTGCCGCAAAATCACGTGGCGCCGAGAACCTTTGCACTGACGCCGACCCCTCGTGAACATGACGCAAAGGCGTTTCGGTGCGTTTCCAACTGCCGGTGGATCGGCTTGGAGCGGTGGGGCATGACGTGCTCCGGAGGGTCTCCGGTATCGCTTCGAGCGCTCCGGTCGACCGATTTTGTAGGACGCCAAAAACGGCCGCCGGTTCACGGAGTCCGGAACGTCCACCCCGCCCTGCCGAAATCGATCGGTCCGGTGCCGACGCCGGTGCGCAACAAATGGAGGTGCCCGCTGACCTCGAAGCCGGTGGCGTCGCGAGGACCGATCATCGACATTTCTTGCGTGGGCGTCATGTCCCAGCCCCAGACCTGGGAATCCCAGATGGTGACGCGCTTCTCGGTCACGACGGCGATGGAGACGATGGCGCGCCATTTGGTCGTGCCTTGCGCCGCAGTGGGAGCGTTGCGGCTGGAATAGTCGTAGAAGCGCTTGCGCCGGTTCGGGTCGGCCTGGATTTCGGGCGCCGTCCAGTAGAAGGGCAGGTCGTCGTCCGGCGTGCAGGCATCTACGCAGAACGGATTGGGATTCGGCCCGATCGGCTGGTTGTGGCGGTAGACGGTCTGGACGAAAGACAACTGCTTGCCGAGTTCGCCGTCGCGCTCGACGATCATCTCCGCGCCGTCGCTCTTCAGCGTCAGGCTGGTCGATACCGCGGTCCATGGGATCGGGATCATCAGCGTGTCGCCGGGCTGGATGAGTTCCGGTTTCGTGCGTTTCGCCACCAGCCCGGAATTCTTCGGGTCGTCCCAGATCTTCTTCCAGTCCTTGCCCTGATAGCCGTAGGCAATGGCGATATTCCAAAGCGTATCGCCGCGCTTGATCTTGTAATCCTCGTAAAACATTGCACCCTCCGCTCAGGCGATTCAGGAGCCCTACGGTCGCATGCTATCCGGCCGGTCAGGGCTCCCGACCGGCGGATGCCGACAATGTCGGCCTAATTCTGGGTGTCGCGAGCGGTCAGTTCTCGCCGAGCAGTTTTGCTTTCCCGCTCTTCAGATCGATCTCGACCGATTGGCTCTTGCCGACCACGATCGAGACCGTGCCCGGAGCCGTCACCTCGACATAGCGGATAACGGGGAAGCCCGTGTGCGGCTTGCCTACCTGTTTTACGACGTCGAGCGACCACAACTGCTTGCCCGCGCCGTCCTTTGCCGCGAGCGACGTTCCATTGGGTTCGACGGTCACGGTGATGCCGGAACTTTGGTCCGTCGCGGTCAACACCGCATCCGGGTAGGACTGTAGGGACGCATGCTCGCCGGCGTTCGCATTGCTCATCGTAAGACCTCCGTGGGTGTCCGTGCAGACCAGCAGGACCGAACAAAATGCCGCGATCGCCAGCCATGATCTCATGTCAGCCGCTCCCGGGCGCCGTTGTTCAGACGTGCGCCGCTGTTCTCTATCCATGACGGTGCCGTCCGCGCTTTTCGCGCGGGTCACATTCCATGAATGCTCGAAAACGTGTCCGAAGTCGGATTGTCACCCGACCTCGTAGGCGAAGGCGCCATCCTTGATGTCGACGGCGGCGCGCGAAATCTCCAGCTTTTCCATCGCGCGATTGAGGAAATGCCGGGACAGTTCGGGCAGGAGCGTGTTGGTGATGATGTTATCGATCATGCGTCCGCCCGAATCCGGGTCCCTGCATTGCGATACGATATGCTCGACCACGGCGTCCGTGTAGGTGAAGTCCGCGTCGTGGTTTTCTTCGATCCTCTTTTTTATGCGATTGAGTTGTAACCGAACGATGCCGCCCAGCATGTCTCCAGATAACGGGAAATAAGGGATTGTAACCAGACGACCGAGCAGCGCTGGCGGGAAGACTTGCAGCAGCGATGGCCGCAGCGCCTGGTTCAAGGTTTCCGGGTCGGGGCGCGTCTTGCCTTCCTCGGCCATCTGCATGATCACTTCGGTGCCGACATTGGATGTCAGGATGATCAGCGTGTTCTTGAAGTCGATGCGCCGCCCGGTGCCGTCCTCCATCTGGCCCTTGTCGAAGACCTGGAAGAACAGTTCGTGCACGTCCGGATGCGCCTTCTCGACTTCGTCGAGCAGCACCACGCTGTAGGGTTTTCGTCGCACCGCTTCCGTAAGCCTTCCGCCTTCGCCGTATCCGACATAGCCGGGAGGCGCGCCCTTCAGAGCGGAAACGGTATGAGCCTCTTGGAACTCGCTCATGTTGATGGTGATCATGTTCTGCTCGCCGCCGTAAAGCGACTCCGCCAGCGCCAGCGCCGTCTCGGTCTTGCCGACGCCGGAGGGGCCGCAGAGCATGAACACGCCGATCGGCTTGTTCGGATTGTCGAGTTTTGCGCGGTTGGTCTCAATGCGCTTGGCGATCATCGAAAGCCCGTGCGACTGGCCGACGACGCGTCGGCCCATGATCTCGGCAAGCTGCAGGATTGTCTGCACCTCGTCCTTGACCATGCGGCCTACCGGAATGCCGGTCCAGTCGGAGACGACCGACGCCACCGCCTGCTCGTCCACATGCGCATAGATCATGCGGCTGTCGGGATGGATTTCGTCGAGCTGCGAGAGTTTTCCGCCGAGTTCCGCTTTGGGATCGGCGGGTGGAGCGGCTGAGGAATCGTCGTTCGCGGCGACAGCTTCGGCGTTGTCGTTGGCAGAGATTGCCGGCCCAACGTCGCTGCCCTCCGGCGCAACCGAGGCGGCCAAGGTTTTCCTCAGCGCCATGATCTCGTCGACGATGCCTTTTTCGCGTGCGAAATGCGCCTCGAGATCGGAAAGCTTCGCCTCGGTCTCCCTGATCTCTTCCTTCAATTCCTCGATGCGCTCGGCATCGTTGCGGCCGAGTTCGGCCTCGCGCTCCTGCGCGACGAGTTCCTTGCGCAGCGACTCGATCGACGCCTTCATATCGGAGACGGCGGCCGGCGTCGTCGACTGGCTGATGGCGACGCGCGCACAGGCGGTGTCGAGCAGGCTGACCGCCTTGTCAGGAAGCTGGCGGGCGGGGATGTAGCGCGCCGACAGCGACACCGCAGCCATGACCGCCTCGTCGGAGATGCGCACGCCGTGATGCTTTTCCATCGGCTCAAGAATGCCGCGCAGCATATAGGTGCATTTCTCGATCGAAGGCTCGTCGACATTGACCGGCTGGAAGCGCCGCGTCAGCGCCGGGTCTTTTTCGAAATACTGGCGGTATTCGGCCCAGGTGGTCGCGCCGATGGTGCGCAGCGTGCCACGCGCCAGCGCCGGCTTGAGCAGGTTGGCGGCATCGCCTGTGCCCTGCGCGCCGCCCGCGCCGATCAGCGTGTGGGCCTCGTCGATGAACAGGATGACCGGCGTCGGCGACGCCTGCACCTCGTCGATGACCGAGCGCAGGCGCTGCTCGAACTCGCCCTTCATCGACGCGCCGGCCTGCATGAGGCCGATGTCGAGGGCGCAGAGCCGAACGCCCTTCAACTGCGGCGGCACGTCGCCGTCGGCAAGCCGCTGGGCAAAGCCTTCGACCACCGCCGTCTTGCCGACGCCGGCCTCGCCGGTGAGGATCGGGTTGTTCTGCCGTCGGCGCATCAGCACATCGATGATCTGCCTGATCTCGTCGTCGCGGCCGACCACGGGGTCCATCTTGCCGGCCGCGGCCGCCGCCGTCATGTCGACGGAGAAACGGTCGAGCGCCGTAGTGCCGCGAGAGGCCGGCGTGTCGCCGGCGGGTGCGCCGGCCGGCCGCGCCGAAAGGCCCGAGCCATCCATCGGCCGAAGGTTCTCCTCGTCCGACTGGCCCCAGATCTTTCGCGATTCCGCGGCGATGATGTCGTCGTTGAGCTGGCTGAGCTGCGCCGAAAGCTGCTGCAGGGCGCGGCGCAATTCGCGCGACTTGAGGATGCCGATCAGCAGATGGCCGGTTCTGATCTGCGTCTCGCCGAAGAACAGGGTGGCGTAGTACCAGCCGCGGTCCAGGCTGTCGGTGATCTGCGTCGAGATGCCGGGCATCTCGGTTTCCTGCTTGCGGAAACCGTCGATGGTCGAGGCGAGGTCCTTCAGCAGCTTCGCCTTGTCGAGCTTGAAATGATCGACGGTCAGCGAGATGTCCGAGCGGTCGTTGGCGAGGATGTGATAGAGCCAGTGCGCCAGTTCGAGGTTGCGGTTGCCCGCGCCCTTCGCCTGACGCAAGGCCTGCATGAAGGCGTCGTAGCCGACCCGGTTGAGTTTGCCGGTCACCGTTTCAAGGCTGATGTCGCTCACTGGCGTCCTCCCGTTTCAAGCAGGCCCTATGTCCGCGCGGCTGCCTTGGCTTCTCTCGCGATCGTCTCGCGCCGCCGTTCCATCGGATCGAAACGCGCGTCGCTCAGGTAAATCTTTTCGCCTTCGGGCGGCCTTTTCGGCGTCATCCACGAGGTCCAGCCCAATTCGCCGGACACACCGAGACGGACTGGCGGCGCCAAGGCCGCGTCAAGGCCCAATTCTACGTCGAAATCGAAGCGGTGACCAAGATAATAGAAGACGAGGTCGGTGAGGATCTCGGAAAGCTCGCCGGCCGGAAGCAGCCTCTTGTATTGCTCGAGGCTGGTGGCTGATATCCTGATCCGAATCTTGTCGTTGATCGAATAAGCGCGCACGCCTAGCGCGGCATCGACACCGAGCCCGGAATGGCGCGAGCCCAGCGCCATCTGGTCGGAGGGTTCGAAGACCAGCCAACTGCCGATGCGCTCCTCGATCTCGGCCTTGACCTGCAGGATGCTCTCGATCAGTTGCCGCAGGCGCACAGCACTCTTGATGCGCGATCCAGTGAGGCCGGCGAACGACACTTTTGCGATGTCCTCGACCGAATCCCGGCCGAGGAAAGCTTCCGTTCCGACGCCTGTCAGGGAGCCTACATAGTTGAAGAAACGGTCGTCATCCGGCCTGTCTGCCTGGGCGATCGGCCGCGCATCCGCCCACACGCGGAAGAACAGTTGCAGGAAGCGGTTCGAGATGATGTCGGTGAAATGCACGTAGGACTGGTCGCGCTGTGACGACCAGTGATGCGCCTCGACGGTCGTGCTGAGCGGTAGGGCTCCCTGCGGGCCGAAATAGCCGAGGAAGCGGGTGCGGACCTTCGGCGGGCCGTTTGGAGCGTCTTCGTAGCCGCTGAGGTTGGAGGCCGGAAATTCGAGGAAAGGGTCCTGCCCCAGGCTGACGATCTCTTCCGCGAGCACCCGGTTTTCGCCGATGCGCGGCTTGTCCGGGCTCGACCGCTCGAACTCGCGCATCGTCCCGAAAAAGTCGAAGCCGTAGGGATCGGCGCGCAGGTCGTCGCGATAGCTCATAGCGTTTCGCCATTGCCGGCGCGGGGCGGCCAGCGCTTGACGATGCCGCGCTGCGCGGATTCGATCACCGTCTCGGTGAAACTGTTGATCGAGCTGTATTCGGCGAAAAAGCGGTCGAGCACGGCTCCGAGCAGCATGATGCCGTTGCCCTCGAAGGCGCGCTCGTCGAATTTTACGGTGATCTCGACGCCGCGCGCCGCGTTGAAGCCGTTTGCCTGCCTGAGCCGCCTGGTGATGGGTCGGCTCGAAACACCCATGACGCCGCGGATGCGCCGCTCTGTGACCACGTCGGAGAAATCGGCGAACAGACCGAGCAGTTCACGCAGGCCGCCGGCGCGGTCCTGCGGGCCACGGTCGGTCAGGCCGAGATGATTGAGCGACAGGAGGTTGATCAGCTTCCAGGCGATGGCGCCAGGAGGCGCGCCGGTGCGGTGGCGGCGCTCGGCGGCGAGCACGGATTCGCGCGGGGCCGTCGGGCCGGCCAGACAGCGCAGCGGCAGCGACGTGTCGTCGGCCAGATGGAAATCGGCACCGGCCTCACCGACGGGTAGCTGCTCGGTCAGGTGCCGGTTGGAAACCAGCGCGCGGACGCTGAGTTCTCGCACGCGGTCCTTCTCGTCGATCTTGACCGGCTCGCGCAGCGACAGGAACACTTCCGAGCCGACATAGCTGGTGCGCGCCCCGATGCGCTGTTCCTGGACGGTCTCGCGGCGCGGCAGGCGGCGCGTCGTATGGAACAGCGCCTCGTTGAGCGGCGTGTTGTCGGTCGGCAGGCTGTAGAGCGGGAAGGTGCGCACCTTGTCGCTGCTGCCGCTGTAATGGGCGAAGACGTCGAGCACGCGGTAGATCTCGTAATCCATCCAGCGGCTGCGGTCGGCCACGACGTGATGTTCCGCCTCGTTGCGGCGGATCGGCACGCGGCTGCACTGCATCTCGAACAGGTTTGCGATGGTGGCGGTGTAGAGCGAGAAACTGCGCGGCTTCACCACGGAGGCCAGGCGCGGGATCGAGGCGTCGAATTCGAACAGCAGGTCGAAGGCGTGCGCCTTGACCTGCGAAAGCGCCTTGCGCAGGCCTTCGAGGCGGAAGCCGAGGAATTTCTGTGGGAAGGCGAAGAAATCGCGCAGCAGCGAGAAGCCGGCGAACACGCGGGCGTGTTCTCCAAAGAGGGAATCGCCTTCCTCGAAACCGATCTGCTGGATGAGATCAGGCGGCAGCGGCACGAAACGCGGGTCGCCGAACTCGTCGAGGTAGCGCAGCGTGACGCGCCGGCAATTGGCGAAGATCTGCTCGTAGACAGCCACCGAATCGACCTCGGTGCCGACCAGGTGGATCGGCAGGACATCGAGAGGGAGGTCGCTCACTCGGGCGCCGGGCGGCGTGACGTCGGGCCGATCATCGGTGAGTTTTGTGGTCCGGCGGCGGAACCCCAGCCTGAGGCCGGCGGCGATGCCGGGGAGGATTTCGAGGCCGAGCGCCTGCAAGGGCGGCGGGGCGGCGAAATATTGCGCGGTTTCGAGATGCAGCGGCCAGATGGTCAGCGCGTTGCAGAGGCGGAAGCGGCACGAGATGCGCTTCTGCTGCTCGACATAGACGGCGTCGACATAAGAGCCGGCGGGAAAGCCGATGCCGTCCTTGAGGTTGCCGTCGTCGAAGGCCGGCTGCACCTCGACAAGGGCGGCGGACGGGATCGGCGAGAGGTAGTCCGGCATCACCTGGTCGAGCAGGGCGGCCGTGAATTCGGGGAACTCGCTCTTGAGCTTGAGCTGGACGCGCGCCGCCATGAACGCCGCGCCTTCCAGCAGGCCGGCGATGCCGGGGTCCATCTTGTCCTCGATCAGCCCGCCGAGCCGGCGCGCGACGCCGGGATACTCTTCCGCGAACTGCCTCGACTTCTCGTAGAGCTGCTTGAGTTCGAGCTGGTAGAGATCGAGGAAATCGCGGTTCATGCCGACAGCATCCGGGGCGCTAGATCGGCAGCCGGGTCAGGTTGACCTTGCCTGAGCTGATCTCCAGTTCGGCGACGAAATTGACCGCGACGTCGACCGGCGTGCAGAACATCTCGCCGGAGACGGTGAACTGCACCCGCTGGTCGACCTCGTTGTGGCGGATCTCCTTGTCGACGCTGATGGTTTCGGAGATCAGCCGCGGCTCGTAGGTGGTCAGCACATGCGCGAGCTGCGCGCGTATGCCGTCGACACCGACTTCCTCGCTGGTCAAATGGGTGATGTCGGGAAGGCCGTAGTTCAGGACGGAATCGCGGACATAGTCCAGCCCGTCGAGCGGAACGGTCGAGGCCATGTTGATGGTGTTGAGCAGGGCGACGAGATCGACCGACAGGTCGCGCTTCAGCGCCGGCTCGTCGCTGCGCCGCTGCCGCGAGTTGCGGCCCTCGATGACACGCTCGCCGTCGACGACGCGAACGGCGTTCTCCTTGGCGTCCCGGGCCTCGAAGGCTTCGCGGAAGGCCGACATCAGGGGCGCCTGGTAATGCCCCTCGTTTCTGGGTTTTCGCATACCGTTCATCCCTGTGGGCAGACGGCTTCAGAGATGGGTTGAAAACAGCCTCTCATTGCCAAAATGGCAACTGCCGGCCCTGGCGAGCCGGCAGTTTCGCCCATCGAAGGCAATCCGAACAGTCGCGCGTGGCGATGTGACTGAAAAGTCCTACGCCTGCGTGTTCTGGGCGATGTCGAAAGCAAAGTCGTCGCTCGCCTCGAGGCCACCGCTCTTCGACTGCTGATTGTACTTCTGTTTGAACTTCTTGAAGTTCAGCGTGACGTTTTCGGTCGTACGGTCTTCGCCGCCGCTGCCGCCCGTCGAAACGCTGGTGACGATCACGTCTTCCATCTTGATCTCAAGGTACACGAACGGCTTGCCGCCGGCCTTGCGTGCCTTGAACTCGACGACGTCGTAGTGTTCGCCGGTGCACATCTTGCCCCAGAGCTTGGGGGAGACGATGTCGGTGTACTTGGTGAAGGAAAAATCCTGCAAGCTCACCTTGCCGCCGCCCATGCCGCCGCCCTGGCTGGCCGTGCCGCTCTGCGAACCGCCGAGCGACCACGCCAGGACGTCGATCCAGGCTGGAAATTCCTTGTCCTGGCCTTCGCCCTTCAGCGTGCCGATCTTGATAAACATGTCTTGCGCCATAGCAGTCCTCCTGACAGTTGAAACAGCGCATTAGCTGCTGTTCGTTGTTGTGAGTGCTCTGAATCCCGGCCAAGGATTCGCTGTCATCCCGCCTTTGCGGGTAGCCGCGAAACCAGACTCATGCCGATATCCATGCCTTCCAGTTGGAAATGCGGGCGTAAATAGAAACGTGCCCCGTAGAATCCGGGGTTCTCCGCATCTTCGAAAACGTCCACGCGGGCTGCCGCGAGCGGCTTGCGCGCTTTCGTTATGTTCGACGAGTTCGCAGGGTCGGCGTCAACATACTGGTTGATCCAGCTTTGCAGCCAGCGCTCCAGTTCCAGACGCTCCTTGGTCTCGCCGATCTGATCGCGCACCATGCACTTGAGGTAGTGGCTGAAGCGCGAAATCGCGAACATGTAGGGGATACGGGCCGATAGATTGTCCGATGCCGTAGCCTCTTCCTTGTCGTATTTCTTGGGCCGGTACAGCGACTGGGCGCCGATGAAGGCCGCCTTGTCGGTGTTCTTGCGGTGGATCAGCGGCAGCAGGCCGGACTTCGAGAGTTCGTTCTCGCGCCGGTCGCTGATCGCGATCTCGGTCGGGCATTTGAGGTCGACGCTGCCGTCGTCCGTGGGGAAGGTGTGGGTCGGCAGGTTGATGACCTCGCCGCCCGACTGCACGCCGCGGATGCGGACCGTCCAGCCATATTCCTTGTAGGCCCGGTTGATGTTGGCCGCCATCGCATAGGCGGCGTTCATCCAGGAATACTTCTGGCCGGTATGGCCGTCGGTCTGCTCCTCGAAATTGAACTCCTCGACCGGCAGCGACTTGGCGCCATAGGGTTGGCGGGCCAGAACGCGCGGCATGCACAGGCCGACATAGCGGGAGTTTTCCGAGTCGCGCAGCGACTTCCAGGCCGCGTAGTCCGGCGTGTCGAATATCTTGCTGAGGTCGCGGGGGTTGGTGAGCTCTGTCCACGAATCCATGCCCATCAGGCCAGGGGCCGCGCCGGAGATCATCGGTGCATGCGCCGCGGCCGCGATCTTGCCGAGGTCGCGCAACAGCCGGATGTCGACAGCCGAATGGTCGAAATGATAGTCGCCGACCAAGGCGCCGTAGGGGTGCCCGCCGAGCTGGCCGAATTCCTGCTCGTAGACGGACTTGAACAGAGGGCTCTGGTCCCACTTGGCATCCGGATAGAGGCGCAGGTCGCGGTAGAGTTCCTGCTTTGAGACGTTGAGCACGCGCAGCTTCAGGCTGGCGTCCGTCTCGGAATTGTAGACGATGTAGTGCAGGCCGCGCCATGCGCTCTCGATCTGCTGGAAAGTGTCGTTGTGCAGGATCTCGTTGACCTGCTCCGACAGCTTCTCGTCGAGCCGCGCGATCATTTCGTCGATCGTGTCGAGCACGTCGTCCTTGATCACGCTGGTGTCGGCCAACGCCTGCTGGACCAGCGTGTTGACGGCGTTCTCGACTTCCGTCGCCGCGCGTTCGCTGCGCGGCTTGAAACTCTGTTTCAACAGAGCCGAGAAATCCTCGGTTTCCTGAACCGCGGGTCCGCCACTTGGGGCTTTTTCGAGGGTAGGTTCGGTCGCCACGGGTATTGCCTCCGCTATGTTTCGCTGCCTTGCGACAAACGCTAAGCGTTGTCTTCGCTGTCGGCAGGCGGATTGGCCGCAACGGCGGCATCGCGGCGCTCTTTAAGCGCCTTCATGAGTTCCGGATCGGCGAGCAGTTTCTTGAGCTGGTCCTCGGCCGCGACCTTACCGTCCATGTAGCGCTGGAGGTTGGCGAGCTGTTCGCGTGCTTCGAGAAGCGCCCTGAGGGCGGGCACCTGCCTCGCAATCGCGCCGGGCGTGAAGTCGTCCATGCGCTTGAAGGTGAGGTTGATGCCGAGCTGTTCCTTGCCATCGCCGGAGAGCCTGTTCGGCGTCCGGAAAGTCACGGCAGGCTCGACGCTCGCCATGTAATCCTCGAAATTGTCCATGTCGACATTCGAGAATTTCCGTTCCGCCATAGGCGCTTTCGTGACTTTCGAAGCGTTGCCCGAAAGATCGGACAGTATTCCCATCACGAAAGGCAGTTCGACCTGCTTCTCGGCGTTGTAGGGATCCTCATACGAGATTTGAACACGAGGAGGACGATTGCGCTTGATGAACTTCTGACCGCTGTCCGACATCGTTCAGTTCCTCTTTATGCCGCATGGAACACGAATTCGCGGCGCCTTGTCAAACTGTTTCATGCCCGTTTCTTCGCTCATTCCGAGGCCTTTTTGGGCATCAGATCGGCGATGATCGACTGGAAATTCTGGCTGGTGAAGCGTTCTGCCCGGCCAAGCACCATGGGTATGGGGCTGGAGGGCTCGACACTGCGAAAGAAGCCCGCGACGCCGCTCAGCAGCGCCACCGCCTGGGGCCGGCTGTCAGCCTTGAATTCGGGTAGCGCGTCGGCGTCCTGCACGGCTTCTTCGGCGGTTGCCGCATAGTCCTCGGTGATCGCCCGCATCTTGGTCATGTTGAACTCGAAGCCGACTGAGGAATCCACGACGATCGAGGCGTATTCCGCGTGGTCGGGCAGCAGCGCTTCGAGCGCCGCCACCAGCGGCTTGCCGACAAGCAGCCGCGCCTGATGCACGAGGATCAGCGCCGGCGAAGAAGGTTCGGAACGGCCGAAATACTGCTCGGCCGCCAGAAGCGCGGCCGCCGCCGCCGCGTGATCGGCGATGGTGATCCCATCGGCGCGAGCGGGAGCCTTGCCGTTGGGTACCGTGACGGAGCCTTCCGGCGCTCCGTCGTCATCCGGCGCGCCGGCGGCCGGCGCCTGTTCCGGTTCGGCGCCGCGGCCGCCCAGGTCGGGACGGGCGCTCTCGATGAATTTCAGCAACTGGTCGAGCACGCCGCGCAACAGTTCGAAGTTCGGCGAATATTCGTAGTTCGTGCCCTGGTCGAAAGACGACTGGATCGAAGCCAGTGCGCCGCGCGCCGCCGATACCGATGCGTGGACGGCCTCGATGTCAGCGCGGTGCGATTCACTCCGCAACGTCTCGATGATCTGGTTGATATCGAGGCTGCGTTCTTCCTCGCGCGCCGACGCCGTGCCCATGGCGACAGCATGATTGCGCAGGCTGATCGGTCCGGCCCGCTGGTCACGCACGATCGGGGCATATTGCAGCGGCAGCACCACGGTCGTGCGGTCTTCCAGCACGCCGATCATGTTCTGCCTGAGCGTGAAGTCGCCTTCGTAGCCGCGCGGATGAACGTCGTCCCAGTATTTCTCGAGCAGCGCGGCAATGGCCTGCAGAGATTCGGAAAAGCCCGTCAATTGTCCCGCCAGCGCCTGGAAGCGGGCTTCCAGCGTCAGAAGCCTGAGGTCGCGGGTCTGTTCGAGGAATTCGCCGATCGATTTCGTTTCGGCCTTGAGATCGATGGCGGCGCGGTCGAAGGGCGCCCCCGTCTCGGCGTCGAGATAACGGGTCGGCATCCGGTTGTCGGCGCCGAGCATGTAGTTGAGATATTTGTCGTCGCCAACCTCATCGAGATCCGGGCCGCAAGGCTCGGTCTCTGAAACGGGGTTGAGGAGGCTGTCGAATCGCATCGCGGTCTTTGATCTCAATACGGGCGCTCATCGAACGGAGCGCCTGTATTGACCATACTGCGCGTTGCGTTTCCGCTTCGTGTCGCTGTTTCGACGCCGCGGTTACTGAATCTTGATTCTCATCTCGACACGGCGGTTGACCGGGTCATAGGGGTCGGCGACGCGAGGGTTTTTCTCGCCCAGCCCGATCGCCTCCACCTTGTCCCGGCTGATACCGTTGGCGAGGAGGAATGCCGTCACCGACTGCGCGCGCCGCGTCGACAACTCGTCATTGTAGAGTTCTCCGCCGGAAGCATCGGTATAGCCCTCGACGACGAAGGTCGCGGCACGCAGGCGGTCATCCTTCAGCGCCTTCGCGAACTCGTTCAGGTTCTCGCGCGCCTGCTGCGTGAGATCGGCCGAGTTGAGATCGAAATTGATCAGCATGTCCAGTCCGGTCGGAGCCGGCTGATCCTTGTTGCATTCTTCCGTGGTGCCGATACAGATGCCACGTTTGGCACCCAGATCGGCGGTTTCGCCGAAATATTTTACGATCTGGTCCGACGTCATTTGCGGGCCCGCGGCGGCGACGCCCAATCCGCAGAAGCTTGTGACGGCGAGGATCGATGCGAACATTGCCTTGCGCATAGCACCTAGACCTCATCTAACGAATACTAGTGAGAATGTTGAACGAAAATGATAGGAGCGGCGGAACATTGTGTCAACGAAACTGACGAAGCAACTTGGCGTGACGCTTTCCCGCGCCATTCGTTCAGCCAATTGTTGAAGACTTTCGACGCCTTATAGAAGATCGGTTTGGATACGAATCGCGGGCCGTGAGACATAGGCTGGAAAAGAAACAGCCGTATCGTCCAAACTGCGCGTGCTTTCTTCTGCGTCCGTCGGCTGGGAGGAAGCGCTGGGAAACCGGTGCTCCGGCTCCAAGGAGATTTCGCTGCCATGGCCAGTTCCTACACCCAAGACAAGCGGAAGGGACGACTTGATACCCCTCTCGGCGAAGATCGTCTGGCGTTGATTTCCTTCGAAGGTAGCGAGGGCCTCAGCCGATTGTTCGAATACCGCATCGAGGCCGTCAACAAGGAGGAAAGACTCCTCACCTTCGACGACGCGATCGGCAAGCATTGCACCGTGACGTTGACCACGGTCGACGATGACAAGCGAATCTTCGACGGCATGCTGGCCGAGGCGCGCTGGATCGAAACACGTGTCGAGGGAAACATCTATGAACTGATCCTGCGGCCGTGGCTATGGATGCTGTCCAAGCGCGTCAACTCGCTGATCTTCCATGAGAAGACGGCGCCGCAGATCATCGAGCAGGTGTTTGGCGACCATGGCGGGCTCGCGGATTTCCAGCCCTCGCTGTCGCGTGGCTATCCGACGCTGGAATACTGCGCGCAATATCGCGAGAGCGATATGGACTTCGTCTGCCGGCTGATGGAGGAACACGGCATCAGCTACCATTTCCGGCATACGGCGGGCGCCCACAAGCTGATCATGGGCGATGGCAATTCGGCCTATCTTCCCGTCCCCCGGGGGACCCGGCCTTTCATCGCCGTCGACGCCCAGCATCGCCGCAACACCGAACACCTCGCGCTCTGGCGCCCAGAGCGCAAATTCACCACCGGCAAGGTCGCGCTCAACGACTACGATTTCAAGAAGCCGTCGGCCAATATGAAGGCGGAAAAGACCGGTGACGCGAAATACGAGCATGGTACGCTTGAAAGCTACGTCTACCCCGGCCGTTACGTGGAACAGTCGGACGGCAACGATTATGCGCAGGTGCAACTCGACCGCGATCGCGCTGAGGATTGCCATTTTCATGCCCAAGGCGACTGCGCCAGCTTCTATCCCGGCGCGTTGGTCAACCTCGTCGAGCATCCCGAGGGCGACCAGAACGAACAATATCTCGTGCTTCAGGCCTCTCACAGTTTCACGGGCGAGAGTTACCGCTCGGGGACGGGCAGCGGTGAACCCTACAAGGGTGCTTACGAGTTTATGCGCTCCGACCGGCCTTTCGCGCCGGCGGCGGTGACGCCGAAACCCTTCATCCGCGGGCCGCAGACGGCGAAGGTGGTCGGGGACGGGGAGATCGACTGCGACAAATACGGCCGCATCCTCGTGCGCTTCCATTGGGACCGCAAATCCGACAAGTCGCGGCGCGTTCGCGTCGCGCAGGTCTTCGCCGGCCAGAATTTCGGCGCGATCTTCACGCCGCGTGTCGGACACGAGGTGCTGGTCGAATTCCTGGAAGGCGATCCCGACCAGCCGATCGTCGTCGGCAGCGTCTACAACGCCGACAACATGCCGCCCTTCGATCTGCCCGGAAAGAAGAACATCTCCGGCTGGAAAACCAACTCGACCACGGGGGGAGGCGGCTACAACGAACTTGTCATGGACGATTCCAAGGGATCGGAACTCGTCCGTTTCCACGGCCAGAAGGATCTCGATTCCACGGTCGAGAACGACGAGAAACGGCTGGTCAAGAACGACCGCGAGACCACCATCAAGAACAACGACACCCTGGATGTCGGCAACGAACTCAAGATAACGGCCAAGACCAAGATCACAATCACCTGCGGCAAGAGCGTCATCACGATGGATCCGATGTCCATCAAGATCGAGTCGCCCAATGTCGAGATTGCCACCAGCCTGCAGTTCAAGTCGAATTCAAAACTGTTGTCGCAGCACGAGGCCGGTGCGACGATGATCATCAACGGCACCATCGTGAAGATCAACTGAGCGAAGGTCCGGACAGATGAGCAGCCGTCTCCGCTTCGCCACCGCTCGAGAACTTTTCGAGACGTTTCCCACCGTCGCCGAGGACATGGCGGCGGCGCCTACCGAGCGCCCGTCCATCGAATATCTGCGCGACCTGGTCACCAGCCCGACGCCGGAGGATGCCGTCACCTTCTGCGCCTATCTGCTGCCGAGGCGGGTCGCCGTCTGGTGGGGGCACCAATGCCTGAAGAATCTGCCGGAAGGCTTGACCAGCCAGGACCCCAGCCTGCTCTCGGCGGCGGAGGACTGGGTGCGCGAGCCGGAGGAGGACCGCCGTTACGCAGCACTTGACGCGGGAATGGCCGCGCCGGTGAAGACGCCGGGCGCCTGGATCGCGCTGGCTGCCGGCTGGAGCGGCGGGTCGATGGCGCCGTCAGGCATGGCGCCCGTCGTGCCGCCGCCCTTCCTGACAGCGCGCGCCGTCAACGCCGCAATTCTCAGCGCGATTGCCCGCGTGCCCTTGAAGCAGCGCGCGGTGGTGCTCGAGGCATGTGTGTCGATGGGCATCCAGATGACGGAAAATTGAGAGCGGCCGCCGGCAGGGCAGCCATGCTTCAGCGCTACGATTTCGGTTGTACGCTATTTTGTTGCGCGCTCTCCGCGATGGCCGATAGTCTTTTCCGCGTTGCGCATGGCGCGGAATTGAGGCATTTGCAGCGGCCTAATGACGATCACGCTTACGATCGACAGTGTCGATTCCCTGCCCGATGGCGGCCCGATCCGGTACCAGGCGCGCAACCGCGGGTTCGAGATCGGCCGCCAGCAGCATCTCGACTGGACGTTGCCCGACCCCAGCCGCTACATTTCCGGCCTGCATTGCGAAGTGCGGTTCGAAAAGGGCGGCTACTGGCTCTACGACGTGTCGCGCAACGGCACGTTCCTGAACGGGTCGACGGCCCGGATGAAAAGTCCGTACCGGCTCCAGACCGGCGATCGGCTTACCATCGGCAACTACATCGTCAGCGTCGAGGTCGAGGATGCTGGCGGAGGATCGTTCGCGTCGCAGCAGGGCGCCGCTGACGATCCGTCGCAGCGTTCGTATTCCACGCCTTCCGACGACATCTGGGGCACCGGCGAGCCGGCGCCGCCGCCGATCGACCGGCGCGAGCTGACGCCCGAGCCGCCGGCGCACAGGCGCGCCGCCGATTTTTCCAACCAGTTCATCGAATTCCCGGACATGCGGCCGGCGCGCCCGCCGGAACCGTCACCTGGCGCCGCCGGCCCGTTCGCCGACCCTGCCGGCCCGCCGGTCCCGGCCTATCCGCAATCGCCCTTCGGAGCCGGGACACCGCAGCCGATGCCAGGTCCCGCGCCGGCATATGCTCCGCCAGCGCCGGATTTCCCGGGGGCGGCTGATCCGCCTCCGCCGCGCGCCCGGCCGGCTCCGGCCACAGGCGAATCCTTCGCCGCCGGCCCACCTGTCGCCGCCGCCACTCCGGCGATGCCCTTCGCCGCGCAGCCGTTCCCGCCGGCACGCCCCGCCGGTGGGAACGGCGACCAGCAGGCACTGGTGCGGTTTCTTCAGGGCTTGGCGGCGGGAGCGGGTGTGGCGCCCGAAACCTTCGCCACGCGCGATCCCGGCGAGGTCGGCCACGAGGTCGGCGAGTTCCTGCGGGTCGCCGTCGAGCATCTGGCGCAACTGCTGCGCGCCCGCGCCGCCGCCAAGGCGATGACCAAGAGTTCCAGCCGCACCATGATCGGCGCCACCGACAACAATCCGCTGAAATTCATCCCGAGCGCGCCCGAGATCATCGACGTCATGTTCACGCGCCGGCGTCCGGGTTTTCTCGGTGCCAAGGCCAGCCTCGATGCAGGCTTCGCCGACTTGAAGAAACACGAACTCGCGACCTATTCCGCCATGCAGAAAGCGTTGTCGCGGCTGCTCGACGACATTTCCCCGGAGGCGATTTCCGCCAAGGTCGGAAGTTCCGCCTTCTCGTCGAAGAAGAGCCGGTCCTGGGACCTGTTCGAAGAGCGTTGGGAGCAGAAGACCGGCCCGCACGAGAACGGTATGCTGGACGTGTTCCTGGCTTACTTCGCCGAGGCCTATGACGAGGCAAGCAAGAAGGGGTGACGCCGGCCGCCATTGAGCGGCCGGATCGGCGAAGCCTACCGATAGGGATCCGCCGCGTCGCGCAACCCGTCTCCCATGAAGTTGAAGGCGAGGATGACCAGGATGACCGGGACCATTGGAAACAGCAGCCACGGATAGAAGGCGATCACGCTGACGTCGCGGGCTTCGGTGAGCAAAATGCCCCAGCTTGTGATCGGCGGCCGTAGCCCCAGGCCGAGGAATGACAGCGCCGTCTCGCCCAGGATCATGCCGGGAATGGCGATGGTCGCGGACGCGATCAGGTGCGACATGAAGCCTGGGATGAGGTGGCGGCCGATGATGCGGCCGGTCTTCGCACCCATCAACTGGGCGGCAAGCACATAATCTTCCTCGCGCAGCGCCAGCAGTTTCGAGCGCACCGCGCGCGCCAGTCCCGTCCAGTCCAGCAGGCCGAGGATCAGGGTGATGCCGAAATAGATGATGATCGGGCTCCACGTCACCGGCATGATCGCCGCCAGCGCCATCCATAGCGGGATGCTCGGCAGCGATTGCAGCACTTCGATGATGCGCTGCACGACCAGGTCGAAGACACCGCCCTTGTAGCCGGCAAGACCGCCGATGACGATGCCGAGGATGAAGGAGAAAGCGACGCCGAGCAGGCCGATGGTCAGCGATATGCGCGCCCCGTAAATGATGCGCGAAAGCACGTCGCGGCCCAGCCGGTCGGTGCCGAGCGCGAAGAACTGGCCGCCTTCGGCCGGGCAGACGAAGTGGAAGTCAGCGGGGACCAGGCCCCAGAATTTGTAGGGATCGCCCGAGCAGAAGAAGCGCAGCTTCTGCACGTCGGCGGGATTGTCGGCGTAGTTGCGCTTCAGCGTGTCCATGTCGAGCGTCATCGTGCGTCCGTAGACGAAAGGCCCGACGAAGCTACCCTCATGGAACAGGCGCACGCGCTGCGGCGGGGCGTAGATGAAATCGACGTTGCGTGTGTGCAGATTGTAGGGCGCGACGAATTCGCAGATCAGGATCATCAGGTAGAGGGCGGTGAGGAAGACCGCCGACCATAGCGCGACCCGGTGGCGCTTGAATTTCCACCACATCAGCCGGAGCTGCGACGCTTGGTAGACCTTCGCCTGTTCCGGCGTCATCGCCTCGACCGAGAACGGGTCGAAAGGCGCCGCGGAGACGAAGTGTTGAAGCGGCGCGCCGGGCGCCGGCAGAGGCGATGCCGATGTCGTCATTTCGTGCTCCCGCCCTGCAGCCTGATACGCGGGTCGAGCAGCGCGAGCGCGAGATCGGAAATGAGCACGCCGATCACCGTGAGGAAGGCGAGGAACATCAGGAAGGAACCTGCGAGATACATGTCCTGGCTTTGCAGGGCCTTGATCAGCATCGGGCCGGTGGTCTCAAGAGACAGCACGATTGCGGTGATCTCGGCTCCCGAAATGATGGCCGGGAGGATGGAGCCGATGTCGGAGATGAAGAAGTTGAGCGACATGCGCAGCGGATATTTGACGAGCGTCTTGAAGGGGCTGAGCCCCTTCGCCCGCGCCGTCATCACATATTGCTTCTGCAGTTCGTCGAGCAGGTTGGCGCGCAGCCGCCGGATCATGCCGGCGGTGCCGGCGGTGCCGACGATGATCACCGGAATCCACAGATGTTCGAGGATCGACTTGGCCTTGGCCCAACTCATCGGCTGGCCAAAATACTGCTGATCCATCAGATGGCCGATCGAGGTGCCGAACCAGACGTTGGCGAAATACATCAGGATAAGCGCCAGCATGAAATTGGGAATGGCGATGCCGAGCAGGCCGAGGAAGGTCAGGCCGTAGTCGCCCCAGCTATATTGGTGGGTCGCCGAATACATGCCGATCGGGAAGGCGATCAGCCAGGTAAAGATGATGGTGCAGAACGACACCAGCACGGTCAGCCACAGCCGGTCGCCGACAACGTCGGAAACCGGCAGCTCGTATTCGAAGGAATAGCCGAAATCGCCTGTCAGCATGCCGCCGACCCAATAGAAATAGCGGATGATCGGCGGCTGGTCGAAGCCGTATTCGGCGCGCAGCGCGTTCAGCTTGTCCATGTCGACGCCTTCGCCCTGCGCCCGCAGTTCGGCGGCGTAGCTCTCGAAATAATCGCCGGGAGGCAGTTCGATGATGGTGAAGACGAGCGCCGATATGATCAGCAGCGTCGGGATCATGATGGCGATGCGCCAGAAAATGTATCTCAGCACGATCAGGCTTCCTCGAGCCATAAGGTATCGGGCTTGTAGACGCCCAGGTAGCTGGTCGGGTCGAAGCCGTAGAGCCCTTTCTCAGGCAGGTTGCGCAGCCTCACCGAGCATAGGATCGGCTGCAATGTCTGATTGACCGTGCCGATCGAAAACAGATTGTCGGTGTAGATCTTCAGCATCTGTTCCCAGGCAGCCGCGCGCTGGTCCGTGCTGCTGGAGGCCTGCCATTGCCTGAGCAGCCGCACCAGTTCCACCGCCTCCGGCATGTCCGGAGCCGTGCCCTGTTCGCCGCCGGTCACGTAATGGACGCCCCACAGAGGCCATTGCAGTTCGTCTTCCGCGGTCGGTGCCAACTGGTCCGGGCTCATGTCCGCCGTCGCGACGCCATTGTCGATGCCGGACCACAATGAAAGCATGATCTGGCCTGCCATCGCGCGGCTGCGGAAGATGTCGCGCTGCGAGGTGCGGATGAATACCGCGAGCCCGACTTTCAGCCAGTGGTCGGTAATGAGTTCCAGCACGTCCGTGTCGAGCTTGCTCTCCCCGGGCGTCTCCACAATCAACTGCGCCGAACGGCCGTCCGGCAGGATGCGGATGCCGTCGTCATCACGCTTGTCCAACCCCATTTCATCCAGCAAGGCGTTTGCCTTGTCGGGATCGAAACTGGCCCAGGCCTGCGCATATTCGGGCTTGAACAGAGGGCTGACCGGAAGCAGGGTGTCGGCGCTCTCCTTGGCCAGCCCGAAGAAGCAGGCCATGTTGATCTCGTACCGGTTGATCGCCACCGAAAGCGCGCGGCGGAAGCGCACGTCGCGCAGGATGTTACGCCACACCTCGTCGCCGTAGTTGAGGTTCGGCAGGATCGCGAAACGCGAGCCCTGGATCTTCTTCCAGAGGGTGACCTTGACCGGATAGCGGCTCTCAGCGTCCTTGAGGAATGTGTAGTCGGCGAAGTCGATGCCGGTCGCCTGCAGGTCGCTCTCGCCGGCGCCGGTCTTGGCCGGGATGATCGCCGAGGAACTGACGTTCAAGACGAACTCGTCGATATAGGGAAGCTGCAGGCCGTTCTCATCGACGCGGTGGTAGAAAGGATTGCGCTTGAACACGAACTGCTCGGCGGGCGGCTGGGTCGTATTGATCCACGGATCGAGCATCGGCAGGTCGGGATTCTCCGGCCGGTAGGTGCGCGACATCTTGATGTGCAGGCCGCTCCACTTCTTGGCCTTGTTCTTCTTCATCAGTTCCTTGAGCTTGTCCTCGTCCTGATATTTCTTGTGGAACTGCTTCAGGTAGTGGGCGGGCAGGGCGAGGTTGATCGGCTGCGGGGCGGCGAGATTGGGCAGGAAATCCGGGTTCGGCGCCTCCCAGGTGTAGCGGACGGTCAGCGGGTCGACGATCTCGAATTTCGGCGGCTCGCCCTTGACGCGCATGGCAATCGGCACGCCGCCCGGCGTCAGGTCCTCGTCGCCGATTACGTCTTCCCAGCAATAGCGGAAGTCTTCCGTCGACAGTGGTGTTCCGTCCGACCATTTGTGGCCGTCGCGAAGCTTGAAGGTGAAGATGCGCTCTTCGACGATTTCGTAGCTTTCAAGAACGTCGGCCTCGAACTCCAGCCTGGGATTGTAACCGATCAGCCGCGTGTATCCGTAGATCGTCATCAGCCGGATGTCGCGCTGGCCGCTTATGATGGTGCGGATCTTGCCGCCATGGCGTCCCGGCTGGCCGCCGAGACCGACGACGTTGATGATGCGCGGCGCCTTAGGAAGCCGTTCCGCCAGTTTCGGCAAGGTGCCGGCATCGACCAGCGCCTTCAGCGCTTCCGGTTCGGTCTCCGCCGCGCGCAGCGTGCCCGGCACAAGCGTAGCGGCCATCAGTCCCAATGCAGTGCGGCGCGTAATCATCATGCCAGCTCCCTCGCATCGGCCGAGGGGCGCGCCAGTACAAAATGCCCGCCGCCGAGATCGGTCGGCACAAGCGCGTCCTCGTCGCCATCGTATCGGAATTGCGGCCCCCACGCGGTCTGGTCGGTGGCGCCGGCGACATGCAGCGTTTCGAAATCCAGCGGCCGGTCGAGGTCCGGAAACGGCACCGCCGCCAGCAAGGAGCGCGTGTAGGGATGGACCGGATGTTCCATCAGGGTCTCGCAGGGCGCCAGTTCGACGATGCGCCCCGCGCACATCACCGCGATGCGGTCGGCCATGTAGTCGACCACGGCGAGGTTGTGCGAGATGAACAGATAGGTGAGGCCGAGTTCCTTCTGCAGGTCCTTGAGCAGATTGAGGATCTGCGCCTGCACCGAAACGTCGAGCGCCGACACAGGCTCGTCGCAGATCAGCAGTTCCGGACCAAGCGCCAGCGCGCGGGCGATGCCGATGCGCTGCCGCTGGCCGCCCGAGAAACTATGCGGGTAGCGGTTGAGTGCCCGTTCGTCCAAACCGATCGCCTTCAGCAGCGCGATCACCTTCTGGAGACGGGAGGCGGCGTCCCCACGATTGTGGATTTCCAGCGGCTCGCTCAAGATATTCTGCACGGTCATGCGTGGCGACAGCGACGACACCGGATCCTGGAACACCATCTGGATCTTCGTGCGCACGGTGCGCAGCGCCTCGCCTTCGGCCCTGAGCAGGTCGACCGGCCCGTCGGTGCTGTTGAACAGCACCGAGCCTGTATCCGGCGTGACGGCGCGCATCAGGATCTTGCTGACGGTGGTCTTGCCGCAGCCGCTTTCGCCGACCAGGCCCAGGCATTCCCCGCGCTTGATGTCGAAGCTGACGCCGTCGACGGCGCGGACCGGTTTGTCCGTGCCTTTGCCGAACCAGCCGGACTTGCGGGTCGTGTAGGATTTTACCAGGTCGCGCGCCGACAGCAGCACGTCCGGCTTGGCGTCCGTTGCGGGCTTCTTCCTCTCACCGATCAGGTTGCCGACATTGACCGGCACCTCGCGCAGAGCCTTCAGCCGCTCGCCGGGTTTCATGTCGAAATGCGGCACCGCTGCCATCAGGCCCTTCAGGTAGGGATGCGTCGGGCGGCGAAAAATGTCCTCCACCGTTCCGGCTTCCATGATCTCGCCGTGATAGATCACCACGACCTCATCAGCGACGTTGGCGACGACGCCGAGATCGTGGGTGATCAGCAGCATCGCCATGTTCAGGCGCTCCTGCAGGTCGCGCAGCAGGTGCAGGATCTGCGCCTGGATCGTAACGTCGAGCGCCGTGGTCGGCTCGTCGGCGATCAAAAGGGCCGGGCGGCAGAGCAGCGCCATGGCGATCATCGCGCGCTGCCGCAAGCCGCCGGAGAGCTCGAACGGATACATGGTGTAGGCGCGGGTCGGGTTGGGGAAGCCAACCAGCCCCAGCATCTCGATGGTGCGTTCCTTTATCTCCGCGGAATCAAGTTCGGAATGGATGTGCAGCGTTTCGTCGATCTGGTTGCCGATCGTGTGCAGCGGCGACAGCGAGGTCATCGGCTCTTGGAAGATCTTGCCGATGCGGCTGCCGCGCAGCTCACGTATCTCCTTGCCGTCGCGTTCGAGTTTCAGGATGTCGGTGGATTTGCCGGTCTTGGGATCGTTGAACAGGATCGAGCCGCGCGCCCGCGCCGTGTTCGGCAGGATACCCATCACCGCCTGGCTGATCACCGACTTGCCCGAGCCGGATTCGCCGACCAGCGCGGTCACCTTGCCCGGCAGGACACGGAAATTCGCATTACGCACGGCGTGTACGGGCCCGCCGACGATGGCGAACGAAATCCCCAGGTTCTCGATCCTGAGAAGATCGCCTCCCGAATTCTTGGTCGCCCCATTCATCTTATCGCAACTGCTCCCCACTGCCGTCACGTTGCCCCCAACAGAGCGACACTAGCCGACAGGAATGGGCCTGCATAGGCCATGTGGATGGTTTGGTTGAAGCGCTGTGGTTCGCTGCCGGACTACAGCGCGAACCGTGACAGCTTGTTGAAGGCCACCGCTTGAGTCACGGAAAGAGGGAAACGCGATCGACGAGCGGCTTGAGTCCTTGCCGACTATCCCGCATTGCGGGGTGCACGACGCCTAAGCAGCGCTCTGGATAGTCGAGGCAGTTCGCCGGTACGAGGAGTTGCCGTTCGGTACGGTCCGCAAGGACGCGGGAGGGCGAGGGATTTTTTCGAAGACGGTGTCCGCCGCCTCAAAGCGCAGGACAGGTTCCGTCGGCCAATACGTCGGCGCAGTTGGGCGAGCGGCGGAAGTCGTCGTAGTAAAGCGTCCACTCGGTCGTATGCGCGGCGCGGTAGGGGCCGAACTTGAAATACTGGTTCTCGCCGAGACCCTCGTCCGCATGGCCGATATGACCCTTGATCGTCACGATCGGCTTACCGTTGGCAAACATCTCGATATGGCCGGAGCCGTCGGGGCCCGGCTTGGTATAGATGGCGAAGTCGATCCAGCCGGAATCGGCGGTGGGCAGCTTGTTGCCGTGATCGATCACCTGGATTGCGTCGGTGCATGCCGCGTAGATCGCGCCGTCCTCCGGCGTCCAGCCAGCTTCGGTGGCGACCAGCGCGCGCATCTGGTTGGTTTCGGGCCTGAGCCAGACAGGGGTAGAACCGGACGCGCAGGTTCCGGCGGAACCGTTCGACGCCGGCTGCGCCGTGGGTTGGATATAGTTGGTCTCGACCGTGGCGAAGAGTTTGCCGTTGCGCAGGCGGAGCGCCAGGAACGGGCTGAAATCGCCCTCCGCGCCGGCATCGATCTCGCGCTTCCACTGGGCGATCAGATAGCGGTGGTCGTCTTGCGGAATAGGGTCCGCGAATTTCACCGCGAAGCCGTACCAGACGCCTTCATTGTAGGGGACGCGCAGCTTGGTCTTTTCCCAGATTTCGGCGCGCTCGCTGCATCCGTCGCTGTCGGCATTGCAAAGCGGTCTTATGCTAAGTTTCAGCGCACCATCGCCGCTGCGCTTGACCTCGCTCTGGAACTCGACCTTGCCGGCGCTTTGTTCGTAGTTCTCGCGATAGTAGAGCCCGCCGCTTTCTGCGAAATCCGGGCCGTCGAGGCTGTCATGAAGTATAGTCGATCCCGGTTCCGCGACGGCAGGTGCTGCCAGGCAGAGCGTCGCCGCGAAAGTCGCCATCCGGATCGATCCAATTCTCACTGCACGGCCTTTCCATTTCCGGAATCTGTGCCGGTCCGTCCATCGTTCCTGAGCAGCAGCATTAGCTGTTCGGCATCGGACACGCCGTCGTAACTGATTTCGAACGCGCCGTCGTCATCCTGTTCGCCGATATCGGTGGCATCGGGATGAAGGATGGTTAATTTCTCCTTGACGCCGCGCAGCTTCTCCCTGCCGAGCGTAATCCAGCCGCCGCCGCAGTACGTCGCGAACTCCTCGCTGGCAATGACATTATGCGGATATTTCTTGGTAAGCGTCTGCAGCCGCTGCACTTCGTTGACCGCCGAGCCGAAGGCCGAGAAGGTCAGCCGGTCGTTGAGACCGACATTGCCGAACATCACGTTGCCGACATGCAGGCCGATGCCATAGCCGAGTTCCGACAGGCCCTGGCGCTTGCGGCTTTCGTTCAGCGCGCTCATCCGCGCAGTCGCCTTGAAAGCCGCCCCGAGTGCCGCCCGGCAGGCGATCTCCGACGGCTCGCGGTGCCGGTCGCAGGGATAGACCGCGATGAAGCCGTCGCCGAGGAAACTCAAAATCTGTCCGCCGCGCCGGTTGAAGGGTGCCGCGATCGCGTCGAAGAACTGGTTCAACGTGTCGATATAGGCCTCGCGGCCTTCTTGTTCGGCGAGCATGGTAGAACCACGCATGTCGGCCATGACAAGCGCGGCGCGGATCGTGTCGCCCTGGCCGCGCCTTATATTGCCGCTGAGCACGCGCTTTCCGGCGTCGTTGCCGAGATAGGTGCTCAGCATATTGTCGGCGAGGCGGTTAAGTACCGCCATCTTGGCCGCCACCGCCAGATGGTTCTGGACACGCAGCAGCGCCGCGATCATGCCTTCGGTGAAGCCCGAAGGCGCATCCGTCGACCAGGAGCCCATCATGCCCTGGTCCTTTCCAGCGTTGAACAGGTGCCGGAAGGCCAGGTAGTCGGTGATGCCGAGTTCTTTCAGATCATCGAAGATCGGGAATTCTGACGGCCCCGAATAGTCGATACGGCGGCGCAGATGGTCGAGCTTGTTGGTGAGCAGGTGGTAGTAGGGGCTGCGCGTGAAACGATCGGAACTCTGGCCGGGCTTTTGCCGGAAACCTTCGACGCGCATGCCGGAGCCGCGCTCCCAGGTGAAGCCGAGCGCATCGTAGAGTGGATGCAGCATCGAGAACGACAGATGGACGCGCGCGATGGGCATGCCGGCCGCGGCCAGCCTTTCACAGAAGCCGCGGACCATCGTTTCGAGATCGTCGCCCGCCAGTGATGAATGGGTGAGCCAATCCGCGACCTTGTCCATCAGGATCGTGGAAATGTCGGGGGACGCGCCGTTTGTCATCCGGATTCTCCGGCTATCGTTTCTGTTCGAAAAGGAAATCCGCGCCTCGGGGAGTGGCGCGCAACACAATTCCGAGGACTATATAGGTGGCTAGGTTCGGGTATTTAACCAGCCAAGGACCGGAAAAACGGCCGCCGAACTCGCGACCGATCCGCCAGGTCGCGAGCGCCGTCCTGAGCCGGCGCATCAGGCGGTTGCCGCCGAGGCTTTTCTCGTAGAGTTGCGGATGGACGGCCATGTGGATCGCCCGCACCGGAAAATCGTTCAGCCGCGCCAATTGGCCGGCCATCGCGTATTCATAACCCTCGATGTCGATCTTGACGAAGGCCGGCGAACCCGATGCGTGATGCATGATCTCGTCGAGGCTGATCCCGGGGCAAGCGGCACACTCGCCATTGCCGATGTCGAGTATGCTGGTCTCCGAACTGCCGAAGCCGTCGACGGCATGGATCGCCACCGAAGGCTGGTCCGACAGCGCGCCTCTAAGCACCGTGACGTTGGGATTTCCAGCCGCCAGGCTTTCGAGGATCGCGATACATCTGGGGTCCGGATCGACGGCGACGACCGCCTTGGCGATCTGCGCGCCGAAGAAGGTCGTGACCCCGATCCATGCGCCTATGTCGATCATCACGGTGTCGCGGTCGAGATAGTGAGACAAGGCCTTGAGCGTGCGTGGCTCCCACAAGCCCTCGGACAGTTTCTTGTAGAATTTCCGGTATTCCGGCAGGTCGGCCAATTGCACCGTGTGGCCGGCATAGTGGATGCCGATGGTTTTCAATTCCTCGGTTGTATGCAAGCGCTCGTCCGTGTCCATGCTGCTGTCAGCCCGCCGCATTTTGCGTTGCTGCGTTTGCAACATCCGATCCTGTGACGACGGGTGCGGGGGCTTTTGACTTGAGGTTGGCGGCGGCCATCGTGTAGCCGCCCGCGGCGCCATCGACAAAATGGATATGATCATGCTCCATCGGTCTGATGACGATGCAGGTCATCAGCGCCGAGTTCTGGCGGTGCAGGCCGAAGCGGCAGACTCCCATCGCCTCTGCCTGCTTCAGCCGCTCCTCAACCGTGCGGAAGCACGCCGCGTCGAGGTCGACGGTCATCTTGAGCCCGTCGTCGAACTTGCGAAAATCGGAGTTCTCGGACACTTCCTGGATATAGCGGCGCGCGTTGAACCGGCCGAGACTCCATCCCGTGGCGAAAAGCACCTTGATCAGTGCCATCTGGCCGAGGATCGAAAGTTTTGGCCAGAACCGCTTGCCCTTCGGCGCCATCGCCCTGGCTTCCGCTTCGAGCCCTTTCGGAGGGAAGCTGAAACTCAGCGCGTTCGCCGTCGCCGGATGCCCGGCGTCCTCCTGCTCGCCGACGATCGCGACGATGTCGCCGACCAGTCTTTGAAATTCGGCCATGTTGCCGCCGGCCGCCGGCACGGCAATGATCGAGACGATGTCGCCGCGCTGCGCTTCGATCGGGTTCCAGCGGCAGGATAACCCGGTCAGATCAGGCCGCGTGCCGCTCGGCGCCGCGGGAATCGCGAAGCGGCCCGCCTTCATCTCCGCTTCCGCCCAACTCGTGCCGCCGCCGAGGAACATGGCGTAAGAGACATTGCCACTGGCACGAAACATGGCGACGCGGACGTCAAGCCCACGCTTGCGGATTTCCCTCATCGGCACGAGGGCGGCCCGCAAGGTGAGGTCGAGTTCGTCGGCCACCCAGGCCTGCGTGGTCGCAAGAGCGGTTTTCGCGGCGGCGACTGCGCGCTCCGGAAACGCCACCACGGCTCCGTCGCCGCCGAATACGAACGGCAGGTCGTGACGGCCGATCGCGTTGAGCAATGCGGAGATGGCGCTGGCGCCCGCCATGTTAACCGACTTGTAGCGGCCGGCTTCGATCGCCTTGGTCGACCCTACGATGTCGGTGGTCGCCAGCGCCCAGTCGTCAGGGAGCGGGCGGTAGTTCTCCGCATCCACCACGCCCTCGAACTTCGAGAAAGCGGGGATGGTGGCGAAAAACGGATCGTCGAGCGGCACGCTGTCCATCGGAAAATCCTAGCACATTTCCTTTCATATGGGTGTAGCCGGCCGTTTCGTCCCGCCTAAATTGACTTGGGCGCTGGCGGCGGCTTAGGCATGCGCCATGCGCATCGCCTTCTATGCCCCCATGAAGCCGCCGGATCACCCGGTTCCCTCGGGCGACCGCCTGATGGCACGGCAACTGATGCAGGCGATGTGCCTTGCCGGATATACGGTTTTTCTGGCGTCGAAGTTTCGCAGCCATGCGCCCGCCATCGAGGATTTTTCTTTGCGCCGTGCCGAGGGCGAAGCGGAAGCCGCGCGCGTCGCCTCGGAGTGGCGCGCCGCGCCGGCGCCGGAGCCGGACCTCTTCTTTTGCTATCATACCTATTTCAAGGCGCCGGACTATCTCGGTCCGGCTTTGTCCGAGGCATTCGACATACCGTACGTCACGGCGGAGGCTTCCTATACGCCGAGCCGCGACCGCGGGCCGTGGGCCGAAGTGCAGGCCGTGGTCAGGCGCGGCCTCGATCGGGCGGCGCTCAATATCTGCTTCACCGAACGCGACCGCGAGGGACTGATCGATCTTGTCGGCGACGCGCGGCTCGCCATGCTGCCGCCTTTCATCGACACGTCGCCGTTTGATGCGGAAGCGGCGTGCGCCCGTACGCCGCGACTCGTCACGGTCGCAATGATGCGGCCCGGCGATAAACTCGACAGCTACCGCCTCCTCGCCGAGGCTCTCGCGCTGTGCGGCGACATTCCTTGGGAACTGGCGATCGTCGGCGACGGCCCGTGCCGCGACGAAGTCCTAGAACTGTTTTCCGCCATCGATCCCGCCCGCATCGAATGGCAGGGCGAGAAGCGGCCCGAAGAAATCCCGGCCATCCTCGCGGGTGGCGACGTTTACGTGTGGCCGGGTTTCGGCGAGGCGTTCGGCCTCGCATACCTGGAAGCGCAAGCCGCGGGCCTGCCGGTTGTGGCGATGGCAACGGCGGGCGTGCCAGAGGTCGTACGCAAGGGCGAGACCGGCCTGCTGACACCGCAAGGCGATGCCGCCGCCTATGGCGGGGCGATCCGGGTGCTGCTGGGCGACGCCTCGCGCCGTCGCACGCTGGGGGCCGCCGCCCGGCGGTTCGTTCTGGAGGAGCGATCGCTGGAAAAAGCCGCCGCGACGCTGAAAGTCCTGCTGTCGAGGTTCGAGCCATGAACGATGCGACCTGGAAACCTCTGGCGGAAGCCCTTGGCCGGTGGCGGGATGTTGGAAGGAAACCGTCTTTCTGGCTGCGCGACGATGACGCGATAGAGCCGACTCCCGCCCTCGATCGCCTGGTCGAGATCGCCAGACGTTTCGAGGTCCCGCTCGGTCTTGCCGTTATCCCGAAACACGCCCGTCCGGAACTGGCCCGCCATCTTGAGAAAAGGCAGCATGTCACGGCGCTGGTCCATGGCTGGTCGCACGACAATTTTGCACCCGCGGATGCGAAGAAGCAGGAACTCGGCCTGCAACGTCCCGCCGACACCGTCCTCGGTGAACTGGCACAGGCTCTGCGCCGCATCGAAGAACTCTTCCGTGCGCAGTCGGCGCCGTTGCTCGTTCCGCCCTGGAATCGCATTGATGCCGCGCTGATCCCGCGACTGCCAGGCGTCGGTTATCGTGGCCTGTCCGTGTTCGGGAGGCCGAAGCCGGCCCCGATCCGCATCATCAACAGCACGGTCGACATCATCGACTGGCACGGCACGCGCGGCTGCCGCGGCCATGCGGAACTGGTCGGCGAGATCGTCGCGCAGTTGAACGCCGCGCTGCAAGACCCGTCGCATCCGCCAATCGGATTGCTGACGCATCATCTTGTCCACGACGAGGCGGCGTGGGATTTTCTGCAGCGCCTGTTCGAACAGACGGCGCATGACGGCCGCTGGCATCCGGTCGGAGAATTGCTGGAAGAGTAGTCCCGATCAGCGGAACTTGCACGTATGCCGGCAATCAATCGTGCGAGGTGGTCGTGACCGCACGCGAAGCAATGTCGGCGGCGTTTAAACCCGCTTGGCGACCTTCTGCTTGATCTTCATCGTGATCGTCTGGCCGTCCCGCGCCGCAAAGGTGCCCGGAAACACTGCTTTCGCCTCGGCCTCGAGCTTGTCCAGCGCGGCGTCGGTGCGGAACGGATCGTGGTGGAACAGCGCCAGCTTTTTCGCGCCCGCCGCCTTGCAGAGTTTCACGCCCTCCTGCCAAGTCGAGTGGCCAAAACCGCGTTTCTTCACCATCTCCGCTTCGGTGTAGGTGGCGTCGTAGATGACGAGGTCGGCCTTGTCGATCAGGCCCAATATGTTCTGGTCGAGTTCGCCCTCGACATGCTCCGTGTCGCTGATCAGGGCCACGACCCTACCGCCGAATTCGACGCGGTAGCCGATGCAGCCACCGGGATGGTTGAGACTAGCGGTTCTGACCGTGACATCCGGCCACGGTTTCAGCACGTCGCCGGATTTGAAGTCGCGGGTCGCCAGCGTCGCCTGGCAGATGCTGATCGACACGGGGAACCACGGAGCGCGCATCAATTCGTGCAGCATCTCATGCGTCGACATGGTGTCGAGGCCGGACCAGATCTTTACGTTGATCGAGGGGACCCACAGCGGCGAGAAGAACGGCAGGCCGAGGACGTGGTCGTAGTGGAAGTGCGTGAAGAACAGATGCACGTCTTTCGCGCCGGACTGCATGACCGACAGGCCGGCCGGGCGTATGCCGCTGCCGGCGTCGAAGATCATGGTGTGTTCGCCGCAGCGCATCTCGACGCAGGGGGTGTTGCCGCCGTAACGCCGGAATTCCTTGCCGGAAACCGGAACGCTGCCGCGTGTGCCCCACAGCTTCACGCGGAACGCATTGTCGGGCTTGGTCTCCTCGCCGAGTTCGATCGCGGCCTTCCGGCGCAGGATCTCGGTTATGTCCGGAACCGTATTGGTCTTGAGCGCGAGAAGGGTCGGCCCGTCCAGGCCGGCGCTCGGCTTCGCGGGCGCGAGGCCTACCTTCCGCGGGAAATCGGGGCTGGTGTCCATGTCGGGACGCTGTTTTATGCGGGCGCTAGGAATTTGCTTGCCTCGCTTTGCTGCGTGCTGCCGTCAGCTCAGCCGTCGTATGGCTGAGGCGGTCGGCCAGCACCTTGACGATCTCCACGGTCATCTCGGGAAACTCGGTGAGCAGCCGCAGGAAATGATCCTTGCGGATACGCAAGGCTTCCAGCGGCGTCGACGCCCGCACGGTGGCGGTGCGCGACACGTCGCACAGGATGGCGATCTCGCCGACGATCTCGTTGGGCTCCACCTCGGCGACCTTGATCTGCCCTGTGGAAGAATCGACGATGATGTCGGCTTTCCCGGAAAGCACGACATAGGCTGCGTCGCCTTCGTCGCCCTGATGGAACAGTGTCTGTCCCTCCTTGTAGGAGACACGATCCGAGGTGAACGCGAGCAGCTTGAGCTTTGCCGGCGCAACGCGGGAAAACAGCGGAACTTTCCGCAGCATTCCTACCTCGTCGTTCAGCAGCATGACCATTCACCCCGAAAGATCATCGCACAACCTGGGCTCCTATGCCAACAACCGTGCGAACGTACCGTTTTTCGTCGTTAGAGTCTCGTGTGTTCCATCTTCCACAAGCTCGCCTGCGTGGAAAACGATTACCCGCTCGAACAGGTTCGCGAGATGCGGGTTCGGCAAAACCCAAAGGATTGCCGGATTGCGTCCATCCCGTGTTGCCTCTTCGAGCACGTTCTTGGTGACCACATCCTGCGACCGCTGGTCGAGTGCGGCAAGCGGTCTATTAAAGATAAGAAAGTCGGCGTGTTTCAACAATGCTCGCGCGACATCGAGCTTTTGCCGCTGCGCGCCCGTCAAACGCCGCCCCCCGACGCCGACATTGAAGTCCAGTCCGATGTCGAGCACCTCGTCATGCAGGCCGAGCGTGTCGAGCAGTTCGCGGATCAGGGAACGGATGCGCTCCGGCCCGTCCGGCTGGTTGTGCGCGATACGTCCGAACAGCATGTTGTCGCTCAGTGACGCCGCGGTCGTGTATTTCTGCGGGTCGTAACGTTCGATGGCGCCTTCCAGTTCCTTCGGCAGGCCGTCGTAGAAGCGCTGGCGCGCCGCGACGATCTTGTCCATCAGTTCCGGCGTCAGCAGGCCGAAGCGGTGGCGAGGCTCGATATAGGCAAAGGACAGCTTGATGATCTTTGCGCGGTCGTCGTCGGACGCCGCGTCGAAGGGCCGGCCGCGCAGGCGCTGCAGCAACTGTGTATATTCCGGAATGTCCTCCGCCGTCATGAAGGCAAGCTGCTGGAAGAACGGATGGTCGGGCGGCAGGTCGGCGAACAGCTCTATCGCGTTGTCGGCGATCTGCAGGCCCATCTGGTAGAGCGTCTCCGCCAGGCCGTCCTGCCTCAGCACCGACCGGAAATAGGCGTTGCCCGCCAGTTCCGTGCCGGTCAGCTCCGGTCCGGTCGCGGCGCCGAACAGGAGGTTCTCGCCGACGGTTGCCTGGGTATTGTATTCACCGGGCTCGAACGAGGCGACAAGGTCGCTCAGTCCTTCATCGTCGAGCCTCTTGCGCAACGCCTCACGTACCTCGACGATGCGCGCGGTGATTTCCGGATGCAGCCCGGGATCGATCCGCGCACGCAAGCCGAGGTCGAGGATGTCCTGCGACAGCACGACGGCGTCGAGCACCGGCCGGATCGCGTGATAGAGATCGGCTGGTCCGGTTGCGCCCGCCGACGCGTAGTCGATCCAGTCGCTGTTGATGTCAAAATGCGGGTTGCCGGCGTTTCTTGCCTCAGCGATGGCCCAGCGGCGTTGTGCCGCCTTGGCGCCTTCATAAGTGATCTCGGTCAGCGGCGCGTGCTTCAGCCCGTAGAGAAGATTGTCGCGCAGCGAGCCTTGGAACAGATAGGATTCCGAGGACGCATAGGCGATGCGGCGTCCGGTGATCGATTCCGGTACGTCGAGCAGGTCGCTGCCGCCGGCGGTAATGCGGCCGGATTCCGGCCATATCAGCCGGCTGAAGGCTTCCGCCAACGCCTCCGCGCCGCTGGCCGCGGTGCCGACCACGGCAACTTTTTCGCCGGGGTTGATCTGCACGGTGACGCGGTCGAGCAGCCGTGCGCCGCCGTCGTCGGTGAGCGAGAGGTTGACCGTGCTCAGCGCGTCGCCGATCGGTGCGATGGGCTCTATGGTCAGCGTCTGCAGCTTCGGGTCGAGGATGGTTTCGACGGTGAACTGCTCGACCACCTGCGCGTATTTGACCTGCACGTCCTGGCGGTTCTGGTCCCAGTCGATCAGTTCCTTCAGCGGGCCGGGGAGGTCTTTGTAGGCGTTAATGACGGCGACCAACTGGCCGATGTCGAGCCGGCCCTGCAGCGCGAACCAGCCACCGACCAGGTAGAAGAGGAACGGCGTGACCTGTGCCAGGAAGTTGTTGATGAACTTGACCAGGAACTTCCACTGGTAGAGGTCGTAACGGATCTTGAAGATGGTGCCGAGCCGGTCGGCGATGTCGGCGCGTTCGTAGTTCGACGTGTCGTTGATGTGGATGGCGCCGATGCCGTCGACGATCTCGCCGACGCGGCCGGACAGCGCGCGCGCCGTCAACTGACGTTCGCGGCCCAGCCGGATCAGCCGCTTGCGCATCTGCGGGATGATCACGAGCTGGATGCCGACGATGACCGCGGCGATCATGCCCAGCCAGAAGCTTTGCAAAATGATGAAGATCAGCGCCGTCAACGCCTGGCCGCCGAGTTGCGCGGGGGTGACGAAAGCGTCGCCGATGAAACCGCCGAGCGGCTCCACCTCGTCCTTGACCATGGTCGCGACTTCAGCGGCCTTGACACGCTTGAAGTGCCCGGGCGGGAAGCGCAGCACACGGTCGATCAGCTCGAAGCGGATGCGGCGCAGCATACGCTCGCCGAGCCGACCCTTGTAGGTGTTGATGTAGAGCTTGAAGATGCCGTTGACGATAACCAGCCCCAGGAAGATGAGGCTCAGGCCGACCAGCGTCTGGGTACGGTTGAACTGAAACCCGTCGAACAGGTGGAACGAGCCGAGAAGCGGCACGTCGATATCGATTGCCATGAAGGGCTGCGTAGCCCCCGGGGTCTCAAAACCCTCGCCCTGGATCGGCCCGTTCACGATCTGCTTGGGCAGGTCGAACGACATGAAGTAGGGGATCATCGACAGAGCGACGACGAAGACGATCCAGAGTTGCTGCCGCCAGGTATGGATCCAGATGTAGCGGGCGAGGCTTCTTTCCATGGAAAGTCAGCGCGCCTCGTGCCCGAGTGGGCGGCACAGCGGACCATGCGCGTCGAAATTGCCGGCCGCCGTCAGTGACTGGTGTAACTGCATGAATTCCGTCTGAAACGTCTTTGGATTGCTTCCCCGTCCGCGCCAGCCTACAACAGCCGCATCATGGACGCTACCCAGGCCCGCTACGCTGATGAAGATTGGCATGAACATGCTTTCGACCTTGCGCGAGGCATAGCCGTCTATTGCGGCAGTCCGCTCGTCAAGGGTCTGTCGAGAGTTATTTCACGCCACCCGGAAGCCGATATCGGCAACGCCTTCAACCACAAGCAGGTCGCGTGCAAGATGTGGGCACGCGACAGGCTTTTTGAAAGGGTCGGCGAGGTTTTCGGCGAAATATGGATCGTTGGCGGCTGGTACGGCGTGCTTGCCGCCATGCTGCTCGATGACGCACGCTTCAAGATCGGCTGCATCGAGAACAGCGACATCGATCCCGCGGTCGGCGAGATCGCCGAAACCCTCAACCATGCGCATGAAGAGCGGTTCCGGGCGGTGACGGCCGACATGTACAAGTTGGACTATGCGGCCCGCCGGCCCGATCTCGTGGTCAACACGAGTTGCGAGCATATTCCCGACATTCGCTCGTGGCTCTCCTTGATGCCGAAGGGCACGCGGGTGCTGCTCCAGTCGAACAACTACTTTGCCGAGCCTACGCACATTGCTTGCGTGGCATGCCTCGACGCTTTCGGCGAGTTGGCGGGGCTGTCGCATATCGATTACGCCGGCGAACTGCCGATGAAGAAGTATACGCGCTATATGCTGATCGGGCGGGTTTAGACGGAGCGGATTTTCAGGCGACCTTCATGGATATTCGCGAGTGGCAAATATCTCAGCGAGTTCGTGCCGCAGTTCCTTGAATGCTTCCTCGCCGTCTTCCGAGAGGCTGGCTATCCCCTCATCCCAAAGCTTGCCAACTTCTCCAATTGCCCGGCGGTGACGGCCTGACGAGTCGTCATTTTCGCGTCCGGTCATAACAGCGTCCTTAACAGCCTTGCCGCCCCGCTGGCGCCATCGAGATCGAGCGCTGCGGCCGGTGGCTTCGGCAGAGCCAACGCGTCGGTGATCGCTTCGGCCAGCAGCCTGCCGGTCAGGCCTAACTCGGGTAGGGCCGTTGCCAGCCCCATTACCTCAAGCCGCTCCGCGCGTGCCGTCTGTTCCGTCTCGCCACCGGCGCTGAACGGCACTAGCAGCGATCGGCAGCCGGCCCTAAGTACATCGCACACCGTATTGTAGCCCGCCTGCGACACCGAAAGTTCCGCGCCCGCGAGCAGGCTCGGAAAATCCTCGCGGAAGCGGAACAGTTTTAGGCCCGGCGGCGCTTTGTCACAAGCTGCGTCGTAGGCAGTCTGCGGCAGGTTCGGGCCGGTGATCAGCACCCAGTCGCGTACATCCGGCAGAATCCGTGCCGCCTCAACCCCAGATTTGACCAGGTCCGCGCCGGCCGCGCCGCCTCCGGCGGAAATCAGCACCTGAAATCTCTCTAGAGGCTTTGCGGGCGGAGGCGCGGCCACCAACCCGGTGTAGGCGATCGGCGGCTGGATTTCGGCGGCGAGCGGGAATGTATCTTCCAGCCGCGCGAATTTCGGGTCGCCGTGAATCATGACGAGGTCGAAATGCGCATTCAGCAGTTCGACCGTCTCCTCGTTGCGTCCGGGTTTCACCCGTTCCTGCAGCAGATCTCGAACCGACGTCACCAGTTTCGGCCGGGGTCTCATTACGGCGATCGCGTCGAGCAGAGGTAGGAGCTCGAATCGCACCTGCCTGCGCCCGAACGGGAACGCCTCGATGACAACGATGTCCGGCTGTAGCTCGTGCAGCGTCTCGATCAACAGATCGCGCCGGTAGGCCTTGAAGGCGTCGTCGACCACATTTCCATCGGCTTCGATCAGGCCGGAAAACGCCTCCGAAGCCGAGGTCACGGCCGGCAGCGCGACGTGGTGGATTTGCGGCGGCGGAAAGCCGCGCACCGGCGGGCCGCCGGTGACCATCGTCACGGCAAAACCGTCGTGTCGCAGCGCCGCGGCAACCCTGCTGGCCCGCGCGAGGTGGCCGATGCCCAGCAAGTGCTGGACATAGAACAGAATTTTGGGCTTGACGCCGTCGCTCATCGCCATTCGCGCTCGAACAAATCGACGAGCTGGTCGATGCTTGCATGATGGTCGAAATGCGCACGCACGCGGTGTTCCGCGGCGTTCCCGAGCCTTTTGCGCAGGCCCGGGTCGCGGATGGCGCGCTCCAGCGCCCCTGCCAGGGCTTTTGCGTCCTTCGGCGGCACAAGCAAGCCGTTTTCGCCGTCGGTGATCAGTTCCGGAATGCCGGAGATGGTCGTCGAAATACAGGGCAGCCGCTGACTGGAGGCCTCGACCAGCACGTTCGGCAGCCCGTCGCGGTCCCCGTCGTCGGTGACGCGGCAGGCCAGCGCGAACAGGTCGGCGCTGCGGTAGTGTTTCAGCACTTCCTCCTGCGCCATCGCGCCTTTCCAGTCGATGCGCTTCGAGATTCCCAGTTTTTCGGCCAATGCCTTGAGTTCGGGCAGTTTTTCACCTCCGCCGATATGCTCGAACCGCCATGCGATGTCTTTTGGCAGCAGCGCCAGCGCCTCTAGAAGAATGTCGTAGCCCTTCTTCCCGACCGCCCGGCCTACACTGACGATCATCACCGGTTTTGCGGGATCCGACCCCTCGGCATCCCCGCGCTCGCCGTCGAACGGTCCGAACCGGTCGAGGTCGAGCCCGTGATAGCTGAGATGCACGTGCTCCGGTTCGTTCGCCAGCGATTGCAGATGCTCGAAGCCGGAATGTGTGCAGGTCACTACCCACTGCGCACAGGCCAGTTTCTGCTGCAATTCCCAATCGGGCGAGGTCCAGATATCCTTCGCATGAGCCGAGCAAGTCCAGCCTATCCCTAAGACTTTGCTGGCGTAAGCCGCCACCGAGGCAGGCGTATGGATGAAGTGGGCGTGCAGCCACTCCGCGCCCTTCGGCCATTCCGCCGCCAGCACAAGGGCCTGTCCGAAGCGCCGAAAACGGTTGCGGGTCAAATCGCGCGTCAGGTCCGAGGCGAAACGCCCGAAGGCCCCCCAAAACCCCGGGCGGAACAGGCCGAGCAGAAAACCCTTCGCGACGCGCAGTGGCTCTTCATGAAGATATTCAGGCAGATAGACGACAGGCGCCTTGATCTCGCCGTGCACCGGGTGGTGCTTCTTGTCGGTTGGCCGGCGCATCGACACCAGCACCAGATCGAGCCCGGCGCGCTCCAGCCCGCGCAGTTCCTGCGCGATGAAGGTTTCGGACAGCCGGGGATAGCCCTTGAGCAGGACGACGGTCTTGCGGCGCATGAAGGGCTCGGACGCTAACCTTCGACCACGGACAGATGCGCGGGCGGCTGTTCGCCGAGCCAGTTCTGCACGATGCCGGAAATGTTGGCGAGGCCTTCGAGCCTGAGGTCAGGGCGCGATTTCGACGGCGGCGGACGGTTGGGAAGCGCTTTCAGCGCGGCGGCAAAACGCATGGAATTCTCCGCCTCCTCGGGCATCAGCATGTCGATCAGGCCGAGTTCGGAGGCACGCTGGGCGCGGATCAGTTGCTCCTCACGCGGCACCGTGCGCGGCACGATCAGCGCCGGCTTGTCGAAGGACAGGATCTCGCAATAGGTATTATAGCCGCCCATGGCGACGACGCCCTTGGCTCCGGCGATAAGCTCTTCCATCCGATTGTCGAACTCGCGGATCTCGATGTAGGGGATCGCGGCCCCTTTCGCCATCAGCCTCTGCCGCTTCTTGGCGGGCATGTAAGGACCGAGCATGATCAGCGCCTTGTGGGTCAGCGTCGGGTCCTGCTGATAGGCGTGAATGACGTCGTGGATCAGGTCGGCGCCATCGCCGCCGCCTCCGGTGGTGACGAGGATGTAGTCGCCATCCGGGCGATGGCCGGGGGCCTCGTCCTCATGCGACAGGCTGCGCTGCAGGAACCCGACGAAATTCATCTTGGACCGCACGGCCTGCGGCACGTCGAGGCCGGTCAGCGGGTCGTAGAAATCCGGCGGGCCGTAGACCCAGATCGTGTCGTAGAACAGGCCGATCTTGCGCATCGTGTCGCGCCGCGTCCATTCGGCGTCGAGCAGGTGCGGCGCGTCCAGCACCTCGCGCAGGCCGAGCACCAGGGTCGTGCCGCGCGTCTTCAGATAGGCCAGCGTGTCCTCGACCTCGCCGCGCAGGCCCATCGGCTCCTTGTCGACGATGAAGATATCCGGCTGGAAGGTCTCGGCGGTGGAGCGGATGATCGAGCGCCGCATCTCCAGCGTTTCCTGCAGGTCGATATGGCGTTCCAGAGAGGTGTATTCGCCGTTCCGCAGCTTGATGACGCTGGGGATCTTCACGAAATCGACGCGCGCCCGGTAGTCGAACGCGCCGGCGATCTGCGCCCCCGAAATGATCAGGACATTGAGACCGCGAAAATCCTCGACCAGCGAATGCGCAATCGTCCGGCACCGCCTCAGGTGGCCGAGGCCGAACGTGTCATGGCTGTACATCAGGATACGCGCATGTTCGAAGCGCCGCATCATGCCGGTGTCACCTTCGGTTTGCCTTGCGGCGTTCCGCTCCCAAACGCCCGTCTACCCTATACGCAGGCGGCGGACTGGTCCATGCCTTCGTCTTTCGAAAGCGAAAACGCAAGGACCTTGGTCGATCCGGTAGAGCGCGCCGACCTCGTATTGCTCGCCTCTTTTGCAGTGCGGCAAATGCGCCTTGGCGTGGGCGCGGCAACCGCCTGCGTCAAAGTGCGCGAGCGTTGCGGTGTCTCGCAGGCACCAGCGAAATCCGGTGGGGAAAGGCGAAAGCGACCGGATTGCCGGGCTGTGGAAATTCGCATAACGTTTACCAAACGATAAAAAACGGGATCAGTTTTCAAACCTGAAGCCTGCCAACCAGAGGTGGTCGAATGCCCAATAAATTCTCGCCCCGGACCCCGTCCGGGTTGTCTCGCCGTACCATGTTGAAGGCCGCCGGCGCGGGCGCCGCGCTGTCGGTCGTCTCGGGCCTGCCGAGCCGGCTGTTCGCCCAAGAGAAGCTCAAGGTCGCGGCGATCTATACCGTGCCTTTCGAACAGCAGTGGGTGAGCCGGCTGCATAAGGCGGCCAACGCCGCCAAGGAGCGCGGCGACATCGAATACGTCGCCACCGAGAACGTCGCCAACACCGACTACGAGCGCGTCATGCGGGAGTACGCGGAGGCAGGCAACAAGCTGATCCTTGGCGAGGTTTTTGGCGTTGAGGACGCCGCCCGAACGGTTGCCAAGGACTATCCGGACGTCGCCTTCCTGATGGGCTCGAGCTTCAAACCCGACGCCGCGCTTCCGAATTTCTCGACCTTCGACAACTATATCCAGGACGCCTCCTATCTCAGCGGCATCGTCGCCGGGGCCATGACCAAGTCCAAGAACATCGGCATGGTCGGTGGCTATCCGATCCCGGAAGTGAACCGGCTCATGCACGCCTTCATGGCCGGTGTGAAGGAAGTCGCGCCCGACACGAAATTCCAGGTCGCCTTCATCGGCTCGTGGTTCGACCCGCCGAAGGCCAAGGAGACGGCCTTCGCGCAGATCGACGGCGGCGCCGACCTGCTCTACGCCGAGCGGTTCGGCGTGTCCGACGCGGCCAAGGAGCGGAAGGTGCTGGCGATCGGCAATGTCATCGACACGCAGGCCGACTATCCCGAGACCGTCGTCGCCTCGGCGCTCTGGCACTTCGAGCCGACGCTGGACAAGGCGATCGCAGCCGTCAAGGCCGGCAGCTTCAAGGCGGAGGACTACGGCGTCTATTCCTTCATGAAGGAAGGCGGCTGCTCGCTCGCCCCGCTCGGCACGTTCGAGGGGAAGGTTCCGGAAGAGGCGAAGAAACTGGTCGCCGAGAAGGAGAAGGCGATCAAGGACGGGTCGTTTACGGTTGAGATCAACGACAGCGAACCGAAGTCGAGCTAGCGCTGTTTTCCCTCCCCCTTGAGGGGAGGGTGGCGGCGAAGCCGCCGGGTGGGGTCGGTGCGGCCGCGCTCGGCCTCTCTTGTTGCGTTGACATATCAAAACAAGGACGCCGAGCACTGCCGCAGCAACCCCACCAGACGGCTTCGACGCCACCCTCCCCTCAAGGGGGAGGGGGAGGCCGCGAACCTGTCCTCCGCCTCGAAAACATTACAAAACGTTTCGGCGCGCTGACCGCTAACGATTCCATCTCCTTCGACCTCGCCAGGGGCGAGATCGTCGCGCTGCTCGGCGAGAACGGCGCCGGCAAGACAACGCTGATGAACATCCTGTTCGGCCACTATGTCGCCGACGAGGGCACGGTCGAGGCGTTTGGCAAGCGGCTGCCGCCCGGCGATCCGGGCGCGGCGCTGGGGGCTGGCATCGGCATGGTCCACCAGCATTTCACGCTGGCCGAAAACATGACCGTGCTGGAGAACATCGCTCTGGGCACGCAGTCCATGTGGCGGCCGCGCTTCGACCGAACCGAGGCGCGGCTGCGCATCGGCCGGCTGGCGAGCGATTTCGGTCTGGCGGTAGACGCCGGCGCGCTGGTCTCGGCGCTTTCGGTCGGCGAGCGCCAGCGCGTCGAGATTTTGAAGGCGCTCTATCGCGAAGCAAAGATCCTCATCCTCGACGAACCGACCGCCGTGCTGACGCCCGCCGAATCCGAGGCGCTGTTCAAGACGCTGAAGCTGCTGGTGAAACAAGGGCTGTCGATCATCTTCATCTCGCACAAGCTCAACGAGGTGATGGCCGCCAGCGACCGGGTGATCGTACTGCGCGGCGGCAAGATCGCCGGCGAGCGCCGCGTCGCCGAAACGACGCGCGCCGACCTCGCGGCGCTGATGGTCGGCCAGGAGCCGTCGCTGCCGCCAATCGTCGACGTTCCCTTTGGCGGTCGCATGCTGGTGCTGGACGAGGTTTCGACCGGCGGAAAGAGTTCCGGCGCACCGCTCGACCGGGCGTCGCTGATATTGAAGGACGGCGAGATTCTCGGATTGGCGGGCGTCTCCGGCAATGGCCAGGCGGCCCTTGCCGCGCTGCTTTCGGGCAGCGAGCCGGCGACATCCGGCACCATCACATTGGCCGGCGAGCAGCGAGCGCAGTGGTCGACGCTGGAAGCGCTGGACCTCGGCATCGGCCGCATTCCCGAGGACCGTCACGCCATCGGCACGATCGGCGACATGACGGTGGCCGAAAACCTAATCCTCGAAAGCTATCGCTCGCCGCGTTTCTGCCATCGCGGGTTTCTCGACTGGGACGCCGCGCGCGCCTTCGCGGAAGAAATCATCGCGGACTATGACGTGAAATGTCCGTCGCCGGATGCGCGAATCCGCCTCTTGTCCGGCGGCAACATGCAAAAATTGATCCTCGGCAGGGCGCTCGACCCCGAGCCGCGCATCATCGTGGCCAACCAGCCGACGCGCGGGCTGGATGTCGGCGCGGTGGCCTATGTCCACGGGCGGTTGATCAAGGCACGTGACCGCGGCGCGGCGGTGCTGCTGATTTCCGAGGATCTGGAGGAGATCATGGCGCTGTCGGATCGCATCGCGGTGATCTCGAAAGGCCGTATTTCCTCCGTTGCCAAACGCGGCGAACGCACGATCCGCGAGCTTGGGGAACTGATGGCGGGACACGGGCTGGAGGTGGCGGCGTGATGACGTTGGCGCCCCGTCACACCCCCCTCTATCCTGCCGGACATCTCCCCCTCAAGGGGGGAGATTGGCTGGCCGCCTTGGCTTCGCCAGCCTTCGACGGTGCAGAGGAAGCGCGGGTGGCGGAACTGCCAATCTCCCCCCTTGAGGGGGAGATGTCCGGCAGGATAGAGGGGGGTGCTGTCCCGTTGGCGTCATCGCATTCTTGTCTATTGCAAGAAGCCGCCGTCCATGCGCCTTGAGCCCAAACCCGCGCCGTCGCTTGCCGCGACGCTGCTTTACCCCATTGGCGCGGTCGTCGCCACGCTGGGGTTCTCAGCGTTGCTGGTTCTGGCGGCGGGAGCCGATCCGCTGTCGGTCTTCCAGCTTGTGGCGCGGGGCGCGGCCGGTTCGCAATTCGCGCTGCTCGAGACCCTGACGCGGGCCACACCGCTGATTTTCACCGGCCTCGCCGTCGCCGTCGCCTTCCGCGCAAAGCTCTGGAACATCGGCGCGGAGGCTCAGCTTTATATCGGCGGCGTCGTCACCGTGGTCCTCGGCAGCGGCCTGCTGCCCTTGCCGCCCTATTTGCTGCTGCCCGTCATCGCGGTCGCGGCCATGCTGGCGGGCGCGCTGCTGCTGCTCGGTCCGGCGCTGCTAAAGACACGCTTTGGCGTCGACGAGGTGGTCACCACGCTACTGCTCAACTTCATCGTGCTGCTGTTCGTCTCCATGCTGCTCGAAGGTGTGCTCAAGGACCCGACCGGACTCGGCTGGCCGCAATCGCGAAAAGTGATCGAGGCGGCGCAATTGCCGCGCATCATCCAGGGCAAACGGCTGCACTATGGTTTCGTGCTCGCAATTGTCTCCGCCGTCCTGGTCTGGATCATCATGAAGAAGACAGCATTGGGTTATGAAATGCGCGCGGTCGGCCATAACCCGGACGCGGCGCGCTTCGCTGGCATTCCGGTCAACCGGGTGCTGATGAAGACCGCCCTGCTGTCGGGCGGACTGGCGGCGCTCGCCGGCTTTTCGGAAGTCGCCGGCCTGAAGGGCAACCTGACGCTCGATCTGTCGCCCGGCTACGGTTACTCCGGCATCGTGGTCGCCATGCTCGCCATGCTCAATCCGCTTGGCGTGGTCGCCGCCGCCATCTTCGTCGCCGGCATTTTTGTCGGCGCCGACGCCATGAGCCGCTCGGCCGGCGTGCCGAGCTACATCGCCGATGTGATGGTCGCCACCGCGCTGCTGACCATGGTGGTGGCGATCCTGCTGTCGCGGTTTCGGGTGCGGTGGAGGTAGGGATGAAGCGCGCCAGCTTAACCCTCCCCCTTGCGGGGAGGGTCGTCGAGAAAACGGAGCGAAGAGGAGTTTTCGAGACGGGGTGGGGTCACTTCAGAATAGAGCACTGCCGCACTGACCCCACCCCGTGTCGCAGAACCGCGCGTGCCGCGCGGATTGCTCCGCGACCCTCCGCTCAAGGGGGAGGGTAAGGCCGATGCAAGCCTTCGACGTCTTACTCACCGCGTCCTTCTGGGTCGCCGCGATCCGCATCGCCTCGCCGCTGATATTCGCCACCATGGGCGAGTTGATCTGCGAGCGCGCCGGCGTGCTCAACCTCGGCATCGAGGGCATCATGACCGTCGGCGCCTTTACCGGCTGGTTCACCGTCTATTCCGGCGGCGACCTTTGGACCGGCGTCGCGGTGGCGGCCGTGTCCGGCGCGCTGTTCGGCCTGCTGCATGCGCTGCTTACCGTGCCGCTCGGCCTGTCGCAGCATGTGGTCGGCATCGGCATCACCCTGCTTGCCACCAGCCTGACCTATTTCACCTACCGGCTGGTGCTCCCCGAAGTCACCTCGCCGCCGAAGATCGAACCTTTTGCGCCGCTGCCGATCCCCGGCCTCTCGAAAATCCCGATCATCGGCGAGGCGCTGTTTACGCAGACGCCGCTGACCTATCTGGCCCTCGCCAGCGTGGCCGTCGTCGCCTGGGTGCTCTACCGCACGCCGCTGGGCCTGGCGCTGCGCGCCGCCGGCGAGAACCCGTCGGCAGTCGAGGCGCAAGGCATCTCCGTCAGCGGCATCCGCATCGGCGCGGTGATGGCCGGAAGCGCGCTGATGGCGGTTGGCGGCGCCTTTCTCACCATGTCGGCCTTCAACTCGTTCTTCTTCGAGATGATCAACGGGCGCGGCTGGATCTGCATCGCGCTGGTGGTGTTCGGCTCGTGGCGGCCGGGCAAGGCGCTGATCGGCGCCATCCTGTTCGCCGCCTTCGACGCCTACCAGGTGCGGCTGCAGCAGATCAGCGGCGGCATCGTGCCCTACCAGATCTTCCTGATGATGCCCTACGTCCTGTCCATCCTCGCGCTCGTGCTGGTCGCACGCAGGGCGACCTATCCGAGAGCACTGATGATCCCGTACCAGAAAGGCGAAAGATGACATTTGATCTGATCGTCAGGGGCGGCACGCTCGCCGATGGCCGTGTCGCCGACATCGGCATTTCGCGCGAGACGATAACCGCCATCGAGCCGCACATCGAGGCGGACGCCGGCCGCATCATAGATGTCACCGGGAATCTCGTCTCTCAGCCCTTCGTCGATCCGCATTTCCATATGGACGCGACGCTCTCCTACGGCATCCCGCGCATCAACGCCTCCGGCACGCTGCTGGAAGGCATCGCGCTGTGGGGCGAGCTGAAACCGCTGCTGACGCATGAGGCGGTCAAGGAGCGGGCGCTCGCTTACTGCGACTGGGCGGTGTCGATGGGTCTTCTCGCCATCCGCACCCATGTCGACACCTGCGACGACCGGCTGCTCGCGGTCGAGGCGCTGCTCGACGTGAAGAAGACTGTAGCGCCGTATCTGGACCTGCAACTCGTCGCCTTCCCGCAGGACGGGTTTTATCGCGATCCGACTGCCCGAGCGAATACGATCCGCGCGCTCGACATGGGCGTTGACGTGGTCGGCGGCATCCCGCATTTCGAGCGCACGATGGAGGGCGGCCGCCGCTCGGTGACCGAGCTTTGCGAGATCGCCGAAAAGCGGGGGCTGATGGTCGATGTCCATTGCGACGAGACCGACGACCCGATGTCGCGCCATATCGAGCAGCTTGCCTACGAGACGCAACGGCTCGGTCTGCAGGGCAGGGTGGCAGGCTCGCACCTTACCTCCATGCACTCCATGGACAATTATTACGTCTCGAAGCTGCTGCCGATGATCGCCGAAGCACAGGTTTCGGCCATTCCCAACCCGCTGATCAATATCGTCATCCAGGGCCGCCACGACACCTATCCGAAGCGGCGCGGGCTGACGCGCGTGCCGGAAATGCTGAAGCACGGCATCCGCGTCGGCTGGGGCCAGGATTGCGTGCTCGACCCGTGGTATCCGCTCGGCACCGCCGACATGCTCGATGTCGCCTTCATGGGCCTGCATGTCGCGCAACTGACCAGCCCCGCCGACATGGCGCATTGCTTCGACATGGTGACCAAGGTCAATGCCGAGATCCTCGGCCTCGACCATCTCGGGCTGGAGGTAGGCAAGCGCGCCAGTCTCGTCGTGCTCGACGCCGGCAACCGCGTCGAGGCGCTACGCCTGCGCGCGGAGCGGCTTTGCGTGATCTCGCGCGGCAAAGTGGTGGCCGAGCGCGAGAAGCGGGCGACGCGACTAGCGCTCGCCGGGCGTCCCGCAACGGTAGAGCGGCGGCATACGCCGTCGGCCTGACCAAAGGGCCGCATCGATCCCTCTTCCTCATCCAAATAAAGTATACTATTCAATTCATGTTTCGAATGAGGAGAGCCGCCATGTGGCGTAAGGCCCTGATTGTGGCGGGCATTGTTGCCCTGTGCTCCGGCTGCATGACGGCGGAGCAGCAGCGCGCCGCCGACGAGGACAAATGCCGCGGCTACGGGTTCCGGGCGCGCACAGACGCCTTTGCCGAATGCCTGCAGCGCATCGACCTCGCCCGCAGCGCACGGCGTTACGATTCCGATTTTGATCCCTGGGGCGGTCCGGTTGTGGTCTACCGGCCGATGCTCGTGCCCGCGCAGGCGGATTGATTTCCTGAATTGAAGCGCGCTCGGGCGGCTTTCCGGTGGGCTTGTCAGCTTGCCAGCACCAGCGCCCAGTAGCGCCGCTGCGGATTGGCGGCCTCGCGCACATAGGCCAACCCGAATCGCGAGAAAGCGGGATCGAGCATGTTGCGGCGGTGGCCGGCGGAATTCATCCACCGCGAAAACACCTCCTCCGGGCCCATGTCGCCGAAGGCGACGTTTTCAGCCGCCGCACCCCGAACGCCGTCGGCGCGCATCCGGGACACGAAATCCTTGCCCCAGCCGGTGGTGTGCGCCATGCGCCCGCTGCGCGCCATGTATTCTGCCTGATGCAGTGCCGCCTGCCCTAGCGTCGGGTCGGCCGACAGCGGCGGCAGGCCATTCGACGAACGGATTTGCGCGAGATAGCTCTGGCCGGCTGACGAGGCGACGGCGCCTTCGCCGATGTCCAGAACGGTGCTGCGGCAACCCGACGCCGTTAGGCCGAGCGAGATCAGGCTTGCCGCCAGGAACCAGCGGCGATCGATTGAGATACTTTTCATGCGGCGGGCGTTATCCGACGAATCCCGCCGCTTTATGGCTGCCGTCGCAAAATGGTTTGTTCTGCGAATGCCCGCATCGACAGAGGAAGGTGCGCGTGACTCGGTCGATCGTGTGGCCGGTGCCAGAGACGATCTCCAGATTGCCATCCAGCCGCAGCGGACCGTTCGGCTGCGGCGCGGCCTTCACCGGCCCGTTGCGAGCGGCAAGCGGCTGCGATTCCTTGACGGCGGGTTCGCCGGTAGCGGTGAAACCGGCTTTCGTGTGGCTGCCGTCGCAAAACGGCTTTCGGGCCGACGCACCACAGCGGCAGAGCGTCGCTCGCAGCACCGTCTCGCCGTCGATCACCATCTCGGCATTGATCGCCAGCGGCCCGTTTTCGCGGATGCGGACGGTGTTGACCACCGGCGGAGCTTCCGCCGGCCCGCCGTCCTTGCGGCGATAGGTGATGGCGCCCGAGGGGCAATTCTCCGCAACTCGCACGATTGTCTCGGCGGACGCGGCGTCGGGATGGATCCATTCGCCGGGAGCGTTGGGCACGAACACCTCTGGATGCCCGAGCACGCAATTGCGGGAATGGATGCATTTTTTCCCGTCAAATCCGACGTCGATCGTCGTTCCTTCCACGAAATGCGTGGCCATGGGTGCGCTCCTCAGCTTGGTGAGAAGCAGACTATCACGGTGCGCCGGATCGTTAAGCGCAAATCGGCGCTACTATCCAAAGCTCGAACGATAGCGCTCCAGTACGGCATCCACCCGCTCAAGATTCTCGGCCGTGTAGGCGACGTAGTCGACGCCGGGGGCCTTCATATGCAGTTCCGACACGAGCCCCCACATCGCTTCGCGCAGCAGCGAGGCGCATTGCATGGCGGCATGCGCGCGCCGAAGCGGCTGATCGGGCTCCGCGCCGAAGTAGAGCGACAGCAGGGCAGCGGCTTCCGGCTCTGACATGCCGGCGTTGGATGCGATGCCCGCCAGGTCGAACATCGCCGTGTTGAAGCCGGCATATTCGAAGTCGATCAGCCAGAGCTTTTTGCCGTCGTCGAGGAAGTTGGCCGGCAGCAGGTCGTTGTGGCCGAAGACGATCGGCAGCGGTTTTTGCGCGGCCTCCAGTTCGTCGGCGAGCGACAGGAAACGCGGCAGTTCGCTTTTCATCCGGCTGCCGCCGGTCTCAAGCGTTCGCGCATAATCGCGCAGCACATGAAAGACCCAGAACATGAAGCCGGCGCCTGAAACATGCTTGGGCATCTCCTCGTGGAAGCGCCTTATCAGCGGAGCGATCCGCGGCGCGTTGGCGCGGACGTCGTCGCCGTTGAAAGTCTTGGCACCGAGGAATTCCGTCACCATGATCCCTGGTTCGGCATAACGCACCTCCGGGCCGAATCCCGCTGCATGGGCGGCGCGCGCCGCCATGATCTCGCGCTCGCGAAAAACATGGTGGAAAGGGAAGTCGCGGCCGATGCGCGCCACGTGTCTGCCGCCCGATTCGGTGATAAGGAAACTTTCGTTGCTGAGGCCGCCTTTAAGAGGCTCGATCGTTATCCGGCTTTTCCACAACGGCAGTGCGCGGATGCGGTCTTCGGTGGCGCTCATGCCTGTCCTTTTCTGGCTGTGTGGCGCGACTTTCTTTCGCTGCTTCCGTCGAGTCAATGAATGGCGTGGCTATTTCTGTGTTTTTGCCTGAAAACGTGCCGGGTTTATTGTCATAAGGCGGTTATTCGCCTAAGAACCGGTCAGGGGAAAAATTCGCGACGGCGAGACACGCATGAATCACTCGAAGCGCCACGGGGAAATCCTCCGGCTTGTGCAGGAAGCCGGCACGATCACCATTGCCGATCTCGCCGCCAAGCTTAACGTCTCACTGGAAACCGTGCGGCGCGATGTGAAGCCCCTGACCGGCGACGGCTCGGTGCTGAAGATGCATGGCGCGATCGGACTGCCGGCACTGGCAGGCGAGGCGCCGTTCGAGCGCCGTATGCGCGAGAACGCCGACGCCAAGCGGGCCATTGCCAGGGCGGTTGCCGCTACGATCAACGACGGCGATTCTGTCATGCTCGACACCGGCACGACCACCAGCTTCCTCGCCCGCGAATTGCTTAGCCACCGGCGCTTGACCATAATTACCAATTCCTCCGACATCGCCCGTACGCTGGCCACCGTCAACGGCAACAAGGTCTATATGGCCGGCGGCGAGTTGCGCAGCGATTCCGGGGCTGCCTTCGGCGGTTCGGCGGTGGATTTCGTCAGCCGCTTCAGCGTCAATCACGCGGTGATCAGCACCGGCGCCGTCGACGCGGTGATGGGTGTGATGGATTACGACCTCGAAGAGGCCGAATTCGCGCGCATGGTGCTGACGCGCGGCGCGCGGCGTGTCGTCGTTACCGACCACACCAAATTCGGCCGGCAGGGGTTGGTGCAGGTTTGCGGCTTCGACGGTTTCGGCGAAATCGTCACCGACCGGCTTCCGCCGCGCGATGTCGGACACGCCATCGACAAGGCCGGCGCGAAGCTGACCATCGCATCGATGTAGGACGCTCCCGGCTTTCCAACTCAGCGGTGCCGGTGTCTATTCGGCGGATGGCGTTCACTCTGAGGCAGTTGCGGTTTTTCGTGGCGGTGGCCGAGCAAGGCTCGGTGTCGCGCGCCGCCCAAAACCTTTCGATTTCGCAATCCTCTGTCACCGAGGCGGTGAAGGAACTTGAAGGCGACCTCGGCGTCGAATTGTTCGACCGTCATCCGCGCGGCCTGACCATTACCCACAAGGGTCACCAGTTCCTCCGCCACGCAACAAAAATCCTTGCCGACGTCTCGGATGCGCGGCGCACCTTTTCCGGCCACCAGGAGCGCGGCGGTGGAAGCCTTCAGCTTGGCGTCACCTCGCTGGTCGCGGGTTATGTGCTGTCCGACCTGCTGGCGCGATACCGGCGTGGTTTTCCGGGTGTGGAGATTGGCGCGATCGAGGACAATGGCGACTATCTCGAACATCTTCTGGTGGGCGGCGAACTCGACGTCGCGGTGATGGTCATATCCAACCTCCGCGACCGCATGGCCTTGCAAGCGGAGATCCTTGAAGTCTCGCCCTATCGCCTGTGGCTGCCGCTTGGACACCCACTGTCCAGCGCCGACATCATCGGCATCAACGACATCGCCGCCGAACCGCTGATCATGCTGACCGTCGACGAGATCGAGGAGAATACCGGCAAGCTGCTGGCGGCCCTCGGCGCCCGGCCGCACGTCGCCTTCCGCACGCGCTCGGTCGAGGCGGTGCGTAGCCTGGTCGCCACCGGAGCCGGCATCGCACTGCTTCCAGATCTCGTCTACCGGCCGTGGTCGCTGGAAGGCGACCGCATTGAATCGCGCGACATTTCCGGCTCGCTGCCGGTCGTGCAGGTCGGCATGGTGTGGCGGCGCGGGTCCGGCCTGACGGAAGCCGCCCGCGACTTCATCGGCGTCGCGCAGAGCCAGCGGATGGTGCGGCGGCTGGGAGGGCAGGCGCGATAACCTGCTCCGCCTTGAAGGTTTGCTTCGGCGGCTGCTCCAGAGCGCCGGCGCCGGCCAGCCGCAGCATGCGGCGGAATGTCGGACACTCCATCAGGCTCGGCGCCGGACATGCCGCGGCATGGCGCAGCCCCTCGCGCATCGCGATGAGCCGCTCAATCGTCTGGTCGAGTTCCTCGGCTTTCGCCGTCAGCAGCGCACGGTCGAAGCTTGGCCTGCCGTCGGCCGCCAGCATGTCCCTGATCTCGTCCAGCGAGAATCCGGAGGCGCGCGCAAGGGAGATCAGGGCCAGGCGCTCGAAGATGCCGGGGTCGAACAGCCGCTTGAGGCCGCGCCGGCCGACCGATGCGACGAGCCCCTTTTCCTCGTAGAAGCGCAGCGTGGACGCCGGCACGCCGGACTGGCGCGCGACCTCGACGATATCCGGATCTTTCACTCTTGACCTCAAGTTGGCTTGAACTCGTAGACTGCTTCAAACCATCAAAGCAATCAACCTCGAAGGAAAAACCCGATGTCGGATATGTTGCCCAATCGCGATCAGACTGAACTGTGGAACAAGGGCAGCGGCGAAGCATGGGTCGATATGCAGGCCCTGCTCGACCGTCTGCTGGAGCCTTTCGGGCGGCTCGTGGTCGACGCCGGTTATCCAGGCGAGGGCGGTCATGTCCTCGACATCGGCTGCGGCTGCGGCGCCACCACGCTGGCGATGGCGCGCCGCGTCGGCGGGTCCGGCCATTGCGTGGGGCTGGACATTTCGCATCCGCTCGTTTCAGCCGCGAGGAAGCGCGCAGCCGCGGAGAATGTTGCGAATGCAAGCTTCGTCGAAGGCGATGCGCAGGTCCATGCACTCGAACAGGAATCGTACAACGCCGTGATCTCGCGTTTCGGCGTCATGTTCTTCGACGATCCCGTGGCCGCGTTCGGCAACATCCACCGCTCTGCGCGCCCCGGCGCGAAGCTCGCCTTCGTGGCATGGCGCAGTCCGGCCGAGAACGAATTCATGACGACGGCGGTTCGTGCGGCCGCTCCGTTGCTGCCGCCGATGCCTGCGCCAAATCCGGATGCGCCTGGGCAATTTGCCTTCGCCGATAAGTCTCGGGTGACGTCGATCCTGGAGGCGAGCGGCTGGTCGAAGGTCGAACTCCAGCGAGCAGAGGTGGAATGCCAAGTGAGCGAGGACGATCTGATGACCTATGTCACCAAGCTGGGACCGGTCGGCAATGCTCTGAGGGAGGCGGATCAGCCTACGGCAGAAAAGGTGACCGCGGTGTTGCGCCGGGCGTTTGCTCCGTTTGTCGACGTAGGCATCGCACGGTTCACCGCCGCCTGCTGGCTGGCCACGGCGCGGGTGTGACGAGGCCTGTCATGCCTATCGGGAAAACCGATACCGGCTTTCTGCCAAATGGATTTGCGAATGCAACGAATTCGCGTCACTTTGCATACATGGGGCTGAAGTCGCCGCTCATGAGCGACGCCCGATAATGGGAGATGTGACGATGAAGAGAATCCTCAAATCCTGTACGGCGTTGGCGCTGGCGCTTTCCGCAAGCGGCCAGGCCGTTGCGCAAGTCAAGGAGATCGGTGCCGGCGAGGGTCAGGTCAACATCATCGCGTGGGCCGGCTATATCGAGCGCGGCGAGACCGACAAGAACTACGACTGGGTCACGGATTTCGAGAAGGCGACATCCTGCAAGGTCAATGTGAAGACCGCCGCGACCTCCGACGAAATGGTCGCCCTGATGAACGAGGGCGGATACGACCTCGTCACGGCCTCGGGTGACGCCTCGCTGCGCCTCATCGCCGGCAAGCGCGTCCAGCCGGTCAATACCGACCTGATCAAAAGCTGGTCGACGGTCGACGATCGCCTGAAGGATGCTCCCTGGTTCACCGTCGACGGCGCGCATTACGGCGTTCCCTACCAGTGGGGCCCGAACGTGCTGATGTACAACACGACGGTGTTCAAGGAAGCGCCGAAGAGCTGGAACGTTGTCTTCGAGGAGATGACGTTGCCCGACGGCAAGTCGAACAAGGGCAGGGTGCAGGCCTATGACGGGCCGATCCACGTCGCCGACGCCGCCAACTACCTGATGGCCGCCAAGCCCGACCTCGGCATCAAGGATCCTTATGAGCTCAACGAAGACCAGTACAAGGCGGCGCTCGACCTGCTGCGGACCCAGCGCACGCTGGTCGGCCGCTATTGGCACGACGCCATGATCCAGATCGACGACTTCAAGACGGAAGGCGTCGTGGCGTCCGGCTCGTGGCCGTTCCAGGTCAATCTGCTCGCGGCGGAGAAGCAACCCGTCGCCTCGACGATCCCGCAAGAAGGCGCAACCGGGTGGGCGGACACGACGATGATGGCGGCCGACGCGGCAAATCCCAACTGCGCCTATATGTGGATGGAGCATTCGCTGTCGCCTAAGGTGCAGGGCGATCTTGCCGCCTGGTTCGGCTCGAACCCCGCAGTTCCCGCCGCCTGCAAGGGCAACGCGCTGCTGACCGACGAAGGCTGCAAGACCAACGGCTTCGACGATTTCCAGAAGATAAAGTTCTGGAAGACGCCGGTGAGCAAATGCGCGACCCAGAACGACCAGTGCGTGCCCTATTATCGCTGGGTGTCGGACTATATCGGCGTGATCGGCGGGCGGTGAGCGCGCTTACCCTCCCCTCGAGGGGAGGGTCGGACCCCCAGGTCCGGGGGTGGGGTGAACGGCGCTGTCAGTCCCACCCGCGCCTTTGGCGCGACCTCCCCTCAAGGGAGAGGTAGGACGCCGCGCCCGTCGCGACGCCAGTATTCGTGTTCAGTTCCGTGCGGGCTCAGATCGACGCCATGACCCCAGCCGTCTCCTTCAAAAAAGTCTCCCGCCATTTCGGCAGTGTGCGCGCTGTCGATGCGGTCGATCTCGACATCGCGGCGGGCGAGTTCTTCGCCATGCTCGGCCCATCGGGTTCGGGTAAGACGACATGCCTGAGACTGATCGCCGGCTTCGAGCAGCCGACCGGCGGCGCCATCGAGATTTTCGGCGAGCGCGCCGATGGCGTTCCGCCCTACAGGCGCAATGTCAACACTGTCTTCCAGGACTATGCACTGTTCCCGCATCTCAATGTGCTCGACAACGTCGCCTACGGGCTGATGGTCAAGGGCATCGGCAAGCCCGAGCGCCACAAGGCGGCCGAGGAGGCGCTCGCCCTTGTCCGCCTGCCAGGGTACGGCGGGCGAAAACCCGGCCAGCTTTCCGGCGGCCAGCGCCAGCGCGTTGCGCTCGCCCGCGCGCTGGTCAACCGGCCGAAGGTGCTGCTGCTCGACGAGCCGCTCGGCGCACTTGATCTGAAGCTGCGCGAGAACATGCAGGAGGAACTAAAGACCCTGCAGAAGGCGCTGGGCATCACCTTCGTCTTCGTCACCCACGACCAGGGCGAGGCGCTTTCCATGGCCGACCGCGTCGCTGTCTTTAATGACGGTAAAATCATGCAGATCGGCTCGCCGCAGGACATTTACCAGAAGCCGCGCTCGCGTTTCGTCGCCGATTTCGTCGGCTCGTCGAATGTGCTGCCTCCGGATTTCGTCCAGCGCTGGGCGGGGCAGAGCCGTTGGGGCAGCCTGCGGCCGGAATCCATCCGGGTCGCGCGGGAAACGGCGGGCGACGGCGTTCCGGCTCACGTCGTTGCCATGAACTATCTCGGCAGCGCGACGCGGCTGGCGCTCGATGTCGAGGGCCTGCGCCTGCATGCAACGTTGCCGGCCGGCTCTGAACTGCCGGAGACCGGCGATGCGGTGATGCTCACCTTCGACCGTGAGCACCTGCATGTGATGGACGAGCCGGCATGAGCGGCGGAGCCGTCCTGCCGTCGGTTGCGGCGCCCGCCATCCTGCCGCGCACGGGCGGGTGGACCGGCGCGCTGTCGGATGCGTTGTGGCGCAATCCGGCCCTGCTTCTGCTGCTTATGCTCGGCCCGCCGGTCCTGTGGCTCGGCATCGTCTATCTCGGCTCGCTGTTCGCGCTGTTGATCCAGAGTTTCTTCTCGATCGACGAATTCTCCGGCCTCATCAATCGCCAGTTCACGCTCAAGACTTACGGCGACCTGCTGCAGCAGACCAATATCGACATCATTGTCCGCACGGTCGTGATGGCCGCGCTCGTGACGCTCGCCTCCGCTGCCATCGCGTTCCCCATCGCCTATTTCGCGGCGCGTTATGCCCGCGGGAAATGGAAGGCGCTGTTCTACCTCGGTGTCATGCTGCCGCTTTGGTCGAGCTACCTCGTGAAAGTCTATGCCTGGAAGCTGATCCTTGCCAAGGAAGGCATTCTGGGTTGGCTGTTCGCCAAGCTGCACCTGACGTGGTTGCTCGATGCCTGGCTGTCGCTTCCGGTGGTCGGCGGCAATTCCCTGTCGGTCAGTTGGACCGGTACCTTCATCGTCTTCGTCTATGTCTGGCTGCCTTTCATGATCCTGCCGGTTCAGGCAGCCCTCGAACGTGTGCCGGTGAACCTCACCGAAGCATCGTCGGATTTGGGCGCCTCGCCCGGACAGACATTTCGCAACGTCATCTTCCCGCTGGCGTTGCCGGGGATCGTTGCCGGCTCGATCTTCACCTTCTCGCTGACACTCGGCGACTACATCATCCCGCAGATCATCGGTACGTCTCGGCTGTTCATCGGTCAGGCCGTCTATGCGCACCAGGGCACGGCGGGAAACATCCCGCTGGCGGCCGCTTTCACCGTGGTGCCGATCGTCATCATGGGTTTTTACCTGTGGGGCGCCAAGCGCATGGGAGCGTTCGATGCGCTCTGACGGGTTGGCTCAGGGGACAGTTTACTTTCTTTCCGCAGAAGGGCTCTGCGGTGGAAAGTTCGCGCCGGCGGAAAAAAGTAAACTGTCCCCGGGAGGAGCCTCCTATGCGCTCTGACCGCGGCCAGTCTGCTCCCCTCGCGCTCAAGATAGCCGCCGCCGCCGGACTGCTGTTCCTGCACCTGCCGATCCTTCTGATCTTCGTGTACGCCTTCACGACGGAGGAGAAGAGTTATCAGTGGCCGCCCCCGGGCCTAACCACGCAGTGGTTCGCCGCAGCGTGGAACCGGCCGGACGTGTGGGAGGCGCTGGCACTTTCGGTCAAGGTCGCGTCGATCTCGACGCTGATCGCGCTGATCCTCGGCACGCTGTGCGCCGCAGCTGTAAGCCGCACGAAATTCTTCGGCCGCGAGGCAATCTCGCTCCTGGTCATCCTGCCGATAGCGCTGCCCGGCATCATCACCGGCATTTCGCTGCGCTCCGCCTTCAGCCTGATGGAGATTCCGTTCTCCACCTGGACCATCGTGCTCGGCCACGCGACCTTCTGCGTTGTGGTCGTCTACAACAACGCGGTGGCGCGATTCCGCCGGACGTCAGGCTCGATGATCGAGGCGTCGATGGACCTCGGCGCCGACGGCTTCCAGACCTTCCGCTACGTGGTGCTGCCCAATATCGGTACGGCGCTGCTGGCGGGCGGCATGCTGGCCTTTGCGCTCAGCTTCGACGAAGTGATCGTCACCACGTTCACGGCCGGCCAGCAGCAGACGCTGCCAATCTGGATGTTGGAGGAACTGGTGCGACCGCGCCAGCGTCCGGTGACCAATGTCGTCGCCATGGTCGTGGTGCTGGTCACCGCGCTGCCAATTCTGCTTGCCTATTACCTGACGCGGGATGGGGACCAGATCGCCGGGGCGGGAAAATGAAAAAGAGAGCGAATAGCGAATAGGGAGTAGCGAATAGGGGAAATACCGGGGTTGAAACGGGGCTTCACAGAACACGAGCCCGCTATTCGCTACTCCCTATTCGCTATTCGCTCAGCATCAAAGGGAGACCACATCCATGCTGACCGACATGCTGATCGGGGCGCGTTTCGAAAAGGGAACCGAGACGGAAGAGCCGATCTTCAATCCGAGGACCGGGGAGACTGTGCTCAACCTTCCCGAAGCCTCGCAGGCGCAGATGGAAGCCGCAGTCGCGGCCGCCGAAAAGGCATTTGCGGCCTGGTCGCGGACAACGCCGGCGCAGCGTTCCGGCTATCTTTTGAAAATCGCCGAGCGCATCGAGGCGGAGGCGGAGGAGTTTGCGAAACTGGAGGCGCTGAACTGCGGCAAGCCGATCAATGCGGTGTTGAACGATGAGATCCCGGCGATCGTCGACTGCTACCGCTTCTTCGCGGGCGCGGTGCGCACCATGCCGGGCGTCGTGGCCGGCGAATATCTGCCGGGCTTCACCTCCATGGTCCGCCGCGACCCGATCGGCATCGTCGCTTCCATCGCGCCGTGGAACTATCCGCTGATGATGATGGCCTGGAAGCTGGCGCCGGCGGTGGCCGGCGGCAACACGGTGGTGTTCAAGCCTTCCGAGCAGACGCCGCTGACGGCGCTGAAGCTGGCGAAAATCCTCGCCGAGGTCCTGCCCGAAGGCGTGGTCAATGTCGTGCTCGGGCGCGGCGAGAGCGTCGGCAACGCGCTGATCAACCATCCGAAAATCAACATGATCTCGATCACCGGCGACGTGGCCACCGGCAAGAAGGTGCTGCAGGCCGCCGCCAAGTCGGTGAAGCGCACGCATCTGGAACTCGGCGGCAAGGCGCCGGTCATCGTCTTCGACGACGCCGACATCGATGCGGTGGTCGCCGGACTGCGCGCCTTCGGCTACTACAATGCCGGGCAGGACTGCACCGCCGCCTGCCGCATCTATGCCGGCAAGAAGGTCTACGAGAAGCTGGTCGCCGACCTGTCCTCGGCCGTCTCGACCATTCGCTACGACAAGCCCGACGACACCGAGAACGAGATCGGCCCGCTGATCTCGAAACGCCAGCGCGACCGCGTCGCCTCCTTCGTCGAGCGGGCTTCGGAACTGAAGCATATCGACATCACCACCGGCGGCAAGCCCGGCGCGGGCGGCGGATATTATTACCAGCCGACCGTGGTGGCAGGCGCCTTGCAGGAGGACGAGATCGTGCGGCGCGAAGTTTTTGGGCCGGTCGTCTCGGTGACCCGTTTCTCGGATGTCGACGAGGCTGTGAACTGGGCCAACGACAGCGATTACGGCCTTGCCTCGTCCATCTGGACCAAGGACGTGTCGCGCGCCATGGCGACCGCGGCGCGGCTGCAATATGGCTGCACCTGGATCAACACACACTTCATGCTCACCAACGAGATGCCGCATGGCGGACTGAAACAGTCCGGCTACGGCAAGGACATGTCGCTCTACGCGCTGGAGGACTACACCGCTGTCCGCCACGTCATGGTGGCTCACGGCTGACACCTTGCCTCTCCGTTTTCGAGAGGTTGGATTGCCCCAACGATCAACAGGAGGAGATACGCATATGCATCGCCGCCATTTCATCTCAACCGCAGCAATTGCTTCGGCATTTCTTGTCACCGCGCCAGCCTTTGCCGACGACAGCCCAAAATCTGTCGTCGAAGCCTATGTCGCCGGCTGGAACGCCCATGATTCCGCCAAGGCAGCGGGTTATTTCGCCGATGATGTCGTTTATTACGACGCCTCGGTCGGCAAGCCCGCGCAGGGCATGGCCGCGGCTAAGGGCGTCATCGACGGCTTCCTGACCGCCGCTCCGGACGCCGTCTGGACGGTCAAGGGTGCACCCGTCGCCGAAGGCGATCGCGTCTCGTTTGAGTGGGAGTTCTCCGGCACCAACACCGGCGACTGGTCTGACGGCACCAAGGCTACGGGCAAGAAGTTTTCGTTCACCGGCGCCTCGATGTTCACCGTCAAGGGCGGAAAGATCGCCAGCCAGAGCGACTATTACGACGCGCTCGGCTTCTACAAGCAACTCGGCCTGATGTAGTTTTCGAGCCTGGCTGAACTTTCGCCCGTGGGCGTCCGTCGCCCATGGGCTTAGCACAGGCTGCATAGTATGGTCCTTCCAAGTCGCCCTGGGGCGGCTCCATGGAGGGCGGAATGCAGGCTGTCAGCGATCACGAGGCGTGGAGCGTCGGCGGCTTTCCGCTGCTTTTCCTGTGGCTGGCCCTGATGGGAGCGGCGGCGTTGCTGCTGTGGCCGCTCATCATCCCGATCGCGATCATCGGCGTGCTGTTCGCCAGCGGTTTTACCATCATCCAGCCGAACGAGGCACGTGTCGTCACCTTCTTCGGCCGCTACGTCGGCACGTTGCGCAAGAACGGGTTTCTCTACACGGTCCCGTTCAGTTCCAAGACGCGGGTGCCGCTGAAACTGATCAACTTCGTCACCGACCAGTTGAAGGTGAACGATCGCAACGGCAATCCGATCGAGATCGGCGCGGTCGTCGTCTGGCGGGTGACCGACGCCGCGCAGGCGAGTTTCAACGTCGACGACTACAAGACCTTCGTCGCCAACCAGAGCGACATCGCCATCCGTGCGCTGGCCGCCCATTATCCCTACGATTCGGAAACGGAAACCTCGCTGCGCGGCAATATCGACGACGTCGCCGCGCAGTTGCAGGCAACCTTGCAAGGCAAGCTTGCCGTTGCCGGCATCCATGTCGACGAGACGCGGCTCAGCCACCTCGCCTATGCTTCCGAGATCGCCGGCGCCATGCTCAAGCGCCAGCAGGCGGTCGCCATCTTCCAGGCGCGCCGCTACATGGTCGAGAATGCGCTGGCCATCATCGACGAGGTGATGGAACACTTCGACAAGCAGGAAGGCGTCGAGATATCGGACGACAAGAAGGCGGGTCTGATCAACAGCCTGCTGGTCGTGATGACCTCGGAAAAAGAGTCCAACCCGGTCATTAATGTCGGCCGATAGCCGGCCGCGACAACACTGGATCGAGACCGGTTTACACCGAAGCCGGACGGTTTCGACAGGGCAGCATGGGCGATGCCATTTCCCATGCTGGCGCGCTCACCGTCGTGTAACGGCCGTGTAACAGGCAGCGACAAACGGATACATTTGTCTCGTCGCCGGCGGCATGAGCCGGACGGCATCGCCTCCTATTCCTTCCATCGCCGGTTCGGCTCATCCGAATCGTGAGGGTGTTCGAAAGTAAAAGGAACGGGAATGCCGAGCTATACGGGTAATAATTCCGACAATACCATTGTCGGTTCTGCTATTGGCGACTCCATATACGGGTATGGAGGGGCCGACAACCTGAAGGGTGGCGACGGAAACGACTATATCTATGGCGGATACGGCACCAGTAGCGCCGACAACAGCAACGACACGCTGGACGGCGGCGATGGCGATGACTACCTCTATGGTGAGTTGGGCAATGACATTCTGATCGGAGGCGACGGTGACGACGCTCTTTATGGCGGAGACGGCAACGACCAACTGAACGGTGGTACGGGCGCCGACTATCTCTACAGCGGCAATGGCACCGACAAGCTGATTGGCGGCAGCGGCGACGATCGATTCTATCTCGGGCTCGGCCGCAAGATCGTTGATGGCGGGACCGGTTTCGACATGCTCGATTTCGACCGCTCGGCCAGCACCACGGCGCATGTCTTTACGCTCAACGGCGCGAGCAACGACAACAGCAGCACGACCGGCATCGAGGAGATGATCTACCGCGCCGGTTCGGCGGGCGACACGATTTCGGGCGCCGACGGCGACGACACCATCTACGGCAATGATGGCAACGACACACTCAACGGCAATGGCGGGGAAGACGACCTGCTCGGCGGGAACGGGACGGACAAGCTGTATGGCGGCGCCGGACGGGACTACCTCTATGGCGGCGCCGATGCCGATACGGTGTATGGCGACGACGGCAACGACACGCTCTACGGCGGCTTCGGCAACGCCACCGCCGACAACAGCAACGACCGCCTCTTCGGCGGCGAGGGCGACGACAATCTCTATGGTGAGGAAGGCGACGACACGCTGGACGGCGGAAGCGGCAACGACACGCTCTATGGCGAGACCGGCAACGACACGCTCAATGGCGGCAATGGCAACGACTACATCTATGCCGACATAGGCGAGGACGTGATCAACGCCGGCGAAGGCGACGACCGCATCTATGCGACGCACGGCAAGAAGACGATCGATGGCGGGACCGGTTTTGACTATCTGGAAATCGACCGCTCCGGCCAGTCCGATGCACAGGTGTTTCGGCTGAACGGCGTGGCCGGGACGGACGGCTCCACCGCGATCAACATAGAGCAGATGCTCTACAAGGCCGGCGCGGGCGACGACCGCATCTCAGGCGGCTCTGGCATCGACACCGTTTACGGCAATGCCGGAAACGATCAATTGGCTGGCTATGAAGGCAACGACACGCTGCATGGCGATGCCGGCATCGACAAGCTGAATGGCGGCGAGGGCAACGATTACCTCTATGGCGACGGCGATGCCGACACGCTCATCGGCGGTGAAGGCAATGACGTGCTTTATGGGGGCTTCGGCAATTCCACCGCGGAACTCAGCGACGACACGCTCTATGGGCTGGAGGGCAACGACTATCTCTATGGCGAGGAAGGCAATGACACGCTCGACGGCGGCACCGGCAACGACAATCTTCTGGGCGAGGCGGGCGACGATTCGCTGCTCGGCGGCAATGGCGCGGACACCCTGACCGGCGGGACCGGCAAGGACATCCTCCAGGGCGGGAACGGCAACGACAATCTTCAGGGCGACGAAGGCGTCGACACCGTCTATGGCGGGCTCGGCAACGATACGCTGAATGGCGGCGCCGATGCCGACCGGTTTGTCTTCAACACCGCTCTGAACGCCGTTGACAACGTCGATACCATCGTCGGCTTCTCGGTGGCGCAGGATCAGATACGCCTCGACGACGCCGTGTTCACGGCGCTGACGACGGGAGGAATCCTTGCCGCCTCGGCTTTCGTGGCGAACGCCGCGGGCACGGCCGCCGATGCCGGCGACCGCATCATCTACGAAACCGATACCGGAAAGCTCTTCTACGATGCCGACGGCAGCGGCGCTGGCCTGGCCGTGCAATTCGCCACGCTGGACTCCGGCCTCGCGCTGACCGCCGCGAACTTCTTCATCTATTGACCGGGTTCGGGGATCGGCGTGGGGGCGCAATCCCGTCGATCCTCGGGACGCCGGCCGCGGCAAACGCGGCCGGCGTCTTCTCTTTTGCGAACACCCCGGCCCCTGTTGATAAGATATTCCGCATTGGCGTTTCGCGTCGCCGCGCACGGGCGGATCTCTCGATCGATGCCATGTTCTCGTCATAAGTGTGCGGGATAACGCCTTAGCCCAGAAGTACGTGGGCCTCTTTCAGAGGCAGTTCATCCGGCCTGGGCCCTGAGCGTGCGACGATGTCGCCGGCGGGGCTTTTGCGTCTGGACGTCCGGGTTGAACGAAGTGGTTTTCTTTTAAGTCATCACGATTCGTTTGAGCGCCTGCCACGCGGGCGCAAATCCTTGCGGTCGGTTTGTGGAATGCCTTGAGGGCTGGGCTTGGCGTCACAGTCGCGTTGAAGCGGGCGCGTATATGCGTCCACACAACCGAGGAGCGAAGAATGCCAACCTTCAACGGTAACAGCAATCCGAACACCATCAACGGCTCGCCGGTCGGCGACTATATCTACGGACAGGGCGGCGCCGACACGCTGAACGGCGGCGACGGCGACGACATCATCTATGGCGGCTTCGGCAACAGCACCGCCGAGCCGAGCGACGACACGCTGGACGGCGGCGACGGCAATGACATCCTCTATGGCGAGGAAGGCAACGACACCCTATTCGGCCGGGACGGCGATGATACGCTCTACGGCGAGGACGGCAACGACAAGATGAACGGCGGCACCGGTTCCGACAACCTCTACGGAGGCGCCGGAACCGACTCGATGGCTGGCGGTACCGGCGACGATAATTTTTATGCTGGCCTAGGCAAGAAAACGATCAATGGCGGCACCGGCTTCGACACGCTCGATTTCGATCGCACGACCAGCGCGACGGGCCATGTCTTCGCGCTCGGCGGAGCTGTCGCCAGCGACGGCACCACCGCTATCGATATCGAGCGGTTGATCTATCGCGCTGGCAGCGGCGCGGACGACATTTCCGGCGCCGCTGGCGACGACATTCTCTACGGCAATGCCGGCAACGACATCCTCAAGGGTTATGATGGCGCCGACAATATTCAAGGCGGCGACGGCACGGACACCGGCTATGGCGGCGGCAGCAACGACTATCTCTATGGCGGCGCCCAGGCCGACAAACTGTTCGGCCAGGACGGCAACGACGTCCTCTATGGCGGCCTTGGCAACTCGACGGTCGAGACCAGCAACGACGCCCTCTATGGCGGCGAGGGCAACGATTACCTCTATGGCGAGGAAGGCAACGACACGCTCGACGGCGGCGGCGGTGACGACCAGCTCTACGGCGAGAGCGGCAACGACAATATGATTGGGGGCACCGGCAACGACTACCTCTATGGCGATGTCGGCACCGACATCATGAACGGTGGCGACGGCGACGACCGGATCTACGGATTGATCGGCAAGAAGACCATCGACGGCGGCGCCGGGTACGATCAGCTCGATCTCGATCGCAGCGCCACATCCTCAGCGCAGGTGTTCCGTTTGAACGGCGCGGCGGGCAATGACGGCAGCACCGCCATCAACATAGAGCAGATGACCTACCGCGCCGGCGCGGGCGCCGACACGATCTACGGCGGCGAGGGCATCGACACCATCTACGGCAACGCCGGCAACGATACCCTCGCCGGTTATGGCGGCAACGACAGCCTTCGCGGCGAAGTGGGCGCGGACAAGCTGAACGGCGGCGAGGGTGCCGACTACCTGTACGGCGGCGTGGAAGTCGATACGCTCCTCGGAGGAGAGGGCAACGACGTCCTCTATGGCGGTGACGGCTCGTCGGCCGTCGACTTCAGCAACGACAAGCTCTACGGCCAGGACGGCAACGACTATCTTTATGGCGAGGAAGGCAACGACCTGCTGGACGGCGGCACCGGCAACGACGCGCTCTATGGCGAGTCTGGCGACGACGAACTGAATGGCGGCAACGGTAACGACTATCTCTACGGCGGCGCCGATGTCGACATCCTGCAGGGAGGCAGCGGCAACGACAATCTCCAGGGCGAGGACGGCGTCGACTATCTCTATGGCGGGCTCGGCAACGACACGCTTAACGGCGGTACCGGAACCGACCGTTTCGCTTTCAACACCGCGCTGGACTCGTTGGCCAATGTCGACACTATCAACGGGTTTGTGGTTGGCGAGGACCAGATCCGGCTGGAGAACGCGATCTTCACCGCGCTGACGACCACCGGCGCGCTTGCGGCGAGCGCCTTCGTCGCCAACACGACCGGCGCGGCGGGCGATGCCAGCGACCGGATCATCTATGAGACCGATACCGGCTTCCTTTATTACGACAGGGACGGCACCGGCGCGGCGGACGCAGTTCAATTCGCATCGCTGGCGGCAAACCTTGCGCTGACCAACGCCAGTTTCCTCGTCTATTGATCGATTGGAGAGGCCGGCGCTGGTCGCGCCGGCTTCTTCTTTCTCCCGATTTTTGACTTCGCCCATCTGGTCCGACCAGATTTTTCGCGCTAGGGTTCGCCAAGATCAGAGGGAGAACGGCATGAAAATCGGCTTCTGCATGTTTCTGTGGACCACCAACGTCACGCAGAAACATGAGAAATTGTTGAGGGATATCAAGGCGACAGGTTACGATGGGGTAGAGATCCCGATCTTCGAGGGCACGCCCGACGACTACAAGCGACTCGGCGACCTGCTGGATCGAATCGGGCTGGAACGTACCTCGGTCACCGCCATGGGCGACCCCGCGATGAACCTGATCGGCGATGCGGCCGCGCGCAAGGCTGGCGTCAAATACATGAAATGGGCGGTCGACTGCGCCGCGGCACTTGGCGCCGACAAACTGTCAGGACCAATGCATTCCACCCTCGGGCATTTCTCCGGCGTCGGACCGACGGCGGTCGAGAAAAGGCGGTCGGTGTCCTCGCAGCGCGCCATCGGCGATCATGCGGCGACGAAGAACGTCACCATCGGACTGGAGGCGCTGAACCGCTTCGAATGCTATCTTTTCAACACGATGGACGAGCTTTGCGCCCATCTCGACGAGGTGGATCATCCCAACATCAAGGCGATGTACGATACGTTCCACTGCAACATCGAGGAACAGGACCCGATCGGCGCCTTCACCAAAAGCCTGCGCCACGTCGTTCATGTGCATATTTCGGAGAACGACCGCGGCGTGCCGGGGCGCGGTAATATACCGTGGAAAAAGACGTTTTCGGCCATCCGCGACAGCGGTTACGACGACTGGCTGACGATCGAGGCGTTCGGGCGAGGGCTAAAGGACCTTGCGGCCGCCACGAAGGTTTGGCGGGATTTCGCCGAGACGCCGGAAGCCGTCTACAAGGAGGGATTTGTCCATATCCGCGACCACTGGAAGAAGGCCGGCAAGAAATAGAAAGCTGTGGCGACGTGCATCCTTCGAGGTTCGCCTGCATCAATTTATCGTGAAATTGCAAAGGCTTGCGGGTTCACGATTCAGGATGAGGAGGGTCGCAGCTACATTCCCACACTTCTGTGGTCCATTGGTCTGCCGGTGAACATAGCGTAACCGACGCACCTTGAGGTGCCGTCTTGTCCGGGCGGGCTTCGGCGTCCTATCTGCGGGGCGATCGTTTCCTCGCAGGTGGAGTTTTATCTTGGCGCTCACGCTCAACATCGTCATCGGCAGCACGCGACCCGGCCGCATCGGTCCAAAAGTCGCGGCGTGGTTTTATGAATTCGCGAAGGAAAACAGCAAGTTCGACACCGTCTTGGTCGATCTCGCCGAGTTCGATCTGCCGGTCTACGATGAGCCGAAACATCCGCGCCTGCAGCAATACGAGCATGCCCACACGAAACGCTGGGCCGCAAGCGTCGCTTCGGCCGACGCCTTCGTGTTCGTGACTCCGGAATACAACTACTTCGCACCGCCGGCGCTGGTGAACGCCATCTCCTATTTGTCGAAGGAGTGGGCCTACAAGCCGGCGGGGATTGTCAGCTATGGCGGCGTGTCCGGTGGGTTGCGGGCGGCGCAGTCGGAGAAGCTGCTGCTGACCACATTGAAGGTCATGCCGATCCCGGAAGGCGTGCCGGTTCAAATGGTTAGCCAGTATGTCGAGGAGGACGGCGTGTTCCGGCCAAGCGACTTGATCGCCTCCGGCGCCAAGACGATGCTTGACGAGTTGCATCGCTGGGCGGAGGCGCTGAAGCCGATGCGCGCTTAGCGGCCGAGCGCGCGGCAAGTTCAGAATAGCCTTTGTTTTCAGCGAGATAAGCCTTTCAATCGCCAGTTTCGGGGCGATTGCGCTGACGCGCCCCCCTCGCGGACTTGCCGCGAAGGCCGAATTTCGGCGCGCGAGGCTGCCAGTCTCTCTCCGCGGCCTGACGCAGCGTCGTATCGGGTCGAGGGACGAAGAGCCGATCTGGTCCGACCAGATCGGCTCTTAGATGGCTTCCGATGAGGCGTCAGCGCCAGCCGAGGGCAGGGGCGACGTGTTTCAAAATCGACTCGACGACATGCGCGTTGTAGTCGACGCCGAGCTGATTGGGCACCGTCAGCAACAGCGTGTCGGCCTCGGCGATTGCCTCGTCGGTCTTCAACTGCTCGACCAGCACGTCCGGCTCGGCGGCATAGCTGCGGCCGAAGACGGCCAGCTTCTCCGGCTCGATGTAGCCGAAATGATCCGCGGTTTCGCCACGGCCGAAATAGGCGCGGTCGCGGTCATCGACCAAGGCGAAGATGCTGCGGCTGACCGACACGCGCGGTTCGCGTTTGTGGCCGGCCTCTTTCCAAACCGCTCGGAAGGCGCGTATCTGTTCGGCCTGCTGGATGTGGAACGGTTTTCCGCTCTCGTCGAATTTCAGCGTCGAGCTTTGCAGGTTCATGCCGAGTTTCGCCGCCCATTCGGCCGTCCCATTGGTGGCCGCGCCCCACCAGATACGCTCGCGCAGACCCTCCGAATGCGGTTCGAGGCGTAGCAGGCCGGGCGGATTGGGAAACATCGGACTCGGGTTCGGCTGCGCAAAACCTTTTCCGTCGAGCACGTCAAGGAACACTTCCGAATGTCGCCGCGCCATGTCGGCGTCGGTCTTGCCGTCTTCAGGCACGTAGCCGAAATAGCGCCAGCCATCGATGACCTGCTCCGGCGAGCCGCGGCTGATGCCGAGCTGCAGGCGTCCGCCGGCGATCAGGTCAGCCGCGCCAGCGTCCTCGGCCATGTAGAGCGGGTTCTCGTAGCGCATGTCGATGACCGCCGTGCCGATCTCGATGCGCTTCGTCCTGGCGCCGACCGCCGCCAGCAGCGGAAAGGGCGAGCCGAGCTGGCGGGCGAAATGATGCACGCGGAAATAGGCACCGTCCGCGCCCAACTCCTCCACGGCGACCGCGAGGTCGATTGATTGCAGCAGCGCGTCGGAGGCCGACCGCGTCTGCGAGTGAGGGGAGGGCGTCCAGTGCCCGAACGACAGGAATCCGATCTTTTTCATGCAGCCTATCTATGGGCTGTCGTAGGCGGCACCAAGGGCATCGTCTGTGAACGGTCTGTTTCGATTGGTGTGCTGATGACTGCAAATTGGAGCGGCCTTCCTCTCCCAGGCCAGGAAGGGAGGTCGTCTAAGACGCAAACCGAGGTGCAATGTCGAACTGTTCCGCCCCCAAAGGGGAGGGGGCGTCAGCCGCTCTCGCTCGCGGCCGCTTCGGCCGCCTGCTCGGCGGTCGGGAGTTGGGTCGGCCGCCTGATCTGGGCGGCCGCCTCGATCACGATTGGCTTCAGCCCTTCGCCGCCTGAATCAACCACCTCGAAGAAGTGGCGGCGCATGCGCGGCTCCCAGAATTTGTTGATGTGCTCGGCGACGCCGTGCACGCCTTCAACCCGGTTCTCCTTCGATTCGAAGAAGGTGCCGATCTGGTTGGCCATGCGTACGATCTTGGCGATGCCGGAGGCGGTATGATTGTCGTCCATTCTCTGTTCTCCGGCCCTCGGCTATGGCCTCGGGCATTCGATTGCTTTGAAAAGTCCACTGACCTTTCAATTCGCTTCGCGAACCACACTCCCGTCATGCGACATGTTTGGCGGCTCCGTCGGTCACGCGGTCTGGATGGGTAAAAACGTCGAACTCGTCGCCGCGCACCAACGCCACAAGCGTCATGCCGGCTTCTTCCGCAGTGCGGATGGCGAGCGCGGTGGGTGCGGAAACGGCGATGATGAAGGATGCGCGGATGGCTGCGGTCTTCTGTACCATCTCGACCGAGACGCGGGACGTGGCGACCACCGCGCCAGCCGCGCCGTCCACATCGGCCTTGGCGAGTGCGCCGGCCAGCTTGTCAAGCGCGTTGTGGCGGCCGACATCCTCGCGCGCGGCGACGATCCCTTTTCCCGGCATGTAAAAGCCTGCGGCGTGCACAGCGCCGGTCTCAGAATGCAGCGGCTGGTGTTTTGACAGCAGCTTGACCGCCTGGACGATATCGGCGGGATGGAGCGTAAGTCGTGCCTGACCGACCTCGTCGACGGAACGCATCGCTTCCTCGATCGATTCGATGCCGCACAGCCCGCAGCCGACCGGGCCGGCGAGGCGGCGCCGTCGCGCCTGGAAGCGGGTGTTTGCGGTGTCCTTGAGCCGGATCTGGATGTCGATGCCGGCGCCAAGGTCTTGGACCTCGATCGACTCGATTTCCCCGCGTGCGGAAATGATGCCTTCGGTCAGCGAAAAACCCAGCGCGAAATCGTCGAAATCGGCGGGCGAACCCATCATCACCGCATGCGTCGTGCCGGCGTAGCTCAGCGCGATCGGCGTTTCCTCCGGCACCATGCGCGCCGCGGCCGATGTGCCGGAGGCACGCCGGGCGATGCGGGTGGTGGAGGTTATTGGGGGGCGCTGAGAGGTCATGGCGAGGCGCCCCCCTCTGGCCTGCCGGCCATCTCCCCCTCAAGGGGGGAGATTGGCTGGCCGCTTTGATTTCGCCAATCGCAAGCGGTGGAGGGGAAGCGGCTTCGGTGAAGCTGCCAATCTCCCCCCTTGAGGGGGAGATGGCCGGCAGGCCAGAGGGGGGTGCCGACCATGTCCACCAAAGTTACTCCGCCGCTTCCAGATGCCCCTCGATGCGGCGCGAGCGGCGGGAGAGTTCCTCATAGTCCTGCTGCCAGGTACTCGGGCCGTTGGAGGGCGAGACCTGGACCGCCGTCACCTTGTATTCGGGGCAGTTGGTGGCCCAGTCGGAGAAGTCGGTGGTGATGACGTTAGCCTGTGTGTCGGGGTGATGGAACGTCGTATAGACCACGCCCGGCGCCACGCGCTCGGTGATGAGGGCCCGCAGCGTGGTTTCGCCGGCGCGCGAAGCCAGCCGCACCCAGTCGCCGTCGCGGATACCGCGTTGCTCGGCGTCGTGCGGATGGATTTCCAGCCGGTCCTCTGCATGCCAGACGACATTGTCGGTACGCCGCGTCTGCGCGCCGACATTGTACTGGCTGAGGATGCGGCCGGTAGTCAGCAGCAGCGGGAAGCGCGGACCGGTCTTCTCGTCCGTCGCCACATATTCGGTGCGGATGAACTTGCCCTTGCCGCGCACGAAGCCGCCGATATGCATGATCGGCGTGCCTTCCGGCGCCTTCTCGTTGCAGGGCCACTGCACCGAGCCCTTTTCGTCCAGCAGGTCGTAGGTCACGTAGGCGAAGGAGGGAGTCGTCTGGGCGATCTCGTCCATGATCTCGGACGGATGCCTGTAGGTCCAGTTGAGACCCATCTCCTGGGCGAGAAGCTGGGTGATCTCCCAGTCGCCGTAACCGTTCTTCGGCGCCATCACTTTTCGCACCCGATTGATGCGGCGCTCGGCATTGGTGAAGGTGCCGTCCTTCTCAAGGAAGGTCGAGCCCGGCAGGAACACGTGGGCGTAGTTGGCCGTCTCGTTGAGGAAGAGGTCCTGCACGACCACGCATTCCATGGCGGCGAGGCCGGCCGACACATGCTTGGTGTCCGGGTCGGACTGAAGGATGTCCTCGCCCTGGATATAGAGGCCCTTGAACGTGCCCTCGACGGCGGCGTCCAGCATATTGGGAATGCGCAGGCCGGGCTCGTTGTCGAGCTTCACGCCCCACAGGCTTTCATAGATGTCGCGGACCGCGTCGCCCGAAATGTGGCGGTAGCCCGGCAATTCGTGCGGGAACGAGCCCATGTCGCAGGAGCCCTGCACATTGTTCTGCCCGCGCAGCGGGTTCACGCCGACGCCGCGCCGGCCGATATTGCCGGTGAGCATGGCGAGGTTGGCGATGGCGATGACGGTAGTCGAGCCCTGGCTGTGCTCGGTGACGCCGAGGCCGTAATAGATCGCGCCATTGCCGCCCTTGGCATAGAGCCGTGCAGCGTCACGGATGAGTTCGGCGGACACGCCGGACAGTTTTTCGACAGCCTCCGGGCTGTGGCGCTCCTCGGCGACGAAGGAAGCGTAGTCCTCGAATTCCGACCAGTCGCAGCGTTCGCGGATGAATTTTTCGTCGAACAGGCCCTCGGTGACGATCACATGGGCCAGCGCCGTGACCACGGCGACGTTGGTGCCGGGCTTCAGCGGCAGGTGATAGTCGGCCTTGGCATGGACCGAATCCACCGTTTCCGTCACGCGCGGGTCGAGCACGATCAGTTTTGCACCCTGGCGGATGCGCTTCTTCATGCGCGAGGCGAAAACGGGATGCGCGGCGGACGGATTGGCGCCGATCACCATGATGACGTCGCTGTCCTCAACCGAATCGAAATCCTGGGTGCCGGCCGAGGTGCCGTAGGTCTGGCCGAGGCCGTAGCCGGTCGGCGAGTGGCAGACGCGGGCGCAGGTATCGACATTGTTGTTGCCGAAACCCTGGCGGATCAGTTTCTGGACGAGATAGGTTTCTTCATTGGTGCAGCGCGACGAGGTGATGCCGCCGACCGAGGCGCGCCCATACTGGTACTGGAGGCGGCGGAACTCCTTGGCTGTATAGGCCAGCGCCTCTTCCCAGCTCACCTCGCGCCACGGATCCGAGATATTTTCGCGGATCATCGGGTTGAGGATGCGCTCCTTGTGAGTGGCGTAGCCATAGGCGAAACGACCCTTGACACAGCTATGGCCGCGATTGGCCTTGCCGTCCTTGTAGGGCACCATGCGCACCAGTTCCTCGCCGCGCATCTCGGCCTTGAACGAGCAGCCGACGCCGCAATAGGCGCAGGTGGTAACCACAGAATGCTCCGGCATGCCCTTGGCGAGCACGGATTTCTCCCGCAGCGCATCGGTCGGGCAGGCCTGCACGCAGGCGCCGCAGGACACGCATTCGCTCTCCAGGAAGGGCTGGTGCATGCCCGCCGCCATGCGGCTCTCGAAGCCTCGGCCCTCGATGGTCAGCGCGAAGGTGCCCTGCACTTCCTCGCAGGCGCGCACGCAACGCGAGCAGACGATGCACTGAGCCGGGTCATAGGTGAAATAAGGGTTCGATTCGTCGCGAACCATGTAATCGATGGTCAGCGACCCGTTGCCCGGCGAGACGTGGTTGCGGCCTTCGGTGCCGTAGCGGTTCTCGCTCAGGCCGACCGATTTTGCGACCTGGTCGAACTCGCTTGCGCCGGTTCCGGCCGGTCCGCCCCAGGCACTCGGATGGTCGGAGATGTAGAGTTCCATCACGCCGCGCCGGATGGCGCTCAGCCTGTCCGACTGCGTGTGGACCACCATGCCTTCGCCGACCGGGGTCGTGCAGGACGCCGGCGTGCCCCCTCGGCCCTCGATCTCGACCAGGCAAACGCGGCAGGAGCCGAAGGCGTCCATCATGTCGGTGGCGCAAAGTTTCGGGATTTCAACGCCGGCCTCCGTGGAAGCGCGCATGATCGACGTGCCCTCGGGCACGGTGATCGAGCGGCCGTCGACGGTCAGCGTCACCTGCTTCTCCGCCTTGGAGGCGGGTGTGCCGTAGTCGGTTTCCTCGATGAGCGTTTTGAACTCGGGCAAGGCGTTCATGGTCGTCCGCTCCTATTCCGCGGCTTCGGCTATGGGCGATGGGCGAAAATCATCCGGGAAATGGTTGATCGCTGACATCACCGGATAAGGGGTAAAACCCCCGAGAGCGCAAAGCGATCCAAATTTCATGGTGTTGCAGAGGTCGGTGACCAGCTCGATCTGCTTCGCCGGCTCGATGCCGGCGGCAAGTTTGTCGATCGTCTCCACCCCGCGCGTCGAGCCGATGCGGCAGGGTGTGCATTTTCCGCAGGATTCGATGGCGCAGAATTCCATCGCAAACCGTGCCATCTTCAGCATGTCGGCGCTGTCGTCGAAGACGGTAATGCCGGCATGGCCGATCAGCCCGTCCTTGGCCGCGAACGCTTCGTAGTCGAACGGCGTGTCGAACAGCGTGCGCGGGAAATAGGCGCCGAGCGGGCCGCCGACCTGCACTGCCTTGACCGGCCGGCCGGTCGCGGTGCCGCCGCCAATGTCGTCGACGATCTCGCCCAGCGTCAGGCCGAACGCCGTCTCGAACAGGCCGCCATGTTTGACATTGCCGGCAATCTGGATCGGGATCGTGCCGCGCGAGCGGCCCATTCCGAAATCCTTGTAGAACTCCGCACCCTTGTCGAGGATGATCGGCACGCTGGCCAGCGAGATGACATTGTTGATGACCGTCGGCTTGCCGAAAAGACCCTGAATGGCCGGCAGCGGCGGCTTCGCCCGCACCACGCCGCGCTTGCCTTCCAGCGAGTTGAGCAGCGAGGTCTCCTCGCCGCAGACATAGGCGCCGGCGCCGACCCGCACTTCCATGTCGAAGGCATTGGGCGAGCCGAGCACGGTCGCGCCGAGCACGCCGCCCTTGCGGGCGATGTCGATGGCGCGGCGCATCTTGTCGATGGCGTGCGGATATTCGGAACGGATATAGACGAAACCCTTGGTGGCGCCGGTGGCGACGCCGGCAATCGTCATGCCCTCGATGAGCACGAAGGGGTCGCCCTCCATGATCATGCGGTCGGCGAAGGTGGCGCTGTCGCCCTCGTCGGCGTTGCAGACGATGTATTTGCGCTCGCCGGCTGCGTTCAGCACCGTGTTCCACTTGATGCCGGTCGGAAAGCCGGCGCCGCCGCGCCCGCGCAGGCCGGAGTCCGTGACGGTCTTGACGATGTCGGCGGGCGCCATCGCCACCGCCTTCTTCAAGCCGGCGAGGCCGCCATTCATGCGGTAGGCGTCGAGTGACAGCGGGTCGATGACGCCGCAGCGCGCGAAGGTGAGGCGGGTCTGCTTGGCGAAGAACGGGATCTTGTCCGGCGCGCCCAGCCACCGCTTGTGATAGCCGCCGGTCAGCAGGCCGGCATCGAACATCGACTTGACGTCGGACGGTTTCACCGGGCCGTAGGCGATCCGGCCCTTTTCCGTCTGTACTTCCACCATCGGCTCAAGGAAATAGGCGCCGCGCGAGCCGTTGCGGACGATGCGGGCTTCCTTGCCGCGCGCCTTGAGTTCGGCCTGGATGGTTTTCGCCACCTTGTCGGCGCCGAGCGCCAGCGCACCGGAATCGTCCGGGATATAGATGGTGGGGATCAAGACCGAACCTCCGCGACGATCTCGTCCAGCTTTTCGGCGTCGAGCCGGCCAATGACCTCGCCGTCGAGCATCGCTGACGGCGAGCAGGCGCAAAGCCCGAGGCAATAAACCGGCTCCAGCGTCACCGAGCCGCCCTTCGCCGTCTCGTGAAAACCGATGCCGAGCAGTTGCTGGATCCTTGCCGCGATGGCGTCGCCGCCCATGGACTGGCAGGCTTCCGCCCGGCAGAGCTTCAGCACATGCCGGCCGGCGGGGGCACGGCGATAGTCGTGGTAGAAGGTGACGACGCCGTGGACTTCCGCCTTGGAGATGTTGAGCGCCTCGGCGACGACCGGCAACGATTCGTTCGGCACGAAGCCGAATTCCTCCTGGATGCCGTGCAGGATCGGCAGCAGCGGGCCTTCCAGCCCGTTCGTTTCCGCAATCACCGCCGCCGTCCTGGCGACGACGTCCGGCGGAGCCTGGGTACTTGCTGGCTGCATCATGATGCAGCGCCCTCCCTGATCGGCATTTCACGTCGAGACGACGTCAAGCCCTTACAAAACCAGACAAAACCGCCAAAATCAATAAAGCGGTCTCGTGGCTTGATAGAGGATTTCTATCGATCGTCCCTCTCAGGGTAGTTCAGCGCCCGACGCCGAAATTGCCCGCCAGCGTCATCGCCTCGCTCAACAGCGCCGAGACGAGCGGCGTATGCGGCTCGCGCCTCGTGGCAATCAGGCCGACCAGATGGCTGGCGTCCGGCTCGACGATCGGGATGGCGCGGATCGGCTCGGCGAACCCGAAGGTCTCGGCGAGGTTGAGCGGCATGATCGACGACCATTTCCCCGTGCGGATGTGGGAGAACAGCACGATCATCGAGTTCGATTCCAGCGTCGGCCGCGCCACCGCCCCGGCGGCGGAAAGATGCTGGTCGATGATGCGGCGGTTCTGCATGTCGGGCGTCAGCAGGCAGAGCGGCAGTTTCGACACCTCCGCCCAGGTGACTTTCTGCCGGTCGGAGAACGGGTTCCCGGCGGCGGTGATGAGCTGATAGCGCTCGGAATAGAGCGGCACGCTGATGACGTTTCCGAGCGGCTCGTTGTCGAGATAGGTGATGCCGGCGTCGATGTCGAAATTGCCGAGCAGCGACAAAACCTCGATCGACGTCCGCGACAGGATGGAGAAGGTCACGCCGGGATGTTTTTCGCGGAACGGCGTGGTGAGATGGGCGACCATCGCCAGCGCTGTCGGGATCGCCGCGATGCGGATGCGCCCGGAAAGGCCATGGCGGGCTGCGCGCATCTCTTCCTTCATGGTGCGGGCGTCGCCGACGATGCGGCGCGCCCAGGAAAGCACCTGCTCGCCCTCCGGCGTCAGCCCCTGGAAGCGCGAGCCGCGGATGACCAGCATGACGCCGAGCTGGTCTTCCAACTGCTTGATCGCCGCCGACAGCGTCGGCTGGGTGATGCCGAGTTCCTCGGCGGCACGGCCGAAATGCTGCGCCTTGGCCAGCGCCAAGAAGAACTCGAGCTTGTCGATCATGCCAAGGTTTTAGCCGCAGACGCGGGTGTCCGCCAGCAATGCCGCTCGGAGACAGGAAAATCGCTGGAGTGCGTGATATCGAATTTCGAGTTAATCCGTTCCGACCCGGCTTCGCCGGTTCGGCTCGGCATCACCCCCTCTCCGTCTCGCTTCGCTCGCCACCTCTCCCCCTGCGTGGGGGAGAGGATACGCAGCGTCGGCGATTGGTGCTCACCTTGCTGCCGGCTATCCTCTCCCCCAGGCAGGGGGAGAGGTGGCGAGCGAAGCGAGACGGAGAGGGGGTGATGCCTTAACGTCGCGCCGCATGCGAGGCGGAGAGGATCAGTCGCCAAAGCAAACCCGCAAAGAGCTTTCCGTGCAATATCACTGCTTCCACACCGGCGTGCGCAGATAGGGCCGCATGTCGCGCAGCACGCGCGTGCAGCGTCCCATCGACTCCAGCAGCAGATCCGGTCCCGCTACCTGCAAGGGGTAACGCAAGGCGTCGGCGGCCTTGCGCACCTCCGGGTCGTCGCCGGCGTCCTCGACGGATTGGCTGAGCACCGCCTGCCTGGCGGGCGCCATGCCGCCGGGGCCGAACATGACGATCGGTCCGGTGATGGCGGTACGCAAACCTTGTCCGACCTCGCGATAGGTCGGAACATTGGCGAACCATGGATTGCGCGCGCCCCCGAAAGTAGTGATGGGCCGGAGCGGCGGCCGGCCGTCCCCCGTGAGCAGGCTGATGGTGGGCAGGAAACCGACATCGGCCTTGCCTGTGTCAAGCGCGGCAATGACCTCGGCGCGCGTGCCGGCCAGCACATCGTCGAAATGCTGGCCGAACTGGGCCTCGAGCATGGCGAGCGGCAGAGCGAAGAGCAGGCTCGGATTGTGCGCCACGCGCAGCCTGTCGGCGGCGATGCGTTGCTCGAACGATTTCCAGTCGGCGATCGGGGAGGAATGCGACACGACGAGCGCGGCGGAGATGCCGGTCGTCAATTGCGCGACCGGGGTCATCTTGCGAAAGCTGGGACGTTCCGGCGCCTCAGACTGCGGGTCGATGAAGGGGCTCAGCAATTGCGCTACCAGCAGGGTATTGCCGTCCGCCGTGCTGTTGGAGACCTCTGCGAGAGCGCGGCCACCCGCATCGCCGGACACTTCCCTGACCGTGACAGGGGTTTTCAGCAGCCGGGTCAGCGCAGGCCGCAGCAGCGCTGCCGCGTCGTCCGTGGAGGAATTGGGCCCAAAGGGCTCGATCAGCGTCACCGGCGAGGCGGCGGCGGCTCGTTTCGAGACAACTGCCTGCCCTGCGATGCCAAGCAATGCTGCCAGAGTGGCTCGGCGCGTCAACTCGGCCATTTCTTCCCCCATGATCGTCGACCGCGGATCTTCCAGGGAGACCCGCCCAATCTCGGGGCGAATCTGAGCCTGCCTGGGGAGGCGAGTCAATCACCGGGCCTCAAGGCGGCCACGTGAACCGACCTTGCTATCCGTCTTGCGCTTGCGCTCCTGTTTTCGCCGGATGCGACGCCCCTCAAGCGATTGGCCTGAGAGTTACGTTGCGTTGGCATCACCCCCGCGCCGCCGCCTCCAGCGCCGCCACGTCGAGCTTCACCATCTTCATCATCGCCGCCGTCACGCGCTTGGCCTTCTCACGATCCGGGTCCTTGAACAGCCGCGGCAGGATTTCCGGCACGATCTGCCAGGCAAAGCCGAATTTGTCCTTCACCCAGCCGCATTGAACCTCGCGCCCGCCGTCGGCGGCGAGCTTGTTCCAGTATTCGTCAACCTCGGCCTGGTCCTTGCACAGGATCTGGAAGGAGACGGCGTCGTTCGGCTTGCCTTCCGGATGCGGCCCGCCATTGAGGCACACGAAAGTATGGCCCTCGATGGTGACCTCCGCGGTCAGCACCTGTCCTTCCGTGGTGTAAGGCTCGCCGCCGCCGGGAGCCTTGACGATCTCGCCGATCGCGGCGTTGCGAAAGACGGACGCATAGAATTGCGCCGCTTCGGCGGCCTGGCTCTCGAACCACAGGCATGTCGTGATCTTGTGCATGACGTATCCTTCCTTGTGTCGGTTCGACCCTAGGACGGACGGGCAATGGTTATCCCGACAGCCTCTCGGATATTTTTGCGAACGGGTTTGGTGTGAAACCGTTAACCATCGCACCAAGCTTTGAGGAGGATTTAAACCGCAAAGGCGGTGTTCCCGTAGTAATGAGGGTCGCCCGACCCGATGCCAGGGAGAAGATCATGCCCGGGAATCCGATCAAACATGCCGATCCCGCCAACGCCGACCCGTCTATGATGCAAGCAGAAATCCGCGAGGCCGAACGCCTCGTGGCTCTCGATCGCCTCGATATCCTCGATGCGCCGCGCAACGAATCCTTCGACCGCATCGTGCGCGTCATCAAGAACGTGTTCGATGTTCCGATCGCGCTGGTTTCGGTGATGGACGCTCACCGCCAGCTCTACAAGGCCTGCGAGGGCATGGGAGTCGATCAGGTCGACCGGCGAAGCACCTTCTGCACGCACGCGCTCCTTGCGGCGACGCCGACGATCGTGCCGGACGCCCTGCTCGACCCGCGATTCGCCAACAATCCGCATGTGGCGGGGGAGCCGCATGTGCGCTTTTATGCCGGTGTGCCGTTAAGGACCAGCGACGGTCACAACATCGGTACGGTCTGCGCGATCGACATGAAGCCGCGCCCCTTCGGCGATCGCCAGGTCGACATCCTGCGCGACCTGGCGCAACTGGCGATGGACCAGATCGAACTCCAGCAGCTCGCGACGGTAGACGCCCTGACGGGAACATTGACACGCCGTGGGTTTCGCACCGGCGGCGAGCGTGCGCTGGCGCTGGCCCGCCGCCACAAGCACAATCTCAGCCTGATTGCCTTCGATATCGATCACTTCAAGACGATCAACGACAGTTACGGCCACGCGGCCGGTGACGAGGTGCTGGCAGGCATTGCCGGCGCCTGCTCCGGCAATCTCCGGCAGTCCGACATTTTCGGCAGGATCGGCGGCGAGGAGTTCGCGATCATCCTGCCGCACACCGACCGCCGCGGCGCCGTCGAAACCGCGGAGAAGCTGCGCAGCATCATCGCCGGCCTGCCGTTCGAGCCCAACGGCTCCCGGCGTCAGGTCACCGCGAGCTTCGGCGTCTCGACCCTGGACCTGGTGACGAAGGACATCGACAGTCTTCTCGCCCATGCCGATACGGCGCTCTACGAGGCCAAGGCGGAGGGGCGCAACCGCGTGGTCGCCTGGCGCAGCCATCATACGGCGGAGACTCACGCCCGCCGGCGCGTGCTCAAGGCCGGACTGATCCATTTCAACGGACGCCGGTCGACCATGGACTGCACTGTTCGCACGCTGTCCACGGAGGGAGCGGGGCTGGACATCATAAGCTGCATCGGCCTGCCGGATGAGTTCAACCTGGCGATCCGCTCCGACAGGATCGACATGCCCTGCCGGATCGTGTCGCGCACCGAGCGTCACGTCGAAGTGGAGTTCTGCTGATCGGGTGACCGTGCCGGCTTGGTCTTCGCCGGGAAACGCATTATCTGGTGCTCAGCCAGCAAGCAGAAGCACCAGCCATGACCGTTACCCGCGAAACCGTCGTCGAAAAACTCAAGACCATCAAGGGACCCGATTTCGAGGGCGACATCGTCTCGCTCGGCCTGGTCTCCGAGATTTTCATCGCTGACAGCAAAGTGTTCTTCTCGATCACGGTGCCGGCGGCCCGCGCCCAGGAGCTCGAGCCGTTGCGCGCCGCGGCCGAACGGGCGGTGAAGTCCATTCCGGGTGTGGCCGGCGCCGTCGTGGCGCTGACGGCCGAGAAGAAGGGCGGCGGCATGGAAGCGCCGGTCAAGCGGCCCGCGCCAACTCCGGCGGCACCGCAGCGTCCGGCCCCGGCGGCTAGACCCGCGCCGCCGCAGGCTCCGGCTTCGCACAGTTCGGGAAAACGCGGCGTGCCGGGCATCGAGGCGATCATTGCGGTAGCGTCGGGAAAAGGCGGCGTCGGCAAGTCGACCACCGCCGTGAACCTGGCGCTCGGGCTTTCGGCGCTGGGCCTGAAGGTCGGGCTGCTCGACGCGGATATCTACGGCCCGTCCGTGCCGCGCTTGATGAACATCCACGGCCGGCCGCAGACGCTCGACGGCAAGATCCTGATCCCGATGGAGAATTACGGCCTGAAGGTCATGTCGATGGGATTCCTCGTCGATGAGGAGACGCCGATGATCTGGCGCGGGCCGATGGTGATGTCGGCGCTGACGCAGATGCTACGCGAGGTCGAGTGGGGCAAGCTCGACGTGCTCGTAGTCGACATGCCGCCCGGCACCGGCGATGCGCAACTGACCATGGCCCAGCAGGTGCCGCTGGCCGGCGCGGTTATCGTCTCCACGCCGCAGGACCTTGCCCTGATCGACGCCCGCAAGGGCCTGAACATGTTCAAGAAGGTCGACGTGCCGCTGCTCGGCATCGTTGAGAACATGAGCTATTTCCTCGCGCCAGACACGGGCAAACGCTACGACATTTTTGGCCATGGCGGGGCCCGGCGCGAGGCCGAGCGGCTGGGCGTGACCTTCCTCGGCGAAGTGCCGCTGGAGATGGTGATCCGCGAAAGCTCGGATGCCGGCGCGCCGGTCGTTGCCTCGGAGCCTGAAGGTCCGCAGGCGGCGATCTATCGCGGGATTGCGTCCAAGGTTCTGGAGCGATTGAAGGCAGAGCAGGCGGGCGCGGCGGCGTCGACGCCGGCGATCGTGTTCGAATAGCTGCGCCCAAAACCCTCCCCCTTGCGGGGAGGGTGGCCGCGAAGCGGCCGGGTGGGGTGGGTGCGGCCAAGTACCGCCTAGTTTCTCTTGTCGATTCAACGCTTGCACCGCCAAAGCACCGGTCTTGGGAAATACCGATAGATTTGGCGATTAGGGTAGAGCACTTCATCGGCGACCCCACCCGGCCGCTTCGCGGCCACCCTCCCCGCATGGGGGAGGGTTAGGCGCCCACCTTCTCGCCGAACGTCGAGAAAAACTCGCCGGCAAGCTTCTTCGAGGTCGAACTGATCAGCCGGCTGCCGAGCTGGGCGATCTTGCCGCCGACATCGGCCTTGGCTTCGTATTTCAGCACCGTCTCGTTCGGCCCGGCCTCGGTCAGCGTCACGTCGGCGCCGCCCTTGGCGAAGCCGGCGATGCCGCCCTTGCCTTCGCCGGCGATCGTGTAGGAATGCGGCGGGTTGAGGTTCTTCAGCGTCACTTCGCCGGCGAAGGTGGCCTTGATCGGTCCGATCTTGAGCACGACCGTCGCCGCCATCTCGGTATCGGATTTTTTCTCGAGACTCTGGCAGCCCGGGATGCATTCCTTCAGGACGGCCGGATCGTTGAGCGCCTCCCAGACCTTGCCGATCGGGGCGGCGATGGTTTCCTCGCCTTCGATTGTGAGCGCCATGGGAGCCTCCGCTGCTGTCGCTTAAGGCCTAACCGACACGCGCAAAACTGTCCATCCGCACGAAAGTGCTGGCTTCCCCGATGCCGCCGCGGACGATGCCCGCAGCAGTCGGCGCGGGCCGGTTCCTCCGCCGCGGCGCGTTAGACGAAAGGCTGTGATGTCAGCAAATGTATCGCACTTTACAGGCCGTTTTGGTAGCGCTACCATTTCGATTGCGGGTTGACGGGAGGAGACCGGAGGCGCGCACAACACCCGCGCTCGCCTGGGCGTCCTTGAAGCACCTATCGGGAGGAGCCGATGGCGTCCGTCGCGATCCGCGATGTTTTCAAGTCTTTTGGAGCGGTCGAGATCCTTCACGGTGTCAGCATCGACATCGAGGACGGCGAGTTCGTCACGCTGGTCGGGCCGTCTGGCTGCGGAAAGTCGACGCTGCTCAGGATGATTGCCGGGCTTGAAGGCATATCGCGCGGCCAGATCGCCATCGCCGACCGTGTCGTCAACACCGTCGCGCCGAAGGAGCGCGACATCGCGATGGTGTTCCAGAACTACGCGCTCTACCCGCACATGACAGTGCGCGAGAACATGGCGTTCTCGCTGATGCTGAAGAACACAGCCAAGGCCGACAGCGACACAAGGGTGAGCCGCGCGGCCGAAATCCTCAGCCTGACGCCGCTGCTCGACCGCTATCCGCGCCAGCTTTCCGGCGGCCAGCGCCAGCGCGTCGCCATGGGCCGCGCCATCGTGCGTAACCCGCAGGTGTTTTTGTTCGACGAGCCGCTGTCGAACCTCGACGCGAAACTGCGCGTGCAGATGCGCGCCGAGATCAAGGAACTGCACCAGCGCCTGAAGACCACGACGATCTACGTGACCCACGACCAGATCGAGGCGATGACCATGGCCGACAAGATCGTGGTCATGCATGACGGCATCGTCGAGCAGATCGGCAAGCCGCTGGAGCTTTATGACCGGCCGAACAACCTTTTTGTCGCCAGCTTCATCGGTTCGCCGGCGATGAATCTGCTGAAGGGCAGCATCGGCGGTGAGGGAGCGCCCGCCTTCCAGGGCGCCGGCGGCATATCGGTGCCGCTCAACGGCGCGCGCGGCGCGGCTAGCGGCACGCCGGTCGTGCTCGGCATCAGGCCGGAACACCTGAAACTCTCCGATGGCGGCTTTCCCGTCACCATCAGTGTCGTCGAGCCGACCGGGGCGGAGGTGCAGATCATCGGGCGCACGCCGGGCGGCGAGGACGTCGTCGCCAATTTCCGCGACCGGCACGATTTCGAGCCCGGCCAGACGGTGCGGCTTTCGGCCGACCTTATCCACCTTTTCAACGGCGAGACGGGACAGCGACTGGCGAACTGATCCGGCGGACCGCGGAAAGAACGAACAAGACGCAAAGAAACGCACAAGGAGGAAATGACGATGAAATTCACCAGACGTGACGTTATCCGCACCGGCGCCGGAGCCGCCGCCGGCCTTGTCGGCAGCCAGTTCCTCGGCCGTCCGGCCTTTGCCCAGAATGCGCCGACCTACACGCCCGAGCAGGGCGCCAAGCTTCGCGTGCTGCGCTGGTCGCCTTTCGTGCAGGGCGACGAGGATTCGTGGCTGGCCAACACCAAGAAATTCACCGAGGCCACCGGCGTCGAGGTGCGTGTCGACAAGGAAAGCTGGGAAGACATCCGCCCGAAGGCCGCAGTGGCCGCCAATGTCGGCTCCGGCCCGGACATCATGTGGGTTTGGTTCGACGACGCGCATCAGTATCCGGACAAGCTGATGGACGTGACCGAGCTCGCCGATTATCTCGGCGGCAAGTATGGCGGCTGGTATGACGGCGGCAAGGGCTATGCCACCAGGGACGGAAAGTTCATCGGCCTGCCGCTGGCGGCGATCGGCAACGCCATCGTCTACCGCGACTCCTGGGTCAAGGAAGCCGGTTTCTCGGAATTCCCGAAGGACACGGCAAGCTTCCTCGAGCTTTGCAAGGCGCTCCAGAAGATCGGCCATCCCGCCGGCTTCACCCACGGCCACGGCGTCGGCGACGGCAACAACTACGCCCACTGGCTGCTGTGGAGCCATGGCGGCAAGATGGTCGACGAGGGTGGCACGGTGGTCATCAACAGCCCGGAGACGCTGAAGTCCATCGAATATGCGATGGAGCTCTACAAGACCTTCATCCCCGGCACCGAGAGCTGGCTCGACGTCAACAACAACCGCGCCTTCCTGGCGGGCGAGCTCGGCGTCATCGCCAACGGCATCTCGGCCTACCGGACCGCGCAGATCAACAAGGACAACGACCCTAAGCTGGCCGAGATCGCCAAGGACATCCGCACCACCAATCTGCCGATCGGCCCGGTCGGCCAGTCGGTGGAACTGCACCAGACCACCACGGCGGTGATCTTCAACTACACACCCTATCCGAACGCGGCGAAGGCCTATCTCCAGTTCATGTTCGAGAAGGAGCAGATGGCCGACTGGATCGAGAAGTCGCTGGGCTATTGCTGCCAGTCGCTCAAGGCTTACGCGGACAATCCGGTCTGGACGTCCGATCTGAACGCCGTCGCCTATTCCAAGGCGTCCGAAACGCTGCGGCCGAACGGCTATGCCGGCCCGCTGGGTTACGCCTCGGCGGCGACCATGGCCGACTACGTGCTGGTCGACATGTATGCCGAGGCCGTCACCGGCGCTGCGACACCGCAAGAGGCGATGGAGAAGGCCGAGAAGCGGGCGAACAGGTATTATCGGGTTTAGGCACAGCAAATTGTCCAGAGCATGCGGTGCATTCGCATCGCATGTCCGGTTATTCGACCCCCACTCCGGCCCTTCGGGCCACCTCTCCCCCGAACGATGGGGGAGAGGAAGCGCCGGCCGCAAGCTTGGCGCCCTTCCTCTCCCCCTCACGAAGTGGGGAGAGGTGGCGAGCCGAAGGCGAGACGGAGTGGGGGCCTTTCAGGAAAAGCTGAATGGCCTCCGTCACCACCACCGCGCCACCGCAATCCTCGGGCAGAACCCGCTTGAGCGAAAGCAAAGGCTTCCTCAGCGCGTGGTTCATGCTGCCGGCGGCCGTGCTGCTGCTGGTGTTTCTGACCTACCCGCTGGGCTTGGGCGTCTGGCTCGGTTTCACCGACACGCGCGTCGGCCGTCCCGGCATCTTCATCGGCCTGGAGAACTACGAATATCTATGGGACGACGCCGTCTTCTGGCTCTCGGTGTTCAACACGCTGCTCTACACGATATCGGCCTCTATCCTGAAATTCATGCTCGGCCTGTGGTTGGCCCTGCTGCTCAACGAAAACCTGCCCCTAAAATCCTTTTTCCGCGCCATCGTGCTGCTGCCCTGGGTCGTGCCGACCGTGCTGTCGGCCATCGCCTTCTGGTGGATCTACGATTCGCAATTCTCGATCATTTCTTGGGCGCTGATGGAGCTTGGGCTGATCGACCACCGCATCAATTTCCTCGGCGACCCCAACAACGCGCGCGCCTCGGTCATCGCCGCCAATGTCTGGCGCGGCATTCCCTTCGTGGCAATCACGCTACTCGCCGGCCTGCAGACCATCCCGCAGTCGCTCTATGAAGCGGCGACTCTCGACGGCGCCGGGCGCTGGCAGCTCTTCCGCTATGTGACGCTGCCACTGCTCACACCGATCATTGCCATCACCATGACGTTCTCGGTATTGTTCACCTTTACCGACTTCCAGTTGATCTACGTGCTGACGCGCGGCGGGCCGGTGAACGCTACGCATCTGATGGCCACGCTTTCGTTCCAGCGCGGCATATCCGGCGGGCAGCTCGGCGAGGGCGCGGCGATCGCAGTGGCGATGATCCCGTTCCTCCTGGCGGCGATCCTGTTCAGCTATTTCGGATTGCAGCGCCGCAAATGGCAGCAGGGCGGAGGCGACTGACATGGCTGTCACCGAGACCCGCAACACCGTCGCCGGCGACGAAGGCGGCATGGGCTACCTGCAAAGCCTGCCGCGCAAGGTCGTGACCATCTATTTGCCGCTGCTGATCTTCGTCATCGTGCTGCTTTTCCCGTTCTACTGGATGGCCGTGACGGCGGTAAAGCCTAACGAGCAAATGACCAATTTCAACGACTACAGCCCGTTCTGGGTGGTCAATCCGACGCTGGAGCATATCAACTACCTGTTGTTCCAGACCTCCTATCCCGGCTGGCTGCTCAACACCGTGCTGATCTCGGTGGCGTCGACGTTCCTGTCGCTGCTGGCCGCCGTCTTCGCCGCCTACGCGATCGAGCGGCTGCGCTTTTCCGGCTCGCGGCAGGTCGGGCTCGCGATCTTCCTAGCCTATCTCGTACCGCCCTCGATCCTGTTCATCCCGCTGTCGGTGATGGTGTTCAAGCTCGGGCTCTACGACACGCCCTTCGCGCTGATCCTGACCTATCCGACGTTCCTGGTGCCGTTCTGCACCTGGCTGCTGATGGGCTACTTCCGCTCCATCCCGTTCGAACTGGAGGAATGCGCCCTGATCGACGGCGCTAGCCGCTGGCAGATCCTGACCAAGATCATCCTGCCGCTGTCGGTGCCGGGCCTCATCTCGGCCGGCATCTTCGCTTTCACGCTGTCGTGGAACGAGTTCATCTACGCGCTGACCTTCATCCAGTCGTCGGAGAACAAGACGGTGCCGGTCGGCGTGCTGACGGAACTGGTGCGCTCCGACGTCTATGAATGGGGCGCGCTGATGGCCGGCGCGCTGATCGGGTCGCTGCCGGTGGTGATCCTGTATTCGTTCTTCGTCGAGCACTATGTGTCGTCGATGACTGGAGCGGTGAAGGAGTAGGGGCTGGCTAGAGCCCCATGCCGCCGCGGGGCAGGCGGATCAGGTCGCCGAAACGGGCGCGCAACCGGTCGTCCAGAAGTTTGGGCACATGACGCGGAAAACGTTCGGCCAGCACCCGCTTCTTCTCGGCGATGGCGCGTGAAAGAATGTCGGGCTTGCCTTTCTCGTTCCACTCCTTCGGTGAGAACCGGTCGCCGACGGCGGGGTAAAAATATTCGGTCTGCATGAGGCGCAGCGTCTGCTCGTTGCCGAGATAGTGGCCGGGGCCGTTGAGGCAGACTTCGGCGATCGTGCCGAGCGAGAGGGCTGCATCCGAAACCTCGATGCCGCGCACGCAGCGCTGGCAATGGCCGAGCATGTCGTTGTCGATGATCAGGCTTTCCAGGCAGAAGCCGAGCAGCGAGGCATGCATGCCGGCGGATTCATAGACGAGGTTGAGGCCGGACAGGCCGGCCATCACGTTGGTTATGCCCTTTTCGTAACCCGACTGGATGTCGGGCAGTTTTGAATCGGCCATGCCGGCGGCCGACCCGCCGGGCAGGTCGTAGAATTGCGCCATCTGCGCGCAGGCGGCGGTCAGCAGCGCCTGCTCGGCCGAACCGCCCGACATGGCGCCGGTGCGCAGGTCAGAGACGAAGGGCCAGGTTCCGAAGATGCAGGGGTGGCCGGGTTTTATGGCGTTGACGTAGACGAGACCGACCAGCACCTCGGCCACCGCCTGCACCACCGCTCCGGCAATCGCCGCCGGCGCGGTGGCGCCGGCCTGGCCGGCGGAGAGCAATAGAATTGGAATGCCACCTTCGACGCAGGCTTCCAGCACGCCGCAGGCATCCTCGGCGAACTTCATCGGCGGCACGACGAAGCAGTTGGAGTTCGACACGAACGGCCTTGCGCGAAAATTCTCCTCGCCGCCGGCAATGGCATAGAGCATCTCCAGCGCCGGCTTGACGTTCTCGCGCACGGTGAAGGACGTGCCGACATGCTTCGACGTGCCCATCACGCAGGCGTAGAGCGTGTTGAAATCCATCTCCAGCGGGTCGGGCACGTCGCGTGGCACCATCGGGCGCTGGAAGAAGTGGATGTTGTCCAGGCCGTCGACGAGGCGGGCGGCATCATAGATGTCCTGCAGCAGCGACTCTCGGTACTCGCGCTTCTCCACGTCGACGAGGTGCACGGCCGCACCTGCCGTGCCGTAATGCACGCGGCTGCCCTGGATCAGCATGTCGTGTTTCGGGTCCTGGCCGTGCAGGGTGAAATTGCGGGCGGCGGTCTTGATCGTATTTTCGATCAGCCCCCGCGGAAAACGCAGCCGGCCGTCCTCGCCGAGCGTCGCACCCACCCGCACCAGCGCCTCGATGCAACTCGGGATGGCATTGGCGAAACCCACGGTTTCAAGCAGCGTCAGAACTGCCTGATGGATGCGCTCCAGGTCGTTCTGGACCAATGGTTTGTACCTGCCGCCCTCCAGGCCCGGCCGGATCGGCTTGATATCGTCGGCCAGGGGAGCTGCCCTGAGTGCACGCCGCGCCTCGCGGCCACCGGAGCGGCGCGAACGCCCGTCGGCTCCCGAATCCTGGCCGGAAGTCTGCAATTCCGCGGTGACAGACATGTTTCTTCTCTCGATTCGAGGCGCCGGCTAAATTTTTCTGCAAGCCGGATTCGCGACCTCGATTGCCCCTTATGAGCGGGACTATGCGCCGCCGCGTTTTCGCGTGGATGGACCAGCAATTACGGCCGGATGGGCCAGGAAACGGGCAGGACTGGTTGCCTTTGGGGAAGCTGGGATGTCAAGCGGCGCTATTCACTTCCCGAAGGTCGATGCGCTCGCCGCGCAGGCGTTCGGCGTCGCGCGACGGCGACACGCCGAACATCCGGGCGTATTCTCGGCTGAACTGCGAGGCGCTTTCATAGCCGACGCGATAGGCGGCCTGGGTGGTGCTGGCGCTGACGACCATCAGCCGCCGCGCTTCCTGCAAGCGCAGCATCTTCTGGTATTGCAGGGGGCTCATCGCGGTCGCCGCCTTGAAGTGGCGATGGAACGAGGCGGGGCTCATGCCGGCGATCTCGGCCAGAGCCTCGATGCGCATGGCCTCGTCGAAATGCGCGCGGATCCATGACAACGCCTGCCGGATCTGCGACAGACGGCTGTCGGCACGCGCGATCTGGCGCAGGACGCCGCCTTGCGGCCCTTGCAGCAGACGGTAGAGGATTTCACGCTGCAGCATAGGCGCAAGCACCGGAATGTCCTCGGGCGCGTCGAGCAGCGCCAGGAGCCGAGCCCACGGATCGAGCATTTTTTGGGTCACCGGACTGACGCCGAATCCGGCGGTCTGGCCGTCGGGCTGCTCCGGCACGGAGGGAATGAGCGCCGCCAGTTCCTCGCGGTCCAGCAGCAGGCTGGCACAAATGTAAGGGCGGTCGGAGCTCGCCTCGACGATCTGGCCGGAGACGGGCAGTTCCACCGAGGCGATGAAGAACGACGCCGGATCGTAGCGGAGCACCTGGTCGCCGATCATCACGTTCTTTGCGCCTTGCAGGACGAGGCAGAGCATCGGTTCGTACACCGTCGGCGTCGGCTTGGTGACCGACCCGGCGATCATGATCGCGACATTCTGGGTGATCCGCACCAGGCCCGCATCGCCGGCATGCCGCCTGGCCAGTTCGCTCATTTCCGTCAAAAGCTGCTGCATGACCGATAGGTGGCGTCGTAGGCGGGCTTCGGCAAGCCGGCGAGAACCTACGACCGGCCGGTTTGATAGAAATAGGCAAGAGATCGACACGATCGGGCGCGGCTGTGAACCGCCGGCAGCCCAAATATGTCGGCACGAGCGCACCCCGTTGCGTCTCGATATCCTTCCTCCCGACCCGTCTGGTCGCAGCACCATCCAAGGAGACAACTCATGACGAACGCTTTCGGAGCGGACTCGACGACGGATGACGTGCTGAGGGGCGTGGACCTTTCGGGCAAGCGCATCCTCGTGACCGGGGTCTCGGCAGGGCTGGGCGTGGAGACGGCGCGGGCGCTTGTCGCGCACGGTGCCCGGGTCGTGGGGGCGGCGCGCGATCTCGACAAGGCGCGGGCAGCCACCGAGATCGTTCGCTCGGCTGCGACCGCGAGCGGCGGCAGTTTTGAACTGGTAACGCTCGATCTCGCTTCGCTGGCGAGCGTGCGGGCCTGCGCGGACGGGCTGCTTGCCGACGGCCGCGCCTTCGACGTCATCATCTGCAACGCGGGCGTCATGGCCACACCGCAAGGCAGGACGGCGGACGGTTTCGAGACCCAGTTCGGGACCAACCATCTCGGCCATTTCGTGCTGGTCAACCGCATCGCTTCGTTGCTGAAGCCGGGCGGGCGGCTGGTGAACCTGTCTTCCGCGGGCCACCGTTATTCCGACATCGATCTCGACGATCCGAATTTTGAGCATACGGCCTACGCGCCATTCGTCGCCTACGGCCGCTCCAAGACCGCCAACATCCTTTTCGCCGTCGAATTCGACCGCCGCCACAAGGACAGGGACGTGCGGGCCACGGCCGTGCATCCGGGGGGCATCCTCACCGAACTGACCCGCCATATGAGCCAGGAGGAGTTGGACGGGCTGATGAAGGCGATGGTGACCGCGCCGCCCGACGGAGAGCCGCCGATGCAGTTGAAGACGGTTCCGCAAGGCGCGGCGACATCCGTCTGGGCGGCGGTGGTCGCGCCGGCCGGCGAGGTCGGCGCACGTTACTGCCTGGACTGCCACGTGGCGGAGATCGACGACGTGTCGGCGCGCGCCGGCGTCCGGTCCTACGCGCTCGATCCCGACAACGCCAGGGCGCTGTGGGCGAAGAGCGAAGACATGGTCGGCGAACGGTTCTGACCGGCGCCGGCATCCCATCCAACGGAGTGAGTTTCCATGAAGACGACCGGATATGCGGCGACCGACGCCAGCCAGCCGCTGGCGCGCTATGAATTCAACCGGCGCGACCTGCGCGCCAACGACGTATCGATCGAGATACTCTATTGCGGCGTCTGCCACAGCGACCTGCACCAGGCCCGCAACGACTGGGGCTTTTCGACCTATCCGATCGTTCCGGGCCACGAGATCGTCGGCAAGGTGACCGCCGTCGGCAAGGACGTCACCCGCTACAGGGCGGGCGATGCGGTGGCGGTGGGCTGCATCGTCGACAGTTGCGGCAGGTGCGACCAGTGCCTGAAGCGGGAGGAGCAGTTGTGCCGCGAGGTGGTCACGCAGACCTACAATGGCCGCGACCGCATCACCGGCGAGCCGACCTATGGCGGCTATTCCAAGAACATCGTGGTGCGCGAGGAATTCGTGCTGGCGTTGCCGGACGGGCTCGACGTGGCGCGGGCGGCGCCTCTGCTCTGCGCCGGCATCACCACCTATTCGCCGCTGCGCACCTGGAACGCCGGGCCGGGCAGCCGGGTCGGCGTGATCGGGCTGGGCGGGCTCGGCCACATGGCGGTGAAACTGGCGGTCGGCCTCGGCGCCGACGTGACGGTGATCAGTCGCAGCGCCGGCAAGACCGCCGATGCGCTGGCACTCGGCGCCGACCGCGTGCTGATCTCGACCGACGAAGCCGCCATGGCCGCCGCGGCCAGCAGCTTCGACCTGATCATCGACACCATCCCGGTGCGCCACGACGTGTCGCCCTACATGCCGCTGCTTGACGTCGACGCCACGCTGGTGATCGTCGGCCAGCTCGGGCTGATCGAGGAACAGAGCACGCTGCCGCTGCTGATGGGCCGGCGGCGGCTGTCGGGCTCGCCGATCGGCGGCATCGCCGAGACGCAGGAGATGCTCAACTTCTGCGCCCGCCACAACATTTTGCCGGATTGCGAGATGATCGCCATCCAGGACATCAACGCCGCGTTCGAGCGCATGGAGCGCGCCGACGTGCGCTACCGCTTCGTCATCGACATGGCTTCGCTGGAAGCGGCGTGAGATGGGAGGGGCGCCGACGGGCGCCCCGTTTCCGATCTGCCGGCGATCGGCAGAGCAGACAGGCTTGATCGCGCCGCCACGGGACGCACAGCGTCCCGACAGCACAAATCCTCGCCAGGCGGCGGAAATTCGCCGTGGCCGTCCAGGTTGCCGTGTTCGTTCGGCGCGGGCGTCATGACGAGTCGTGATTGTCCAAGGCGTGCACGGCCAGCGCATGGGCGTGTGCCAGGATTTCGTCGACCTCGCGGATTTTTCGGGAATGGGTCGCGACGGGGTCGTAGCGCGACAGCCGGCCGCCCGGTGGACGTCCGCGCCGCAGCGGGGAGCGCCGGCCGGAGACGGGTCCGTCCCGGGCGATTGCGGCGTCGCGGCGTGCCTTCCAGCGAGCGAAGCGTTGTGCTTGTCCAGGCAGGTCGTCGAGCGCGGCGGTGAGCGCCGCAAGGCGCTGGCCGAGACGGGCGGAGTCGATCGGATCGTTGGGCGATGGAGGTGGTGGCAGCGGATGGTACGGCGCGCCGAAATCGAGGCCCAGGATGCGCGGTGCGGCGTGGGCGGGCACGGCGCGGCGGGCGATGCGGAACGGACGCCGCGGCGGATCGAGCAGCGGCAGGCTCCAGCTGCGCGGGGTGGGCTTGGGACGTTTCTTCGGGCCCTTTGGCAGGAAGGCGCGAGGCCCGCGCAACGTCGCGGGTTTCGGCTTGCGCGGGCGTAGCGGCGGAAGGGTTACCACAATCCCGCGAGCGGCCGCGATGATCAGCCGCCGCGCCGCTGCTTCGGCCGGACGCAGCAGCCGCAGGATGGCGAGATAGAGGTGGCGGGGGAGGGTAAGTGCCGGGGACAGTTTACTTTTTTCCGCCAGAACCTGCCTTGAAGCGGCTTCGCCCTTCCGCGGAAAGAAAGTAAACTGTCCCCCAGCGCCCGGCATCCCAGCGCCAACGCCCCCAGCGCCCGGCATCCCGCCACCCATCTCGGCCATGGCGACGAGCATGACGAGGATGCGCTTCAGCGCTTCCAGGTTTTGCTTGATCGCCGCCGTTCCATCCATCGCCGCCGCATCCTTTCCAGCTAGGCGGCGTCATTGTTGCACCAATCAGCAGGGATGTAAATAATCCTAGGAAAATTATCCTTGGCGATTGTGAGGGTGGTTTTCTATCTGGGTCATCGAAAGCCGAGAACCCCTGATCTGTCCGTCTTGCCATTCGAACTCGACAAACATGTCGTCGCCGTCGAAGTGCCGAAGCTCTCCGGGAAATGGGTGATAGATTATGACAAAGTGCAGGAGATAGCGCTCACCAGCCCGAAGTTTGGCAAGGCCATCTTCTCCAAGGTCCAGCTTCTGTCCAATGGCGGCCTCTTGATTGGGCGCGAGCAGATAAATCTCAGGCACAACAAATCCCCGGCGGAAAGAACCGCTCATATCGGGTAAAGCTAATTTCGCGAGCGGCTGTTCTGCCGAAGTTCTTCACACGGATTTCAAACGATCCGCCTTCAACGACAAAGTCCTTCTCAAATTCAAGCCTCGAAAACGCAACGTATGGCCGGAGATCGAGCAGAGCAGTACGCTTTGCTTGCTCAAGAGAAGCGGCAGCATCTTCCTTAGCTTGCGCCATAGTGGCTGTAACATCGGCTTTGCTCTGATCGAGCGCGGCGGCGCTGGCTTCTTTGGCCTGTTTGAGGGCGCTATCCGCCGCCTGCTTCATACCAACGTTAGCTGTTTCAGCAGCGACGGCAGCGCGTACTGCCGCTCTGTTGGCTTGGCTGGTCAACCAGAGGGTATAGAATAGAAGAACCGTACCTATTCCGACGAGAATGGTTTGATACAGCGCATAGTCAGCCATTTTCGCAGTGGTTTCATTCATTCCCTGTTGTGCAGCAAGGTCGTCGATTTCACGCTGCTCGGAACGTTCTTCTCTGCTCTGCCTGGCCTTGGTCTCAGCCTTATCTTCGATAATTTGAACCGGTAGAGACCACGGCGCATTATTAGCTTGAGTCTCTTGGGCATTAGCTTGGCCGTCCTGTCCTATGCTATCTTGAGCACAAACTCCCAGACCGGAGACAATAACTATTAACAGCGCAATTGCTGTGATCCGATGGTGGTTAGACATTGTAGTAAGAAAGCTGCCTTGAATTTTCCCCGAGACAGCTTATTGCGCACGTTCACTTCCTTTTCGTCAACGCTTATCACGGCCAAATTCTCCTGGCTCGCCCCAGAACGGTGGCCTGAAAGGCCGGTAAGGGGGTGATACCTCTCCGGACCGGCGTAGCCGGATCGGAGAGGATGGTGTCCATATGCGAATGCCATGGGCACGCGCATTCAGAATTTGCCTGCTGTGAAAGCAGAGGGATAGCTTCGCCGTTATCTACGCCGCCGCCGGCCGTCTCCCCGCCGCCGTGGCCAGCTCGCGGATGCCGGGTTCGATGTGCTGCAGGGCGATCGAGGAGATGCCGAGCCGCATGAAGCGCGTCGGCTTCGGCGTCTGGTCGAAGAAGCGGTCGCCGGGCTCGATGATGACGCTGCGCGCCGCAGCGGCCTCGGCAAGGCCGCGCGAATCGATGCCGCGCGGGCCTTCCAGCCACAGCGACGTGCCGCCGGCCGAATCCGTCGAGCGCCATTCGGGAAGGAAGGCGGAGATCGCGTGCGACAGCCGCTTGCGGCGCTCCTCGAAGGCGGCGGACAGCCGGCGTACCAGCGCCTCGTGGTGGCCGAGCGACAGGAACAGCGCCACGGCCCGCTGGTTGTTGGCCGGCGGATGGCGCAGCATGAAGCGGCGCAGGGCGCGGAGTTCGGCGATCAGCGGGGCAGGGGCGACGATGTAGCCCATGCGCAGGCCGGGTGCCAGCGTCTTCGACATCGAGCCGACATAGATGACGCGGCCCGAGCGGTCGAGGCTCTTCAGCGCCTGCTGCGGCGCCTCGTCGATCAACTGGCTGTCATAGCCGTCCTCGATGACGATCTGGTCGTTGCGGCTGGCGCGCGCCAGAAGATCCTGTCGGCGCTCGGCGCTCATCGGCACCATGGTCGGGCAATGGTGGCTGGGGGTGACGAAGACGAAATTCGCATCGTCAGGCACAGACGAGGTTACGAGGCCCGAGCGGTCGACCGGCACCGGCGCGATCTCGGCGCCGGCCAGCCGAAAGATCGAGCGGGCATCGGGGTAGCCGGGGTCTTCCATCGCCACCTTGGTGCCCTTCGCCATCAAGAGCGTCGACAGCATGTAGAGTGCGTTCTGCGCGCCGAGCGTCACGATGATCTCGTCGGGATTGGCGAAGATGCCGCGCCGGGGCAGAAGCCGCGCCTGGATCTGCTCGATCAGCAGCGGGTCGTCGCGGTCGACCATGTCGGCCGCCCAGTTGCGGATCTCGAGAACGGCCAGCGCCATGCGGTTGCATTCGCGCCATTCGGCTGTCGGGAACAACGCAGGGTCGAACTGGCCGTATACGAACGGATAGGACGACTTGATCCAGTTCTCGTGCTTGGCGGGGCGCGGCATCTCGCTCGGCGCGAACTGCCGCAGCGCTTTCCAGTCGACCTCGCTGGTGGTGTCGGGCTGCTTCAGATGCGGTTTTGCGGGCGTGGCGAGCACTTCGGGGTTGACGAAATGACCGCGCCGCTCGCGGGCGACGAGAAAACCCTGGTCCACCAGTTGCTGGAAGGCGAGCACCACCGTGCCGCGCGCCACGCCGAGTTTCTCGGCCAGGATGCGGCAGGAGGGAAGCGGCATGGAGGCGGCGATCTGGCGGTCGAGAATGGCGGCGACGATCGCCTGGCGAATCTGCGCCTGCAGGGTCTGGCCGGATTCTGCCGAAATGCGGAAAAGGCCGGACCATATGGCCGCGTCGTTTCTCTGGGGCATCGGGCGTTCCTCGAAGCTGGAATCGATTTCATCTCTTTTTCTGGACCAGAGAATGCTATTCCTGGTCCAACGGTTTGCGCCAATCAATAATTCTGATTGCAAGGATTTGTGCCAGTGATGCTTGGAGGTCGGGCCAGAGATGGCCGAGGTCGGGCTCGTGATACTAATCGATTGAATCATTCGAGCAAAACTTTCCCCTGGCGGCGCAAGGCGTGCTAGGTCTTGGCCAAGACCCCTCTCCGCACCCCGCGAGCAACCGGAGTACCGCCGTGACCAGCACTGCCGTGAAAAGCGCGCTCGACGCGCTGAAAGCCCACCAGAAAAGTTCTCCCGCCGACATGCGAAAAGCATTTGCAGACGATCCCGGCCGTTTCGGCGCGTTTTCGCTGACCGATGGCGACCTGATGCTCGACTGGTCGAAATGCGCGGTCGACGCCGAGACCATGCGGCTGCTGGAGGCGCTGGCCAAGGCGGCAAAGGTCGACCTGCGCCGCGCCGCGATGTTTGCGGGCGAGAAGATCAACATCACCGAGAACCGCGCCGTGCTGCATACGGCGCTGCGCAACCCGGCAGGCACGACCGTCATGGTCGACGGCGAGAACGTCATGCCCGAGGTGCATGCGGTGCTGGACGCCATGGCGCGTTTTGCCGGCGCGGTGCGCGATGGTTCGGCGACCGGCGCGACGGGCAAGAAAATCACCGACGTGGTCAATATCGGCATCGGCGGCTCGGACTTGGGCCCGGTGATGGCGACGCTGGCGCTGGCGCCTTATCACGACGGGCCGCGCTCGCATTTCGTGTCGAACATCGACGGCGCGCATATGCACGACACGCTGAAGGGTCTTTCGCCGGAAACGACGCTGTTCATCGTCGCCTCGAAGACCTTCACCACGGTGGAGACCATGACCAATGCCGAGACGGCGCGCAAATGGATGGCGGCGGCCCTCGGCGAGGCGGCGACCGCAAAACATTTCTGCGCCGTGTCGACCGCGCTGGAGAAGGTGGCGGCCTTCGGCATCGCGCCCGACCGGGTGTTCGGCTTCTGGGATTGGGTGGGCGGCCGCTATTCGCTGTGGGGCGCGATCGGCCTGCCGATCATGATTGCCATAGGCGCCGAGAATTTCCGCGCGTTTCTCGCGGGCGCGCATGAGATGGACGAGCATTTCCGCACCGCCCCGCTGCTGGAAAACATTCCGGCTGTCATGGGGCTGGTCGGCTACTGGCACCGCGTCGTCTGCGGCTATCCGGCCCGCGCCGTCATTCCCTACGACCAGCATTTGTCGCGGCTGCCCGCCTATCTGCAGCAGCTCGACATGGAGTCCAACGGCAAGGGCGTGATGCTTGACGGCGCCAAGGCCGCGACGCCGACCGGCCCGCTGGTGTGGGGCGAGCCCGGCACCAACGGCCAGCACGCCTTCTTCCAGTTGCTGCATCAGGGCACGGATTTCATCCCGGTCGAATTCCTGGCCGCCGCCGAGGGCCACGAGCCGGAATTGAAGCATCATCACGACCTGCTGCTTTCCAACTGCCTGGCGCAGTCGGAGGCGCTGATGAAGGGCCGGACCCTGGAGGAAGCCAAGATCCAGATGCTGGGCAAGGGCATGAAGGCGGACGAGGTGGACAGGATCGCGCCGCACCGTGTCTTCACCGGCAACCGGCCGTCGGTGACCATCCTCTACAAGGTCCTCGACCCCCGCACGCTGGGCCGGCTGATCGCGCTCTACGAGCACCGTGTGTTCGTCGAGGGCGCGCTGTTCGACATCAACTCGTTCGACCAGTGGGGCGTGGAATTGGGCAAGGAACTGGCCACCGCGTTGCTGCCTGTCGTGGAGGGCAAAACCCATGCCGCCGGTGATGCTTCGACCGCCGGGCTTGTGGCGCATATCCACAGGCTGAGACGGGAAGGGTAAGCCATCTTGAATGACATTCGGGGAATCCTGTTCGACAAGGACGGGACGCTGGTCGACTTCCAGGCGACGTGGTTCGCCATCGGCGACAGGCTGGCCTTGCAGGCGGCGGGCGGTGACCGCGCGAAGGCGGACGCGCTGATGACTGTCGCCGGCTACGATTTCGAGCGCCACTGTTTTCGGGCGGACTCGGTGTTCGCAGCCGGCGCCAACGCCGACATCGTGGCGCTGTGGTATCCCCATGTGCCGCCGGCCGAACGTGCCGTCATGACCGTCGGCTTCGACCGGTTCACGGCGGAAGAGGGCGCGGCGCAGTCCGTGCCGCTGCCTGGCAGCCAGGAGGCGATCGCAGCCCTTCATGCGGCCGGCTTCCGGCTGGGGGTAGCTACCAACGACTCCACCGGCGGGGCGGAAAAGACGCTGCTGGCGCTGGGTGTCGCGCAAATGTTCGACGCGGCTTACGGATATGACGGCGTCGCCAATCCGAAACCGGCGCCGGATGCCGTGCACGCCTTCTGCGACCTGACCGGTCTGAAACCCTCGCAGGTCGCCATGGTGGGCGACAACCGCCACGACCTCGAAATGGCGCATGCCGCTGGGGCAGGGCTTGCGGTGGCGGTGCTGTCCGGCACCGGCACGCGCGAGAGTCTCGAACCGATCGCCGACGTGGTGCTGAACTCCATCGCAGAGCTGCCGGAGTTTTTGGCGGCGCGGTAGGCGGGATGGTGCGTCCTTCGAGGCTCGCCCTTCAGCGTTATCGCTCACCGATCTGCCGCTGTACGGGCTCGCACCTCAGGATGAGGGAGGTCGTGGCTGCAAAGCCAATCGTCGAAAGCTTTCCATGAAGACAGCCCGTTTGCCTCCAATCCGCTCCAGCCTCGAGGTAAGCGGCGAGCGTTTCATCCGCGAGAAGATGCGCGTCGCGAGGGTGGCCGGGCTGGCCGGAATCAGGCTCTATACGGCGACGCCGGCGAGCGGCCTGTGGCGGCTTGCAAAAGCGGGCGGGCAGGGGAGACCGCCCTACTGGGCCTATGCCTGGGCTGGTGGGCTGGCTCTTGCCCGGCACGTTCTGGACAAACCCGAAACCGTGATGGGCCGGCGTGTGCTCGATCTCGGCGCGGGGTCCGGGCTGGTCGGCATCGCGGCAGCGAAAGCCGGCGCGGCAAGCGTGTTCTCCGCCGAGACGGACGCCCATGCGCGTGTCGCCATCGGGCTCAATGCGGTTGAAAACGGCGTAGCGGTCGAGTTGATCGAAGGCGACGTGCTGGACGACCCGCCGCCGGCCGTCGACGTCGTGCTGGCGGGCGACGTGTTTTATGACGAGGCCGTCGCCAAGCCGATGCTCACGTTTCTGGACCGATGTCTTGCCGCCGGTATTTACGTGCTGGTCGGCGATCCCGGCCGCGCTCCGCTGCCGAGCCATCGGCTTCGCGCTGTCGCGCACTATGACGTGCCCGACTTCGGCGATGGCGCGGCGCGGACTCCTGCCTGGGTTTTTGCGCTCGAACCTCACGGCGTTCCGGGCGAGGCGGCGGAGAACCGACGATAGCCACGCCTCGACGACACAAGGCCAAATAAATCAGCCGCTCAGCGCCTCGGCGATGAAACGCCCGGCCGATTGCGTCGCCTGCCGTCCCGCCGTGAGTTTTGCCGACCACAGATGCCAGGCGTGGATCATATGAGGCCAGATCTCCAGCGTCGCCGGCACATCCGCTGCGCCGAGTTTTCCGGCGATCCGCACCGCGTCGTCGAGCAGCGTCTCGGCCGATCCGACCTGAACCAGTACCGGCGGCAGGCCGGAAACGTCGGCGTAGAGCGGCGAGACCAGCGGGTCGCGCGGGTCGTGGCCGGCGAGGTAGTTGGCGGCGAGCTGCTCCAGATAGTCTCGATGGATGAGCGGATCGATGGCCGTTTTGCTGTCGAGGGTTGCCCCAGTCATTTGCAGGTCGACCCAGGGCGAGACCAGCCATGCAGCGGCCGGCAGCGGGTTTTTCTTGTCGCGCAGCCGCTGCATCAGAGCCAGTGACAGGCCGCCCCCGGCACTGTCGCCGCCGATGGCGATGCGGTTCGGGGCGATGTCTTGGCCAAGCAGAAATTCGAAGGCGGCCGTTGCATCGTCCAGCGCCGCTGGGAACGGATTTTCCGGCGCCAGCCGGTAGGCCAGCGCCAGCGTGCGCACTTTTGCCGCGCGGCCGATCTCGCTGACCATGCTCCGATGGCTTGTGATCGAACCGGAGCAATAGCCGCCGCCGTGAAAATAGAGCAGGACTTTCGATGGGTCGCTGCCCGGCGCAAGCGACCATTCCGCCTCGCATCCTCCGACAGTCTCGGGCCGGAACTGTATATCCGGCGCGACGCCATAGACCGATGCCACCGAGTCCAGCCGCTGCCGCCGCTCCGCCAGGCTTGCCGGCCTGGGCTGCGACGTGAGCAGCGTTCTTATTGCGTCGATTTCCTCAGCCATATTTCCCCCGGCGGACGTGTCCCGCGGAAACCATAAGACGGCGGGGAGGTGAAGGCGAGGCCTCCAGAATTATTGCTTGCTCGACGCTGCCGGCTCGATCATCGCCGCCACGAAGCCCTTCAAACTGTCGGCGACGAAATCCTGCACAGGCCAGTCGGGTCCAAAACCCCACCACAGCAACGATCCCTGCCAGTGCGAGGCCATCAGCAGGCCGATGCCTTCCGGCGTGCCTTGGGTTTTCGCGAAACAGGCGTCGAGCGCCTTGCATAGCGTGATTTTCCAAGCGGCGCCGCGCGCCCGCAAAACCGGGTCGCGAAAATCCTCGCGCAGCACCATCAGCCCCTCGGCATAGGCTTCGATGCCGCCATAGCTGCCGGAGAGCGCGACCAGCAGGGCGATGGCGCCATCGGGCGTTTTCGGCATTTCGGCGTCGAGCCGCGCGGTCTTTTCGTCAAGCGTGTCCCAAGCCCGCAGCAGCGCGGCCTGCTTGAGCCGGTCCTTGCTGCCGAAGCGTTGCACGAGCGTTGCGCCGGAAAGCCCGCTGGCTTTCGCGAGCGCCGCGAAGGTCAGTGCTTCCGGGCCGCTGCCGTGGAGCATCTCGAGCGCCGCATCGAGCACGCGGTCGTCTGGCAGGACCTTCTTGCGTGGCATCTTGACTCCGATTCATAAACGAACGATTGTTTATAAATAATTCTGACGCCGATAGCCAGAGGCGACTCGGGAGATGCGGGAGAAAACGATGGCAAGCGAAAGCAAACGGCCGCTGGATAGAAAAGTCGCCCTCGTCGCCGGTGCGACGCGCGGGGCAGGCAGGGGCATCGCGGTGGAACTCGGCGCGGCTGGAGCTACGGTCTACGTGACCGGGCGCACGACGCGCCATCGGCAGTCGGAATACAAACGGCCGGAGACCATCGAGGAGACGGGGGAACTTCTCACGGCTGCCGGCGGCAAGGGCATCGCCATGCGGGTCGACCATCTTGTGCCGGACGAGGTTCGCGAACTCGTGGAGCGCATCCGCACGGAGCAGGGTCGGCTGGACATTCTGGTCAACGACGTCTGGGGCGGCGAAATGCTGTTCGAGTGGAACAAGCCGGTCTGGGACCACGATCTGGAAAACGGCCTGCGGTTGTTGCGGCTTGGCGTCGACACCCATCTGATCACCGCGCATTTTGCGTTGCCGCTGATGATCGAACGGCCGGGCGGGCTGCTGGTCGAGGTAACCGACGGCACGGCCGAGTACAATTCAGATCATTACCGCTTGTCGCCCTTCTACGATCTCGCGAAAACTTCGGTGAACCGCATGGCGTGGGCACATGCCAAAGATCTGGCGCGGCACGGAGCGACTTCGGTGTCGATCACGCCCGGCTGGCTGCGTTCGGAAATGATGCTGGAACATTACGGGGTGCGCGAGGACAATTGGCGCGAGGGGACGAAGATCGAGCCGCATTTCATCATCTCGGAGACGCCGCGTTTCGTTGGCCGCGCGATCGCGGCGCTGGCGGCCGATCCCGACCGCGCGCGCTGGAACGGCCAGTCATTGTCGAGCGGCGGCCTGGCAAAGGTCTACGGCTTCACCGACCTCGACGGCTCGCGGCCAGACGCATGGCGCTACGTCGTCGAAGTCCAGGATGCTGGAAAGCCGGCTGACGCCACCGGATACCGATAGAGCGTGGGAAGCCGCCTAAATCTGTTTCTGGATCAGCGAGACATGCACGGCGAGCGGCGTCATCAGCGGCTGCGGTTCCGCGAGGATGCGGTTGCGAAGGCCGGTTTCGAGCCGGTCGGAAAAGGCTTTGCGGAACCCGGCGTCACGGTCGGGGTCGAGCGCGGCCAGCAGCGACGGCCGGAACGGCGCCTGGAAGAAGCCGACATATTTGTCGGCGAGCGTCTCCGCATCGCCGGTCGCCTGATAGGCTCCCCAGAACGGATCGGGCAGGTCGTTGAGAAAATCCTCGACCAGCACGAGACCGCGAAAATCCCCGTCCGCGAACGGCGCGCGCACGTCGGCGGGGTAACGCTCGTAGCAGAGCACCGTCATGCGGGCTGCCTCGCTCCGGCGCAGCGTGCCGTCCTCGGCCATGGCGTCGAGTTCGGCCTGTGCCCATCCCATCAGCATAGGAAAGGTCGACGGTTCGTGTCCGGGCATGCTGGGCTGGACCACCACTAGGCAGCCCCCGGGCTGAAGTTCCGCCGCGCGGTGGGTCAGGAACATCCGCCAGTCGTCGGCCGAGCGTCGCTCGAAGGCCCGGCGGATTTCTCCCGTCGTAAGCCGGCCCCAGATGTGGCCGGCGCTCGCGACAGGCGCGCCGCTCAGCCAGTGGATGGCATAGGAACACCAGCCGAAGGTGACGGATTCGGAAGGCAGCACCTGCTCGTAGAAGGAGCGGCCGACCGCCGAGGCGAAGACGTTGGGTTCGCGGAGATAGCTGTCCTCGCTGTCGCGCAGCAAGGCGAAAAGCGTCGCGAAATCATTGTCCGGCTGGTCGGTGTGGACGACCGAGACGGGAGCATCGACGCCCAGCCTGGCGCGGATTTCAGCAATGGTGGCGCTTATCGGGGCAAGCGAATTGCGGCCCTGCGCGCAGCCATAGTCGGCGATGGTGAGCGGTCCGTCGCCGAGCGGCATCCGCTCGAAGGCCCGCGCGATCACCGGCAGTCCGTGCGCACCGCCGCCGGCCTGAAGGCGCGACCGTTCGTTATAGCCGCCGCGTTCCATTGGCGCCGGACGGACCGGCGCACCGGCGGCCGGCCTGACGCCGCTCATTGCTGCCAGGTGCCCAGGCCGTTGCCATTGTAGAAGTCGATGGTGAGGCCCGTCGCGGCGCCGTTCTGCGTGGCGAAGCGGACGGAAGACTTCGAGCCCGCCGGAGCGTTCTCGCCGGTCGGCATCATGGCGAAGGTATCGCCATCCCATGGCTGCAGGGGAAAACGCTTGCCGGCCGGCCCGAGCGTCAGGGTCAGGCGGTCGCCGTCGACCGTCACCTGCGCCGGGCCGTAATAGGCGTTGCCGTATTCGCCGGCGTAGCCGGCAAGCGGCCCGGCGGGTTTCGGATCGGCCGGCGGCTGCTGGCCCGCCAGGTCGCCTTCGGGATTGTAGAAGCCCATCATCATGCCGTTGAACAGACCATACCAATCGCGGATCGGCGCGCCGTACTGGACCGTGTCCATGAACTGAGCGGCAATGCCTTCCGCCGCGCCCACCGGCGAGCCGTTGGTCAAGACGACGATGCCGACATCCGCCGATGGCAGGATCTGGAAATTGGTGCCGGCACCGAGCAGGAAGGCGCCGGAATGGCTCATCACGGTGCGTCCGTTGGGATGGACGCCGACATTGAAGCCGTAGCCGTAGAAGCCGGAGCGGGCGTCAGCCGCATGCGCAGGCGCGCTGAACGACTGCGCGGTGATTGCCGGCTGAAGCGCCTTTCCGTCGATCACGGGTTCGCCGGCGCGCGTGCCGAGCAGCAGTTTCAGCCATTCGGCGAGATCGAGCACGTTCGACGACACGCCTCCCGCCGGTGCCTGTGCATCCGGATCGCGGTCGTAGAGCGGCTGGAACCGGCCGTCGACGAGCGCGTGCAGCACCGCGCGATTGGGCCGCGCCAGATAGTCGGCGTGGCGTGAACTGGTCGAGGTCATGCCCAGAGGTTTGTAGAGCACATTTTGCGCCAGATCTTCCCAGGACTGCCCGGACGCCGCGGCAACCGCCTCGGCAGCGATCGTCGTGCCGAAATTGGCGTAGTGATAGGAGGCGCGGAACGAATCCAGCGGCAATTGCGACAGCCGCGCAATGATGTCGGCGCGCGAAAAACCGAGGTCCTCAAGGTCGTCGCCGGCCTCGAACGGCAGGCCGGAGCGGTGCGCGAAGAAATCGCCGATGGTGGCGTGGGCGGACACGTAGGGGTCGCTCAGCGCGAACCCCGGCATGCGGCTGGAGACGGCGTCATTCCAGCCGACGATGCCCTTGCCGACCTGCATTGCCGCAACCGTCGCCGAGATCGACTTCGACACCGACGCGACCTGGAAGACGGTGGTCGGATCGACCGGCGCGGGATCGCCGATCTTGCGCAGGCCGAAACCCTGGGCGAACACCGTTTCGCCGCCATGCACCACGGCCACCGCCACACCCGGCACGTTGCTGCGTTGCATCGTCTCCGCGACATAGCCGGGCAGCGCCGCCAGCGCGGTCTCCAGCCCCTTGCCGGCCAACGGCATGACGTCTTCGGGCGGCGTGGGGCCGAGTTGGACGGGGATGGATTGGGCCAGCGCATGAGGGGCCGTCAAACCCAGCGAAAGCAGCGCCACGGCGGGAAGCCGCAAGGCCTTGTCGAAGACCGGCGTTGTGTCTGTTGTCATCCTCACCCCCTTAGACCTGCCAAAGTACGGCCGCGTGACCTTGCCGTGCAATGCTGAACAGCGGTTTAAACCGGGCGCAACAATGCGTCGCTTTGCCGATCCGGTTATCCCCTCAGCGCCCGCCGCAGAATCTTGCCTACCGGCGTTTTCGGCAGTTCGGTGCGGAATTCGATGTAGCGCGGGCGCTTGTAGCCGGTGAGGTTTTCCTTGCAGAAGTCGCGCACGGCGTCCTCGGTCAGCGCCTGGTCCTTCTTGACGATGAAGAGTTTCGGCACTTCGCCGGAATGTTCGTCGGGCACGCCGACGGCGGCGACTTCGAGCACGCCGGGCAGGCGGGCGACCACGTCCTCCAGTTCGTTCGGATAGACGTTGAAGCCGGAAACCAGGATCATGTCCTTCTTGCGGTCGACGATCTTGGTGTAGCCGCGCTCGTCCATGAAACCCATGTCGCCGGATTTGAAGTAGCCGTCGGCGGTCATCACCTTGGCGGTCTCGTCCGGCCGGTTCCAGTAGCCGGCCATCACTTGCGGGCCTCTTATGCAGATCTCGCCGACCTGGCCGAGCGGCAGGTCGTTGCCGTCGTCGTCGCGGATGGCGATGTCGGTGGAGGGGAGCGGCAGGCCGATCGTGTTGGAAAAGGCCGTGCCGTTGGCGCGGTTGGCGGTGGCGACGGGCGAGGTCTCGGACAGGCCGTAGCCTTCTGTGATGCTGACCTTCGTCACCTCCAGCCAGCGGTCGGCGACGACTTTCTGCACGGCCATGCCGCCGGCCATGGTGAGCACCAGCGAAGAAAAATCGAGCTTGCGAAAATCCTCGTTGTTCATCAGCGCGTTGAACAGCGTGTTGAGGCCGGGGAAGAAGTGGTAGGGCTGTTTTCCCAGTTCCTTGACGAAGCCCGCAATGTCGCGCGGGTTGGGGATCAGAATGTTGAGCGCGCCCTGCTGCATGCCCATCAGCGCGTTCACGGTCAGCGCGAAGATGTGGTAGAGCGGCAGCGCGCAGATGAAGGTGAGGTTTTCGGGTTTTGCCCGGACGCTGTAGGCATCCTCGACCCACAGCTTCAACTGCTCGACATTGGACAGGATGTTGCGGTGAAGTAGCGTCGCGCCCTTTGCCACACCGGTCGTGCCGCCCGTATATTGCAGGAAGGCGACGTCGTCGGGGCCGACTTCGACGGGTTTCAGGCGGCTGCCGGTCTTGAGAGCGGCGGGGAAGGATATGTGGCCGGGCAGCGACCACGCCGGCACCATCTTCTTGACCTTGCGCACGACGAAATTGACGATCAGGCCCTTGAGCCCGAGCATGTCGCCCATGGTCGCAACGACCACATGCCTGACCGACGTATGCGCAACCACCGCCTGCAGCGTCGCGGCAAAGTTTTCGAGGATGACGATCGCCTCCGCGCCGGAATCCTTGAGCTGGTGTTCCAGTTCGCGCGGCGTGTAGAGCGGGTTGACGTTGACCACGATGTAGCCGGCGCGCAGGATGCCCATCATCGCGACGGGGTATTGCAGGACGTTCGGCATCATGATCGCGACGCGCGCGCCCTTGGGGAGGCCCTTCGCTTGCAGGAAGGCGCCGAAGGCGGCCGATTTCGCCTCCAGCTCGGCAAAGGTCATCGCCTTGCCCATGCAGGCAAAGGCGGCGCGGCCGGAATAGCGCTTGCAGGCGCCGACCAGCAGATCGCCGATCGACCGATCCGGAAGCGGCCCGATCTCGGCGGGAACCGCGCTGGGATAGCTCTTGAGCCAAGGCCTTGCGACAGGCACGCCCGCCTCGCTTGTGGATGTCGCCATGATACCTCCCGTCGGCGATCGCTTCCTCGTTCCCAACATCGAGGCAAGCGAAAGCTCAAACAGTTGTAGTGCGCCGGCTTCGGCGGTGGCAAGTCTCGCGCGATACAACCGCGCTCACGCGGCGTCATCCCGGCGGCGGTGGAGGAAGCTTGGCGGATACCCCGCCGAGGCCGAGCCGGACACGCTACATCCATACCTTCCGCAATGGTGAAAAATTGCGGCCAGGAGAAAGAAAATCCAAAAATCCGAGCTGCACAACAAAATCATTATCTTCCCAAGGGGAAATCGTATGGGGTGTTCCAAACCCTTGAAAACGGTGCTTATATGCCGCCTTCGCGAGCCTGCTAGAGGGGCTTGGAAGAAATATCAGGGAGTAACCAATGATAAGGAAACTGACTTTCGCGGCCGCGCTTCTTGCTGCGACCGCGATGACCGGCATGGCCAATGCCAAAACGCTGGTCTACTGTTCAGAGGCCTCGCCGGCCGGCTTCGATCCTTCGCCATGGAGCGGCGGCAATGATTTCGACGCTTCGTCGCGGACCATCTACTCGCGTCTGGTCGAATTCGACCATGGCAAGACGACCATTTCGCCCGGCCTTGCAGAAAGCTGGACCGTTTCCGACGACGGCCTGGAATACACCTTCAAGCTGAAGTCCGGCGTAAAATTCCAGACGACCGACTATTTCACCCCGACCCGCGACCTCAATGCCGAGGACGTCAAGTTCTCGTTCGAGCGTCAGTGGAAGAAGGAGAACCCCTGGTTCGAATATCTGCCCGGCACCGGCTGGGAATATTTCGCCGGCATGGGCTTCCCGGATCTTCTCAAGGAGATCGTTGTCGTCGACCCGCTGACCGTCAAATTCGTGCTTAACAAGCCGGAAGTGGCGTTCCTGCCTGACCTCGGCATGGACTTCGCCTCGATCGTCTCCAAGGAATATGCCGACAGCCTTGAAAAGGCCGGAACCAAGGAACTGTTCACCCAGAAGCCGATCGGCACGGGTCCCTTCCAGTTCGTCGACTATCAGGTGGACGCCGTCATCCGCTACGCCGCCTGGGACGGCTATTTTGGCGGACGCCAGAAGATCGACGACCTGATCTTCGCCATCACGCCCGATCCGGCCGTGCGCGCCCAGAAGCTGAAGGCGGGCGAATGCCACATCATGTCCTATCCGGCTCCCGCCGACATTGCCGGCCTGCAGGCCGACGAGAACCTGAAGGTGGATGAGCAGGAAGGCCTGAACATCGGCTATCTCGCCTACAACACCACCCAGGCGCCGTTCGACAAGGTCGAGGTGCGCAAGGCGCTGAACATGGCGGTGAACAAGCAGGCCATCATCGACGCCGTCTATCAGGGCGCCGGCCAGGTGGCGAAGAACCCGATCCCGCCGACCATGTGGTCCTACAACGACGCGATCAAGGACGACGAATACAATCCGGAAGAAGCCAAGAAGATGCTCGACGCCTCGGGCGTCAAGGATCTGTCGATGAAGATCTGGGCCATGCCGGTCAGCCGTCCCTACAACCCGAACGCCCAGCGCGTCGCCGAACTGATCCAGGCCGACTACGCCAAGGTTGGCGTCAAGGCCGAGATCGTCAGCTACGAGTGGACCGAATACCGCGAGCGCGGCAAGGCCAAGGACCGCGACGGCGCCTTCCAGCTCGGCTGGACCGGTGACAATGGCGATCCGGACAACTTCCTGTTCCTGCTCGGCTGCGACGCGATCGGCCAGTCGAACTACGCGATCTGGTGCAACGACGAGTTCCAGAAGCTGCTTCTGGCCGGCAAGGCGACGACCGACGTTGCCGAGCGCACCAAGATCTATGAAGAGGCGCAGGCCGTGTTCAAGCGCGAGGCTCCGTGGCTGACCATCGCGCATTCGAAGGTGTTCATGCCGATGTCCAAGAAGGTGTCGGGCTTTGCGATGGATCCGCTCGGCATCCACCGTTTCGACGGCGTCGACATCGCTGAGTAAGACGAGCCAATGAAAGCGACGGCGGCGCTGGACTTCACCTCCAGCGCCGTTGTCTTATCCACCGCAGGGTGGACGACGCGGCGGTTGATCCAAAATGCTCCGTTACATCCTTCATAAGCTGGCCCTGATCGTGCCGACCGTCTTCGGCATATCGCTGGCCGCTTTCGCCTTCGTGAGGCTGCTGCCCGGCGATCCGATCCTGGCGATGGCCGGCGAGCGCGGCGTCAGCCCCGAGCGCTACCAGGAACTCATCGTCCGCTTCGGCTACGACCAGCCGATCTGGATGCAGTACCTGAACTATATCGGAAACGTGCTGACCGGCGACTTCGGCATCTCGATCGCCACCAAGCGCCCGGTCATCGGCGAGTTTTCGGCGCTGTTTCCGGCGACGCTGGAACTCGCCACCGTCGCCATGATCATCGCGGTGCTGGTCGGCATTCCGGCCGGCATTTTCGCAGCCGTAAAGCGCGGGTCGGTGTTCGACCAGGCGACGATGGGGGTGGCGCTGACCGGCTATTCGATGCCGATCTTCTGGTGGGGCCTGCTGCTCATCATCTTTTTTTCCGGTTATCTCGGCTGGACCCCCGTCTCTGGCCGCATCGGCCTGCAATATTTCTTCAAGCCGGTGACCGGCTTCATGCTGATCGACAGCCTTCTTTCCGGCAAGAGCGGCGCCTTTGCCTCGGCGGTCAGCCATCTGATCCTGCCGTCCATCGTGCTTGCCACCATCCCGCTTGCCGTCATCGCGCGGCAGACGCGCTCGGCCATGCTCGAGGTGCTGGGCGAGGACTATGTGCGAACGGCGCGCGCCAAGGGACTTTCGCCGCGCCGCGTCATCGGCCTGCATGCGTTCCGCAACGCGCTGATCCCTGTCGTCACCACGATCGGCCTGCAGGTCGGCACGCTGATGGCCGGCGCAATCCTCACCGAGACGATCTTTTCCTGGCCGGGCATCGGCAAATGGATGATCGATTCGATCGGCAAGCGCGACTACGTGGCGGTGCAGAGCGGCCTGCTGCTGATCGCGCTCATCGTGATGGCCGTCAATCTGGTCGTCGATCTCCTCTACGCGGTCATCAACCCGCGCATCAGGGTGCAGTGACATGACGGACGAAACCGCGGGCGAGGGACTTTCCGCTGAAGTGCCGACCGGAGGCCGCCGCCGCGCGCTGGCCGAATTCTGGCATTATTTCTCCATCAACAAGGGCGCCGTCGCCGGCCTGGTCGTCTTCGTCCTGCTGGTCCTGATCGCGATCTTCGCGCCGCTGATCGCGCCGCATGCGCCGAACGAGCAATATCGCGACGCGCTGCTGACGCCGCCCGCCTGGTACGCGGATGGACGCGCGGAATTTTTGCTCGGCACCGACGCGGTCGGCCGCGACATCCTCTCGCGCCTGATCTACGGCGCGCGCTATTCGCTGTTCATCGGTTTTGTCGTCGTCGTCTTCGCGCTGGTCAGCGGCATCGTGCTCGGCGTGCTGGCCGGTTATTTCCGCGGCTGGGTCGATACGCTGATCATGCGCGTGATGGACGTCATCCTGGCCTTCCCGTCGTTGCTGCTGGCGCTTGTGCTGGTGGCGATCCTCGGGCCTGGCCTATTCAACGCCATGCTGGCCATCGCCATCGTGCTGCAGCCGCATTTCGCCCGGCTGACGCGCGCGGCGGTGATGGCGGAGAAGAACCGCGAATATGTAGTCTCCGCCAAGGTGGCGGGCGCCGGCCATCTGCGGCTGATGCTGGTGACGATCCTGCCCAACTGCGTCGCGCCGCTGATCGTCCAGGCGACGCTCTCCTTCTCCAACGCCATTCTGGAGGCCGCCGCACTCGGCTTCCTCGGCATGGGCGCGCAGCCGCCGACGCCGGAATGGGGCACGATGCTGGCCGCCGCCCGCGAGTTCATCCTGCGCGCGCCGTGGGTGGTGACCTATCCCGGCCTTGCCATCCTGATCACGGTGCTCGCCATCAACCTGATCGGCGACGGGCTGCGCGACGCGCTCGACCCGAAGCTGAAGCGGAGTTGACTAGTGCAACTCGATCCTGACCACTTCCCTGACGTTGCGGGCGCCACGCTGGTCGCCGGGCACGATTACCCGGAGCCCGTCGTCGAACGGCTTGCCGTCCACCTCGGTGGCGATCATCATGGCGGTGCTGCCGAATTCGGGATGAATCTCGCCGACCGAGAACGCGATCCGGTAGCCGTCGCGGCCGGTGACGACGAAGGTCTTGGCGAGTTCCTCGTTATGTCCGAGCCCGTTGAACGCCTTGTTGGCCTTGAGCACGTCCCAGAACAGCACACCCTTGTAGTGGCCGCTGGAGGGACCCTTGGACGTCTTGAACGTCACGTCCTCCTCGACCGCCGGCAATTGCGCCAGAACCTTTGGATCGAGCAGGATTTTGGCCGATCCGACGCCGTCGAGTTCCACGGTATTGACCTTGGCCGTTGCGTCCTGCGCCATCGCGGCGGGCGAAAAGGCGATCATGGCCGCGACCAGAAGCAAGCGAAGCGTTTTCATAGGTCTACCCTCGTTATGTCCGAGAAAATACTACGAAGGATCGGAGGGACGGGCAATCGCAAATCAGCCGGCCGGTTGAGGGCTGGGCGAGGCGCGTCTGGAGCGAAAGGTGGCCCGGTGGGGTGGCTCGAGACCATGATGTTCAACGGCTGGAAGCAAAAATGCCCTTGCTAGAGATCAAAAACCTCGTCGTCGAGTTCGAGACCGCGTCCGGACGGTTCCGGGCGGTCGACGGCGTTTCGCTGTCGGTCAGCGAGCGCGAGGTGCTGGCAATCGTCGGCGAGAGTGGATCCGGCAAGTCGGTGTCGATGCTGGCGGTCATGGGCCTGCTGCCGCCCAGCGCAATGGTCACCGCCGACGCCATGCTGTTCAACGGCGTCGACCTGCAGACCCTGACGGCCGCCGACCGGCGCAAGATCATCGGCAAGGACATCGCCATGATCTTCCAGGAGCCGATGGCGAGCCTGAACCCCTGCTTCACCGTCGGTTTCCAGATCGAGGAGGTGCTGCGTGTTCACATGGGCCTTGACCGCGCCGCCCGCCGCGCCCGCGCGGTCGAATTGATGACGCTGGTGGGCATTCCCACCCCGGCCGAGCGGCTGTCCTCCTATCCGCACCAGATGTCGGGCGGCCAGTGCCAGCGCGTCATGATCGCCATCGCCATTGCCTGTAACCCAAAGCTGCTTATCGCAGATGAGCCGACGACGGCGCTCGACGTAACCATCCAGAAGCAGATCCTCGATCTGCTGGTCGGGCTGCAAGCCAAATATGGCATGGGGCTGATCATGATCACCCACAATATGGGTGTGGTGGCGGAAACCGCCGACCGCGTCATCGTCCAGTACAAGGGACGCAAGATGGAGGAGGCCGACGTGCTTTCCCTGTTCGCGGCGCCGCGCAGCAACTATACGCGGGCGCTTCTGTCGGCTCTGCCAGAAAACGCCACGGGCAACCGTCTACCGACCATTGCCGACATCATCGGCGACAAGCCGTTCGAGGAGGTTTCCTGATGGCCGAACCGATCCTCGAAGGCCGGACCATCGTCCGCGACTACCACGTCGCCGGCGGCCTGTTCACCAAGGCGCGCACGATCCACGCGGTCAAGGGCGTCAGCTTCAAGGTCGACAAGGGCAAGACGCTGGCGATCGTCGGCGAAAGCGGCTGCGGGAAGTCGACGCTGGCGCGCATCATCACGCTGATCGACGCGGCGACCTCCGGCGACCTGCTGATCGAGGGCAAGAAGGTCGATATCGCCAAGGACGGCCTCTCGCCGGAAATGCGCCGCAAGGTGCAGATCATTTTCCAGAATCCTTATGGGTCGCTCAATCCGCGTCAGAAGATCGGCGACGTGCTGGGCGAGCCGCTGGTGATCAACACCGACAAAAGTGCCGCGGAGCGGCGCGATCTCGCAATGCGGATGCTCAAGAAGGTCGGGCTGGGGCACGAACACTATAACCGCTATCCGCACATGTTCTCCGGCGGCCAGCGCCAGCGCATCGCGATTGCGCGCGCCCTGATGCTGAACCCGAGCCTGCTGGTGCTGGACGAGCCGGTCTCGGCGCTCGACCTTTCGGTGCAGGCGCAGGTGCTGAACCTTCTGGCCGACCTTCAGGACGAGTTCCAACTGACCTACGTCTTCATCAGCCACGACCTGTCGGTGGTGCGTTACATCGCCGACGACGTGATGGTCATGTATTTCGGCGAGGCGGTCGAATATGGCAGCCGCGACGCCGTGTTCTCCAACCCCCAGCATAATTATACAAAGACGCTGTTCGCCGCGACGCCGCGCGCCGACGTCGACAGCATCAAAGCGAGGCTGGCGCGCAAGAAGGCGGCCTGACGGGCTTTCCAGCGCGTCCGCCCCGCTGTCCCGCTCGGCGGCAGCGGGCCGCGAGGACGGGGCTCGGCGCCCGGGGTCGCCGCCAATCACATTTTCGAGACTTTTTCGCGGTCGGTTCAAGAGCAAGCCGGGATAAAGGCTTGTATTGCCTTGATAGAAGACACCTTAACCCTATTTCGTTGCTTTCAAGCCCGGCGATTGACCTTTTCCGGGGTTGCTGCCAATGCGTCCGTCACGCGTTTCCACGGCAATCTGGGGTGGTGGGATATGCTGCGTGTTACCTTTTTTGATCTTTGCGGCTTCCGAGGCCCGCTGAAACGGCGGGGCAATCGCGGTTCGTGCCGGTTCTCGATTGTGGAGGCGGCACTGCGCGGCCTGGTATCCCGGCTTGGCGTCGCGGTTCTCATCGCGGTCGCCCTTGCCGGATCCGCCTATGCGCAAAGCTGTTCGGACCTCTTGCGGATGGCCGCGCGCGGCGGCGGCGGCACGGCCGAGACGGCCGCCTTGAGCCGGCAGCTCGCGGCTTTGCAGGCGCTGGAGCGCAAGCGCCAATGCTCGGGCAAGAGCCGTGGCGGATTTTTCGATCCCTGCGCCGACCTGCGGAATCGCAAGGCCGAGGTGCAACGCCAACTTGCCAAGTCGCGAGACGGCGGCGCGGCGGTCTGGCGGGCGCGGGCCGCGGCCATGGGGTGCGAGTTCAATCAGCGGCGGGCCACCACCGTTGCGAAGCGGTCCGCCCCGTCCGGACCCTATGTCGGCAGCAACGCCATGCTTTATTGCGTGCGCATGAGCGACGGCTATTTCTTCCCGGTTCCGGGCGCGCAGTTCGTCGATTCCAGCGACTACAAGGATACGGTCGATCAGTGCGGCTACATCTGCAAGGGCAGCGAGACTTCGGTCTACAGGCTGGACGATCCGGGACTGGAGACCGAGGAAATGGTGTCGGTTGAGACCGGCAAGCCGTACAAGGAACTGCCGACCGCCTTTGCCTACCGCGAAACCGTGAACTTCCAAGGCTGCGACTTCCCGAGCTATTATCGCCGCGTCGAGGAAGCGCGGGCAAGGACGGTGACCCCGTCAGACATGAAGAACGCCGTCATCCCGCTGCCCAAGGAGCGGCCGGAGGGGGCGCCGCCGCTGATGGCGTTGAGCGAGGAGAAGGCGCCGTCGCCGGCTCTGGCCGAAATGCCGGACAACCGGCCGGTGCGGGTGGTGGGACCGAACTTTTTCCCGGAGTGACCGGCCGGATGTGACGACGCAAGCAATGAACCGTTGCAGTTACGAAGACATTGTGGGAATGGCCCGCCAGAGCGTGTGTCAAGTTCACAATTTTCAGCGATTTCAATGAGTTGTCGTGAAAATGCACGAACGAAAAGCGTTTCGGGCTGACGCGGACCCCTTGCGAACTGACGCAAGGGACGTTTTGAGCCGTCCCGGCGTGACGGTCCAAGCTCCTGCGATGCCATGAGCAGGAGGCGGTCAAGTTGCTGCGGGTGGGCCGGAGATTGAAGCAGAGGCTAGCGGGCAGGAACGAATTCTCCGACGGCAATCCGTCGGTCATTTCTCGGAACATGCTGATCGTTGGGGTCAGTTTTATATAACGCTAATTCACGACGACAAGCGGATCGTTTAAAACCAACCAGTTGGTTGACTGATCTGCCGAGCCTGCTAGGATGATGGAGTCGATTGCACCGGGCGCGTTTCGATGTCCCAATTCATACCATGCTCCATTGCCTTTGTTAGCCGCGCACCGGCGCATGCGCCGGCGGGCACGGGCCGCTTGAAAACATGAAAAGCAATTTCGACGTCATCATCGTCGGCGCGGGGGTGGCGGGCTGCGTGCTTGCAAACCGGCTGAGCGCCGATGCCCGTCGAAAGGTGCTGCTGCTCGAAGCCGGCCCGGCGGAGATGCCGGTCGGCGCAAAAATGCCCGGCGCCTGGATCAGCCTGATCGACACCGAATACGACTGGAAATACCACACGGTGCCGCAGGCGCGCTGCTTCGGCCGCCGCATCGCCTGGCCGCGCGGGCGGCTGCTCGGCGGTTCGGGATCGACCAACGCCATGGTCTATATGCGGGGCTCGCCCTCGGACTACGACCGATGGCAAAGCAAGGGCTGCGAAGGCTGGGGTTTCGGCGACGTGCTGCCCTGGTTCCGCAAGTCGGAGAACAATCCGCGCCTCGCCAACTCGCCCATGCACGGAGCCGAGGGCGAATTGCTGGTGGTGGATGTGCCGAACCACGATCCGGCGGAAAAGCTCTGGGTCGAGGCGGCGAAGGAATACGGCCTGCCGTTCAATGAGGACTTCAACAGCGGCGACCAATATGGCTGCGGTTTCTTCCAGGTGTTCATGAAGGATGGCGAGCGCTGTGGCCCGGCCACCGCCTTCCTCGATCCTGCGCTGTCGCGGCCGAACCTGACGGTGGTTACCTCGGCGACGGTAACAAAAATCCTGATCGAGAAGGGCAGGGCGCACGGCGTCGAGTACCTGCACTTCGGCAGGGTCGAGGCGGCTTTCGCCGGCGGCGACGTGGTGCTGGCAGGCGGCACGGTGAACAGCCCGCACCTGTTGCTGCTGTCGGGTGTCGGCCCGGCCGACGAACTGAAGGCGCGCGGCGTCGTGCCGGTGCACGACCTGCCCGGTGTCGGTCGCTCCCTGCAGGACCATCTCAACGTCGTCGTCAGCTTTTCGACGCGCGAAAAATTCGGCATCGGCGGCATCAGCGAGACGGAGTGGGCCGAGGCTGCCGAGGAATGGGGCGACCGGCGCACCGGCGCGCTGGCCAATCCCTGGTCGACCAGCGGCGGCCAGGCGAAATCGCGGCCGGACCTGGCCGAGCCGGACCTGCAGATCTACGGCATCGCCACCCCGCACCGCGACCACGCGCGCTATATGTCGATCGTGCCGGGCATCTCGATGTTCACCGTCTTGCAGCGGCCGAAGAGCGTCGGCACGCTGACGCTGCGTTCCGCCGACCCGCTGATGCATCCGGCCATCGACCCGAAATACCTGTCCGATCCCGAAGGCGAGGACCTTTCGACGCTGGTCGATGCGGTCGGGTTGAGTCGCAGCATCGCGGCGACCAGGACGCTGGCGGGCCTTGGACTGGCCGAGATGTCCCCGTCGGTGGAGGCGCTGAGCCGCGCGGAAATTGCCACCTTCGTGCGCGCTCAATGCCAGTCCATCTATCACCCGACCAGCACATGCCGGATGGGAGTGGACCACGAGGCCGTGGTCGATCCGGCCACGCTCAACGTCCATGGACTGGAGGGCTTGCGCGTCTGCGATGCTTCCGTGTTTCCTGACGTGGTCGCCAGCAACATCATGGCGACCGTGATGATGATCGCCGAACGCGGCGCTGAATTTTTAGGGAACTGAGGGAGGAAGAATTGGCCGAAGTCACCGAAAGTTTTTTGCGCACCTATGCCGAGTCAGACGGGCTTGGGCTCGCCGAACTGGTGCACAAGAAGGAAGTGTCGCCGCTGGAATTGGTGGAGGCGGCGGTCGTTACCATCGAAAAGCTGAACCCGACGCTGAACGCCGTGATCCACAAGCACTACGACATGGCGCGCGAGGCGGCGGCCGGCGTGGCCGGCGATGCGCCTTTCGCCGGTGTTCCCTATCTGCTCAAGGAACTGGCGACCTCGTGGAAAGGTTCGCCCAACACCAATTCGTCCTATTACCTCAAGGACGTCGTGTCCGACTTCGATGCCGAGGTCGTCACCCGCATCAAGAAGGCCGGTTTCCTGCTTGTCGGCAAATCGAACGCGCCTGAGAATGGCTGGTCGATCTCGACCGAGCCGAAACTTTATGGCGCGACCGTCAATCCCTGGCGCGCCGACCTGACTGCCGGCGGCTCCAGCGGCGGGTCCTGCGCGGCGGTCGCGTCGCGCATGGTGCCGGTGGCCGAATCCAGCGATGCCGCCGGATCGATCCGCGTGCCGGCCTCCTGCTGCGGCGTGCTTGGCCTGAAACCGTCGCGCGGCCGGGTGACCATGGCCCCTTATGCCGATGCCTGGCATGGCTGCGCCTATTTCCTCGCCAACACCCGCACAGTGCGCGACACCGCCGCTTATCTCGACGCGGTCGCCGGCGCGCTGCCGGGCGATCCCTACCAGCCGCCGGTGCCGGACCGGAGCTGGCTGGAGCTGTCGCGCCGCGCGCCGAAGAAATTGCGGATCGGCTATTCGGTGACGCCGCCGGACGGGCGCGGGATCGACCCCGAGGTCCGGCAGGTGGTTTTCGACACGGCCAAGCGGTTGGAAAGCCTCGGCCACAGGGTCGAGGAGCACAATATGGCGCTCGACGCCGACAATGCCTGGAAGACCTACACGCATATGAGTTGCGTGCAGACGGCGGCGATCTTCGACTGGCTCTCGGCAGTGGTCGGGCGGCCGGCGACGAAGGACGATGTCGAGCCGATCACCTGGGCGATCATCGAGCGCGGTAGGGCGACCAGCGGTATAAGTCATATTTCGGATGTCGAAGCCGTGCGTCAGATGGGCCGCGCCATCGCACTCGATCTCGACGCCTACGATATTTTCCTGACGCCGACGCTGACCCACCTGCCGCGGCAAGTCGGCTTCTACGACATGTCGATGACCGATCTCGACGCCTATAATGATCTTTGGAGCGATGGGGTCTTCATGTTCCCGTTCGACATGTCCGGGCAGCCGGCGATGTCGATTCCCGTTGGCATGTCAAAATCCGGCGTGCCGATCGGCGTGCAGGCGGTCGGCCGCTACGGCGACGAGGCGACCATCCTGGCGCTGGCGACGGTGCTGGAGCAGGAGATGCCGTGGGCGGGGAGAAGGCCGGGGGTGTCGGCTTGATGTTTAGCTTGCGCCTCCTCCACCATGCTTCGCATGGTTCCCCTCCCCCGTAAACGGGGGAGGATCCAGGACGTGCCGGCGGTGCCGTCGGTCTTCCCCTGCGAAGCGGGGGTTCGAAGGACGACCGGCGACGGCGGTGGAGGGGGCGTGAGGCCGCCTAGAAGACAGGAAGCGTAGAGACAGCCATATGTCGCCCATAGACCCAATCCCGAAATCCTTCGGCAGCGAGGCGCTTCTGGACGAGTTCATGTCGGCGCCGTCGCCGGAACTGGTTGGTGACCTGGAGCGGGTGCCGGGCGATATCCTGATCCTCGGTGTCGGCGGCAAGATGGGGCCGACGCTGGCGCGCATGGCCAAGCGCGCGGCACCCTCGAAGCGGGTGGTGGCGGTGGCGCGCTTCACGGCGGCAGGGTTGCGCGAGGAACTCGAGGAGAACGGCATCGAAACGCTTGCCTGCGACCTGCTCGACGCCGAGGCCGTGAAAAAACTGCCGCGGATCGAGAACGTCGTGTTCATGGCTGGCTTCAAGTTCGGAGCGCAGGCCGATCCCGGCCAGACCTGGGCGATGAACGTGCAGGTGCCGGCGACCGTCGCCGACATCTTTCGCGCGTCGCGGATCGTCGCGTTCTCGACCGGCTGCGTCTATCCTTTCGCGACCGTGCGCGAGGGCGGCAGCACCGAGGACGTGCCGCCGGACCCGCCGGGCGAATATGCGATCACCTGTCTCGGGCGCGAACGCATGTTTGAACACTATTCGAAGGTCCACGGCACGCCGGGCCTGCTATTCCGGCTGAATTACGCGATCGACCTGCGCTACGGTGTGCTGCACGACATCGCCAAGAACATTCTTGACCGCAAGCCGATCGACGTGTCGATGGGGCATGTCAATGTCATCTGGCAGGGCGACGCCTGCTCGCAGGCGCTGCGCTGCCTCGCGCATTGCGCCACGCCGCCGATGCCGATCAATGTCAGCGGCCCAGAAATCCTGTCGGTGCGCTGGCTGGCGGCCGAACTCGGCAAGCGGCTGGGCAAGGAGCCGGCGATCGTTGGCGAGGAGGCGGACCGCTCCTGGCTGACCAACACGGCGCGCGCCGCGCAGCTTTTCGGCTATCCGGCGGTGCCGGTGCTGACCATGCTCGACTGGGTGGCCGACTGGCAGCTTGCGGGCGGCCGCAGTTTTGGCAAGCCGACGAAATTCGAGGTCAGAAGTGGCAGCTATTGAGGACGTCGTCCTCGGCCATGCCGACATAGCCGACGCGCTGCTGCTTTCCGACGAAGCGCGCTGGAACCAGACGGCGGCGGACTGGGCTGTGTTCATCGATCACGGCGAGGTTTTCGGCGTCCGCGCCGGCGGAAGGCTGGTCGCAACGGCGGCGATCCTGCCCTACGGCGGCGGTTTTGGATGGGTGTCGATGGTGCTGGTGACGGCGGACTGGCGGCGGCGCGGTCTTGCTTCGCGGCTGATGAACCGCTGCATCGCGGCCTTGCGCGCGCGAGGCTGTGCGTCGCTGCTGGATGCGACGCCGGAAGGCGCGCTGGTCTACGGCCGGCTCGGTTTCCGCAGCCAGTGCGGCATGGCGCGCTGGCGGGGCGAGGGCTTTGGCAAGGTGAGCGGCCAGCCTGTTACCCAACTGCAATCTGTAGGCGACGGCTTACAGAGAAGGATTGCGGTCACCGACTGTGGCGAAATCCTCGCACGCGACAGCCAGGTGTTTGGCGGAGACCGTAATTTCCTCCTCCGGAATTTTCTCGACCGGCCGGGCTCCGCAGTCATTGAAGACGGCCGGAACTTTGTAGTCCTCCGCGAAGGCCGGCGCGCTACCCAGATCGGTCCGCTCATCGGAAGTTCAGACGCTGAAGCGCGCGACTTGCTGGAAGCGGCCCTCGCTGCGGTTTCCGGATCGGTCATCCTCGACATACTCGACGCCGGCAAAGGGCTGAACCGGGTGCTAGGGAAACACGGGTTTGAGGCGTTCCGGGGGTTTGAGCGCATGGTGCTCGATCGCCATGGTTTGCCGGGCGAGCCTGCCGCGCTAATGGTCGCCGCCGGGCCGGAGTTTGGGTAGCTTATTCGAAACGTCTGAGAACAAATCTCGGCCAAATACTCCTACGCAAAGTCGAAACGATCCGACGAGTGAAGTCGCTCTCCGTCTTGCTCCCAGTAGAATTGCCAACCCTTCTCTTCGTAGTGATCGATCATACGGGCCGTAAACCGCATGGCCAAACCAACAGCCTGCCATCCGTCAATCCCGGCGATATCATGAATGCGCTCTTCCAAGACACCAAGCGAGGTCGGCGCTACCCAGTGACCCTTTGGATGCAATGTTGGCGTCATGATGCGAAGGACGAGTTCATGGCCTGTGCCGTCGGGCGCCAACGCATACCAGCTTCTCTCGATGAGGCCGTTGCCCATGATAAGAAATCATCCTCGCTTATGATCCTACAGATACTCAGCTCTGCGATGGCGAGTCCGGAACAAACCGCTTCACGTGGATATCGTCAGAGTGTTCGCGCATGGTCCATGTGTCGAACCAAGCCTGCATCCTGAGCAGCGTTTCCATACTGACGCCAAAGGCTTTTTCCACGCGCAACGCCATTTCGGGCGACAGTGCCGCTTTGGCGTTCACCAGATCGGAAAGTGTTGCGCGCCGGACGCCAAGTGCTTCGGCCGCTTTGGCGACCGACAGGTTCAGGGGCTCCAGAACTTCCTCGCGGATGAAAACGCCCGGATGGGGCGGCTTCATGCCGATCTTTTTAACAATGTCGCTCATCAGTGGTAGTCTTCCAGATTGAGGTCGATGATCTCTCCATTTTCGATGGAGAATGTAATTCGCCAGTTGCCCGATGCGGAGATGCTCCAGGTTCCCGCCCGGTCGCCGGTAAGCTGGTGAATGCGCTATCTGGCGGACCGAGCACTCCGTCCATGTCCGGAGCCACGACCAGCGCCGCAATTATGTTGCGGACACGATTGACAAGATCGCCGCGAATTTCGCGCGGCTCATCGTCTTCGACAAAGCGCTTCAAGCCGCGATGCTTGATCGTCCGAATTCGCATTATTGAGCTATGTACGGTGAAGCCGTACAGAAATCAAGCGGGCACCATACTTGTCGTCTTGCCGCCCGCCCCCGTCGCCGCTACCAGCAGCGCGTGCTCATCGAGCCCGGAATTGTCCAAAACCGCCGAGACGCGGCCGTGGCGCGCGACGGCGATGCGGTGGCTGAGCGAAAGCACTTCACTGAGTTCCGAGGATATCAGGATGATCGCCACGCCTTCGGCCGAGAGGCGGCGGAGCACGGCGTAGATCTGCTGCCGCGCGCCGACGTCGACGCCGCGCGTCGGCTCGTCGCAGATCAGCACTTTTGGTCGGGCAAGCAATGCACGGGCGAACAGCACTTTTTGCTGGTTGCCGCCCGACAGCGAACCGATCGGCGTGCCGAGCGACGCGGCGACGAGGCGGAGGCCGCGCAGGACCTCGCCGGCCTCGGCGCGCTCGCGCCCGAGCCGCAGGAAGCCGCCGAGCGAGAAGCGGTCGAGGGAAGCGGCGGTGGCGTTGCCGGTGACGGCGAGGGGGCCGAAAATGCCGTCACGCTTGCGGTCCTCGGTCATGTAAACGATGCCGGCGGCGAGCACTTTCGCGGGATCGTCCGGCAGCGGGGCGCCGTCGAGCGCGGCGGAGAAACCGTCGCGGCGGCGCAGGCCGGCGATGCGGTGGGCAATCGAGGTGCGGCCGGCGCCGACCAGCCCGGCGAGCCCGAAAATTTCGCCCTGGCGAATGTCGATCGGGGCGCCGTCCGCGCCGAGGCCGCGCAAACTGAGAACTGTTCTTGCCCCGCCTGCCAGCGGAGCGGGGGCGGTGTTGGCGGAAACCTCGCGGCCGGTCATCAGCCGGACCAGTTCGCCCGTAGTCAGGCCGGCCTTTTCGCGCGTGGCGACCAGCGCGCCGTCGCGCATGACCGAGACCTTGTCGGCGATCTCGAAAATCTCTTCGAGCCGGTGCGAGATGTAGAGGATCAGCAGGCCTTTTTGGCGCAGCGTGCGGATGACGGCGAACAGTTTTGCTTGTTCGGAGATGGACAGCACGGCGGTTGGTTCGTCGAGGATAAGGATTTGGGCGTCGGTGGCGAGTGCGCGGGCCAGTTCGACCAGTTGGCGGTCGGCGACGCCGAGCGCGTCGACCGGAGCGTCCGGCGAAAGGGCAATGCCATAACGGTCCAGCAGGATGGCGGCGGCGTGCGAGGCGGCGCGGCGGTCGACGATGCCGAAACGGCCCTTGAACTCGCGGCCGAGAAAAATGTTGTCGGCGACGGTGAGTTCGGGGATGGAGCTAAATTCCTGGTAGACGATGGCGATGCCCGCGTCGCGCGCCTCGGAGGGCGAGGCGAAGGTGACCGGCTGGCCGGCTATCGCGATCGTGCCCGAGGTCGGGTGAATGGTGCCAGACAGGATGTTCATCAGGGTGGATTTGCCGGCGCCGTTGGCCCCGCAGACGGCGTGGACCTCGCCGCTGTCGGCGGCGAAGTCCACATGGTCGAGCGCCAGCACGCCGGGGAAGCGGCGTGTCAGCGCGTGGGTTTCGAGCAGCGGCACGGAGAGTTTTGCTTACTGCGGCAAAAATTCCTTCGGCAGGTCGGTCTTGAACCAGTCGTCGGGACGGTCCGGCTCGTTCAGCTTGGCGGCTTCCGCCGGGTCGAGATAGCGCGTCGGCACAACGACCGCGGTGGTGGTCGGCTTGCCGGTCAGGATATTCACCGCCTGCTTGACCGCCTCGCGCCCGACTTCGAGGCCGCTGGTGACGGAACCCCACTTGCCTTCCTTGGCGACGAGTTTTGTCCAGCCATTGTAGTCGTCGCCGGGCGACAGCGTCAGTTCGCCGAGCCGGCCCGCCTCGTCGAAGGCCTCGTAGATGCCCATCGACATCTGGCCGGCCGGCGAGAAGGCGCCGTCGATCTCCGGGAAACGCTGCAACAGATTTTCAGTGAGCTGCTTGGCCTTGGCGCGGTCCCAGTCGCCGTATTCGCTGCTGATCAGCTCCATGTCGGGATAGTTCTTCAGAACGTCCTGCAGCACGGCAAGCTGCACGACGGCGGCCGACGAGCCGGCGATCGGCAGCATGGCGAACACTTTTCCCTTGCCGTTCAGCGACTTGGCGAATTCGGTCGCCACCTGCTCGCTGTAGGTCCACTGGTTGACATAGGCGTTGGAGGTGACGGCCGGGTCGCGCATGAAATTGTAGCCGATGTTGATCGTGGCCACGCCCTTCTCATGTGCCTTCTGCAGAGCCGGCAGGATGGCTTTCTCGTCGACCGGCCAGAACAGGATGGCGTCGACGCCGCTGGTCAAGAGATCTTCGATGTCGGCGGCCTGCTTGGTCGGATTGAAGGAGGCGTCGGTGACCTTTACCTCCTTGATCTCCGGATGCAGCGACGCCTCGTATTTAACCGATTGCGCCGTGAAGTTGATCCAGGCGTTGCTGAGATAGCCGGCCGACAGGCCGATCTTCAGGTCGCCGTCCTTCTTGTATTTGGACGTGTCGAGCGGCTCCTTCGCCCAATTCATGATCTGATCGTAGGTTTCCTTTTTGGTCAGGTCCATGTCCTGCGCGACCGAGGCTCCGGTCGTGAAGGCGCCGATTATCGCCGCGGCGGCGATGACGGGTTTGAGATAGCGATGCATTTTCTTACTCCCCTTCTGTGGTGACTATTCTTGACTGCGACCACTGCCGCGGCTGCCGATCCATGAATGGGCGGCCGAGGCGGCGATGATGATGAGACCCTTGATGGTGAGCTGCGCGGCGAAAGGCAGCCCGGCGACATTGGCGAGGTTCAGCGCGATGAACAGCACCATGACGCCGGCGAAGGTGCCGCCGACGCTGCCCCGCCCGCCGGCGAAGGTGGTGCCGCCCAGCACGACGGCCGCGAGCACGTCGAACTCCATGCCCGCGCCGGGATTGGTGCCGGACACGCCGGTGCGCGCCAGCAGGGCCAGCCCGCCGAGGCCGGCGAACAGGCCCGAGACGATGTAGGCGACGACGGTGATGCGGGCGACCGGCAGACCGGCCAGCCGCGCCGCGTCGGGATTGGCTCCGACAAGATAGACGCCACGGCCAAAGCGGGTGCGTGATTGCAGGAAGATACCGACGGCGACTGCGGCGAGCAGGCAGACGACCAAAACCGGCAATGTGTTGCCGAGGATGCGGCTGTTCATCGCCTCGCGGAATCCCGGCGAGACGATGCCGCGCGCCGTGCCGCCCGTGCCCATCTGCACAAGGCCATAGACGACGATCGACATGCCGAGCGTGACGATGAAGGCCGACACTTTTCCGTGGGCGATGATCAGGCCGTTGGCGAGCCCGATCGCCGCGCCGCATGCGCTTGCCGCCGCGATGCCGAGCCATAGGTTTTCAGCCTTGCCGTCCATGACCAGCGCGCAGACGACGGCGCTCATCGACACGATGGCTCCGACCGAAAGGTCGACGCCGCGCAGCAGCATGACGAAGGTGACGCCGACGGCGGTGATGCCGACGGGGGCCGCCTGGCGCACGAGGTTGGCGAGATAGTTGAACTTGAAGAAAGCGTCGGAGGTGAGACCGGCAAGCAGCAGCAGAATGGCGAGTACGATCCACACTGCCGCCTTTTCAAGCGAAGGCAGGCGCATGCCCTCGGGCAAGGGACTGGCCACGGCGCTCATGCCGGCTGCGCCAGCCGGCCCGGCCGGTCGGCGAGGATGGCGGCGATGACGATCAGGCCCTTGACCACGATCTGGGTGAAGGCCGGCACCTGCAGCAGGTTGAGCAGATTGTTGAGCACGCCGAGGAACAGCACCGCGCCGAGGATGCCCACGACGCTGACGCGCCCGCCTTTCAACGGCGTGCCACCCAGCACGACCGCGACGATGGCGTCGAGCTCAAGCCCGTTGCCGGCATTGGGGAAACCAGTGCCGAGGCGCCCGGCTACGAGCAGCGCCGCGAGACCGGCGCAGAGCCCCGAGACCAGATAGGCGATGCGGATCAGGCCGTAGAGGTTCAGCCCGGCCTTGCGGGCGGAATCGGCGCTGTTGCCCATGGCGAGCAGATGCCAGCCGAAGATCGAACGCTGCAATCCGTACCAGGCGGCAAAGGCGACCAGCGCGACGAGGAACAGCGAGACCGGAATGCCGAGCAGGCGGCCGTTGGCGAGGAAGGCGATCGACGGCGCTACCTGGCCGATGCTGCGGTCGGTGAACATGAAGATAAGACCTTGCAGCACGCTCAGCATGCCGAAGGTGAGGATCAGCGGCGACATGCGCAGGCGGTTGATCAACTCGCCATTGATGAGACCGATCATGGCGGCCAGCGCGAGGCAGCCGGCAACAACCAGCAGGCTCATGTCCGGAAAAGCCTGGAACAGCATGCAGGCGACCACGGTGATCAGCCCGACCAATTGACCGACAGACAGATCGATCATGCCACCGGCAATCACGAAGGCCTGACCCAGCGCGAGAATGGCGAGCGTCGCCGACTGGTCCAGCACGTTGGCGAGGTTGGAGACGGTTCGGAACTGCGGGACGGAGGCGATGCCGATCAGTACGAGCGCAGCCAAGGCCCAGTAAATTCGGGGCAGTCTCTGAAGGACCGGGGCGCCGATGGCCTGGGGCCGCATTTGCTTTCCATCCCGAAAGTAACTAAGTAGTTGGTTATCACGGTTGCGAACGGCCGGTCAATATACGCCTCCACTGGACAACCGTCGGCAATAGCTGGATTGTCCGGATCGGGAGGGATAGTCAGCCAACCGTTGGTCGAAGCTACCACGGAAAAGCTAGCACGGGAGGGTACTCTTGGCGGGACAACCGACACGCGCGGTCAAAGACAAGGCGGCGAAACTCGCGCCGGTCCGCCAGCCCAAGCCGCGCGACTCGGCGGCGACCCGCGCTTCGCTGCTGGCGATGGCGATCAGCGAATTTGCCGACAAGGGGTTTGCCGGCGCACGCGTGGACGAGATTGCCAACCGCGCCGGGGTCAACAAGCAGTTGCTCTACCATCACTTCGGCAACAAGGACGACCTCTACCGCGTCGCCTTGGAGACGGTCTATTCCGAGATCCGCGAGAAGGAAAAGGCGCTGCACCTCGGCGACCTCTCGCCGGTTGACGCGATGCGGACGCTGGTCGGCTATTCCTTCGACTATCTGGTGGCGCACCCTGAATTCATAAAGCTGGTGAGCGATGAGAACGCCCAAGGCGCCCCGCATGCGGCGAAATCCGAGGAACTGACGGAAATGCATTGGCCACTGGTGGAACTGCTGCGCGAGACTTTGAAGCGAGGCGCTTCCGAAGGCGTCTTTCGCGACGATATGGATCCAGTCAACGTCTACATCTCGATCGCCGGGATCTCGTATTTCTACTTTTCCAACAACCCGACCCTGTCGGCGATTTTTGGCAAGAAGCTCAATACGCCGGAGGCGATCGCCCAGCGGCGCGTGCATGTGATCGAGTTCGCGCTGGCGGCGCTGCGAAGAAACCAACCAGTTGGTTGACAGTCGCCTTTTGCTTGGTAGATTTTCCGGATCGGGCTTTCGCGTTTGCCGTGGTCGTACGGTGCGTTGCCGCTGACACTGGAGGCGTAGGGCAGATATGGCACTGCATAGAAGCGAACTGCCCGCCGAGGTTACCGACCTGCTTCGCGCCGGAACCGTCATCCCGGCGCAGCCCCTGGCGCTCGATGCCGGGCGGCGGTTTGACCCGAGGCGCCAGCGGGCGCTGACGCGCTACTACCTTGACGCCGGGGCCGGCGGGCTGGCGGTTGGCGTGCATACGACACAATTCGAAATCCGCGATGTCGGCCTCTATGAGCCGGTTCTGTCGCTGGCGATGGAGGCCGCGCGCGCGTGGACGAAGCGTCCGCTGGTGATGATCGCCGGCGTCGTCGGGCAGACGGAACAGGCGGTGCGCGAGGCGCGAACCGCCGTCGGCCTCGGTTACCACGCCGGGCTGCTCAGCCTGGCGGCTTTGAAAGGCAGGTCGGAAGACGAGATCATCGCGCATTGCCGGCGCGTGGCCGACGAGATTCCGCTGGTCGGCTTCTACCTTCAGCCGGCGGTGGGTGGGCTTCCGCTGGACGCGAATTTCTGGAAGCGGTTCTGCGAGATCGAGAATGTCGTGGCGATCAAGGCGGCGCCCTTCAACCGCTACCGCACCATCGACGTGATGCGCGGGCTGGTCGAGGCCCGCGCCGAGGACCGCATCACGCTTTACACCGGCAATGACGACCACATCGTGCTCGACCTCGCCATCCCGTTTCAGGTCATACGTGACGGCGAGCCGGTGACGGTCCGTTTCCGTGGTGGCTTGCTCGGCCACTGGTCTGTATGGACGGGCGGCGCGGTGCACCTGCTCGATCGGATCAAGGCGGCTGTCGCGGCGGGCGCGGTTCCTGACGAACTCCTGGCGCTCGACGCCCGCGTCACCGACTGCAACGCCGCCTTCTTCGACGTCGCCAACGATTTCCACGGCTGCATCGCCGGCTGCCACGAGGTGCTGCGCCGGCAAGGGCTGCTGGAAGGCATCTGGTGCATCAATCCCCTAGAGGGGCTGAGCCCGGGACAGGCGGAGGAGATCGACCGGGTCTGCAGGGTTCACGCGGACCTCGCCGACGACGATTTCGTGAAGACGAATCTGGAGCGCTGGCTGGCCGATTGATTGGCCATGCCATCGCAGCGACCTGCACCGGTTTTCATCTGGCGATGTCGATCACCTATCTGCCATCTTCAATCTATTTTGTCCGGGCGGCTTCCAGCCACCCCAGCGCCGTCTCGCTATCCGCCACCCAGCCGAACTTCATCGCGAAATTCTTGAGCGTCGCGGCCTGCAGGTCGGGCGCGAAGGACGAGACGCCGTCTGAGATCAGCGTCGTGCGGTAGCCGTGGTGAAAAGCCTCGCGCGCGGTTTCCTCGACGCAGATCTGCGTGACCGTACCGGTGATGAGGAGCGAGCGCACGCCGAGGGCGCGCAGTTGCGCGTCGAGGTCGGTGGCATGAAATGAGCCGTAGCCGAACTTGTCGACGGTGACGTCGCCGGGCATCGGCGTCAGTTCATCGATCACGTCGCCGCATTCCAGAGCGCTACTGGCGTCGGCATAAGTTCGCTTGACGCCCTGCCAGCAGCATTTCGTCTCCGACTGGCACTGTTTCGACCACAGCCACATCAGATCCGGCGTGTCGCGAGCGTAAAAGCGCGTGTAGACGACCGGCCGGCCTGCGGCCCGGAAGGCGTCGATGAGGCGGCGGATCGGCGCGATCGTGGCACGCGCATCGGGAACCTCCAGCGGCGCGCCGACGCGCACGAAGTCGTTCTGCATGTCGACGATGAGCAGGGCCGCATCCGCGACCCGCTCGGCCGGCGGAACATCCGCCGCGCGTCCCCAGCTTTTCAGAATGGTGGCATCGGGCATGGCGGCTAACCGGCATAGGTGGGTCGAATGCGCACGATGGAATACCAGCAACATCGTGTCAACATTGACCAACTGGTTGGTTGATAATTTGACCTATCGAAACCGCCTCGCGCTTGTTTCCTGCGTTGACAGGCGTGAAAAATTTTGCAACCTTTGAAAAAATTATCAAACCACGCCGACAGAGCATGGGTCGATGGCAGGGATTGGAAACGGCCTCCGTGACGATGAAAGCAGCATGGCGACGCGCGCCGCCTGGCTGCATTACGCCGGCGGTTTGACCCAGTCGGAGGTCGCCAAGCGTCTCGGCCTGACCAGCCTGAAGGCCCACCGGCTGATCACCAGGGCCAACCAGGAGGGGCTGGTAAAAGTCTATATCGACGGCGAGGTCTCGGAATGCGTGGTGCTCGAGACAGCGCTCTGCAAGCGCTATGGTCTCGACTATTGCGAGGTGGTGCCGGAGTTCGACGACGAGGCGCTGCCGCTGAAGGCGCTGGGCATTTCCGGCGCGCAATTCCTCAAGCGCGAGATCGAGCGCGGCGAGCCGGCGCTGATCGGCGTCGGCCATGGCCGTACGCTTGCCGCCTGCGTCGAATATCTACCGCGCACGTCCGCCGGCTCGATCCGTTTCGTCTCGCTGCTCGGCGGCCTGACGCGAAAGTTTTCGGCCAATCCGCATGACGTGATCCACCGGCTGGCGGAGCGCACCGGCGCGGAAGCCTATGTGATGCCCGTGCCGATGTTCGCCAACACAGCGGAAGACCGCGCGGTGCTGCTTGGCCAGAAGGGTGTCAGCGAGGTGTTCGACCTCGCCAGGTCAGCCGACCTGCTGTTCGCTGGCATCGGCACGACCGAGCGCGAAGCGTCGCTGGTCGCCACCGGCATGGTCGAGCAGGCCGAGATGGCCGAGGTCAAGCGCGGCGGCGGCGTCGGCGAATTGCTCGGCCACTTCTTCGACGAGAACGGAAAACCATTCGAAACGTCGCTGTCCGGCCGCGTGCTGGCGGTCGAGCGGGAGGATCTGCGCAACAGGAGGATTGTCGCCGTCGCCGGCGGCAAGGTGAAGGCCCGCGCCATCAAGTCGGTGCTGGAGAGCCGCTATCTCGGCGGCCTCATTACCGACGAACGGACGGCGCGGTCGCTCGTGGAGGAAAAGCCGGTCGGGTAGCCGGCAAAATTCGCAACCGAACTACCCTGTGGAGGAGAATGGAATGTACGAGAAAGAGAAAGACCTGATAGGCGCGTTCATGCGCGGGCAGGTGGACCGCCGCGGCCTGCTGAAGGGGCTCGGCGCGCTCGGCGTCGGCGCCGCTGCCGGCGGCACGCTGCTCGGCATGGCCCAGTCGCGCGCCATGGCCGCCGACTTCGACTGGCAGGCGCACAAGGGCAAGAGCGTCAAGCTGCTGCTCAACAAGCACCCCTATGCCGACGCCATGATTGCCAATCTTCAGGCGTTCAAGGACCTGACCGGCATGGACGTCACCTACGACGTCTTCCCGGAGGACGTGTATTTCGACAAGGTCACGGCGGCGCTGTCCTCCGGCTCGTCGGAATACGATGCGTTCATGACCGGCGCCTACATGACCTGGACCTACGGCCCGGCCGGATGGACCGAGGACCTCAACCAGTGGATCAAGGATCCGGCCAAGACCAGCCCGACCTATGCCTGGGACGACATGCTCGAAGGCGTGCGAAAATCCTGCGCCTGGAACGGCCAGCCCGGCGGCACGCTTGGTTCAGACGACGCCAAGCAGTGGTGCATTCCGTGGGGGTTCGAGCAGAACAACATCACCTATAACCAGGCGATGTTCGAGAAGGCCGGCGTGCAGCCGCCGAAGGACCTTGACGACCTCGTCGCGGTCGCCGCGAAACTCACCAAGGATGTCGGCAACAACGTTTACGGCGTCGGCGTGCGCGGCTCGCGCTCCTGGGCGACCATCCATCCGGGCTTCCTGTCGGCCTATGCCAATTTCGGCCAGAAGGACCTCAACGTCACCGACGGCAAACTGTCGGCGGCGATGAATACGGCCGAATCGAAGGACTTCCACAAGAAGTGGGTCGAGATGATCCAGCAGAGCGGCCCGAAGGACTGGGCGACCTACACCTGGTATCAGGTCGGCACCGATCTCGGCGCCGGCGCGTCGGCGATGATCTTCGACGCCGATATCCTCGGCTACTTCCAGAACGGCGGCACCAAGGAAGCCGGAAAGCTCGCCTTCCACGGCTTCAAGGCCAATCCGGCCGCCGCTGCGCCGACGCCGAACATCTGGATCTGGTCGCTCGCCATGTCCAGCTACGCCAAGGACAAGGATGCGACCTGGTATTTTATGCAGTGGGCCTCCAGCGTCGAGCACGCCATTTTCGGCGCGACCAAGATGGACTTCGTCAACCCGGTCCGCAACGCGGTCTGGAAGGATGAGATGTTCGTCGAGAAGCTGAAGAAATATCCGGGCTATTTCGAGATGTTCACGGCGTCGGCGCCGGGCGCCTCGATCAAGTTCACGCCGCAGCCGCTGTTCTTCGACCTGACCACCGAATGGGCGGCGACGCTGCAGAAGATGGTCGCCAAGGAGGTGCCGGTCGACGAGGGCCTCGACGCGCTCGCGCAGTCGATCGACGGACAGCTCAAGGAAGCCGGGCTGGGCTGACCATTCGGACCAAGCGCGGCCGGGCCACGATCCGGCCGCGGACCAAGCCGGGGCATGGCGAGACGCTGTGCCTTTGGCTGCGTGAAAAGGTCATCGGCGGCGTTGCCCCTCAGCGCCGCTCATGCGCCCGGCCGGCCGTCCGCTACTCCCTGCGGCGGCCGGCCGTGGTAACCCGAACAACACGGAGCTGTCATGACCGCCGTAGCGTCGCAGGGCCGGCCGCGTTCGCGCTTCCGCATCGGCAAGCGCGTGCTGCCCTATGTGCTGAGCCTGCCGGCGCTGCTGGTCTGCATCGGCATCCTCATCCCGTTCCTGACGGCGGTCTGGTATTCGCTCCACCGCTACCGGCTGAGCCAGCCTTGGGGCTACAAATTCATCTGGTTCGACAACTATGTCGCCTTTTTCACCGACCCGAAATTCTGGAACACGCTGCAGGTGTCGCTGCTCTATGCCGGCCTGACGGTCGTGCTCGAACTGCTGCTCGGCCTCGGCATCGCGCTGCTTTTGCAGAAGCGCACGACGCTGAACAATTTCATTTCCATCATGCTTCTGATGCCGCTGATGACGGCGCCGGCGCTGGCCGCGCTGATGTGGAAGCTGATGACCAATCCCGGCTTCGGCATTCTGAGCTATTTCGCCAGCCTGATCGGGCTGCATGATTTCCGCTGGGCCTCGTCGCCATCGACGGCGCTGTTCACCGTGGTGCTGGTGGACATCTGGGTCTACACGCCGTTCATCATGATCCTGCTGCTCGCCGGCCTGCGCTCGCTGCCGACGCAGCCCTTCGAGGCCGCGGCACTCGACGGCGTGCCGCGCAGCTTCGTGTTCTTCCGCATCACCCTGCCGATGCTGACGCCCTACATCCTGACGGCGACGCTGTTCAGGCTGCTCGATTCCATCCAGCAGTTCGACATCATCTACGCCATGACGCAGGGAGGGCCGGGCGACACGCTCACCGTCTTCCAGGTCGAGGCCTATCTGAACTTCTTCCAGTCGACCAATGTCGGGCGTTCGGCGGCGCTGATGATCATCCTGTGGGCGATCACCTATTTCCTGTCGAACATCTTCATCAAGAACTGGCTGCGGCTGCGCGAACGCGCCCGCGGCGAGGCGTGAGGCGGCGGTCATGGAACACACATCCACCCTTGAACGCGTCCTGCGCGGTGTTGCGCTGGCGCTGGTCGTCATCTTCTTCATGTTCCCGCTGTTCTGGATTTTCCTGATGTCGTTCCAGACCAACGAGACGATCCTGCGCATCCCGCCCTCGGTCGTGTTCGAACCGACGCTGTCGAACTACGCGGCGCTGATCTCCGGCCGGTTGGAGACGGCGGCGGGCACGCTGGAGATCAACTTCCTGCGCACATTGTGGAACTCGGTGTTCCTGTCGGTGACCTCCGTCGCGCTGTCGCTGCTGCTCGGCGTGCCTGCGGCCTACGCTTTCGCCCGCCACAAGTTCCGCGGCTCGGAGGATATCGCCTTCACGCTGCTGTCCTTCCGCTTCGCGCCGCCACTGCTGGTGCTTTTGCCGCTCACCATCTATTTCCAGCAGCTCGGCCTGGCGAACACCTATTTCGGCCTGATCTGGGTCTACCAGCTGATCTGCCTGCCGCTGATCCTGTGGATCGTGCGCGGCTACTTCGAGGACATCCCGGCGGACATCGAATACGCCTACCGTATTGGCGGCCATTCCTGGTTCGCGACCTTCCGCAAGATCGCGCTGCCGCTGGCGGGGCCGGGCATCGCGGCCGCCGGCCTGCTCGCCTTCATCTTCGCCTGGAACAATTTCGTCTTCGCGCTGGTGCTCGCCTCCGCCGACAAGCAGCCGGTGACCGTCGGTGCGCTGGCTTTCGTGACCGCCTCCGGCATCCAGTACGGCCAGATCGCGGCGGCGATCGTCCTGTCGATCACGCCGACGCTGGCGCTCGCGCTTTATGCCCAGCGTTATCTGGTCGAGGGCCTCTCGCTCGGCGCGGTGAAGGGATAGACCATGGCGACGCTCGAACTCAGGAACATCGTCAAGCGCTACAAGCACAAGGTGGTGCTCGACGACCTGTCGCTGTCGGTCGGCGACGGCGAGACCATCGTTCTGTTCGGCCCGTCCGGCGCCGGCAAGACCGTGCTGCTGCGGCTGATCGCCGGCGTGATCGATCCGGATGAGGGCCGGATCGTCATCGGCGGCAACGACGTGACCGAGGTGGACGCCGAAGAACGCGGCATCGGCATGGCCTTCCAGAATTTCGCCCTGTTCCCGCATATGAGCGCCTTCGACAACATCGCCACGCCGCTGGAGGCCAAACGCGCCTCGGCCGGCGCAATCAAGTCGGGCGTCGAAAGCGTCGCAAAACTCTTGAAGATCAGCCATGTGCTGTCGCACCGGCCGCGCGCGCTCTCCAACGGCCAGAAGCAGCGCACCGCGCTCGCCCGTGCGCTGGCGGGTTCGCCGCCGGTGCTGCTGCTCGACGATCCGCTGCGCAATGTCGATGCGAAGCTGCGTTTCGAGATGCGGCTGGAACTGCCGCGTCTGCTCGACGACCAGGGCGCCACGGTGGTCTACGTCACGCAGGACTACAAGGAGGCGATGGCGCTGGGCGACCGCATCGCGGTGATGAGCCAGGGCAAGATCCGCCAGCTCGGCACGCCCGAGCAGATCTATCTGGAGCCGGCCGACATCGAGATCGCGCGGCTGTTCGGTGACCCGACCATCAATTTGCTTGACGTGAAGCCGGCCAAGGATGCGCGCGGCGTCTATGTCGGGCTCTCCAACGTTCAGGTGCATCTCGCCGGTCCGTTCGAGCAGGCTGTGGGCCGCGATTGCGTGATCGGGCTGCGGCCCGAGGCACTGAGTTTTGTGCGCGCCGACGCGCCGGCGGCGGTGCCCGTGACCGTCGAGGCCGAGACGCCGCTCAACGAGAAGACGGTGACGCTGGTGCGCACCGTGCGCGGCCGCGAGATCCTTGTGTCCCGGCCAGCCGGCACGCCGGGACCGGCCGCGGGCGACACGCATATCGCCGTCAATCCGAAGAGCGCGCTCCTGTTCGATCGGGCCACCGGCGCACGCATCGGCGCCGGCAAGGTCGTGGCGCTGAAGAGTGGAGAAGCGGCATGAGCGGGTTGTCGTTCAGCGTAGGCACATTTCGCACCCCCCACTGTCCTGCCGGACATCTCCCCCTCAAGGGGGGAGATTGGCCGGCCGCCTCGGTTTCGCCAATCGCCAACGCGGCAGAAAGAGCGGCAACGACGAAGCTGCCAGTCTCCCCCCTTGAGGGCGAGATGCCCGGCAGGACAGAGGGGGGTGCGACGGTGCGCCGCCGCCGGGAGACGATGCCATGACCACCGCGTTGGCAATCGAAAACGTCGACAAGTTCTACGGCCCGCTGAACCACGGCGTGCATGCGGTCAAAAACCTGTCGATGCGCATCGAGAAGGGCGAGATCGTCGCGCTGCTCGGCTCGTCCGGCTGCGGAAAGACGTCGACGCTGCGCATGGTCGCGGGTTTCGAGGAAGTGTCGCGCGGCGCTATCGCCATCGCCGGCAAGCCGGCGCATATGCTGCCGCCGGTCAGGCGCAACGTCGCCATGGCCTTCGAGGGTTATTCGCTCTACCCGCCGCTGACGGTGCGCGAAAACATAGCCTTCGCGCTGAAGGCGTCGCGCCTGCCCAAGGCGACGGTCGACCAAAAGGTTGCCGAGATCGCAAAACTGCTGGAGATCGAGGACATTCTGGAGCGCTATCCGAGTTCCATCTCCGGCGGTCAGCAGCAGCGCGCCAGCCTTGGTCGCGCTTTGATCCGAGACGCCAATCTGCACCTGCTCGACGAGCCGATGGGCCAGTTGGAGCCGCAGCTTCGCGCCGTCCTGCGCGGGCGCATAAAGCACTTCATCAAGGAGCGTGGGCTGACCGCCATCCTGGTCACACACGACCAGACCGAGGCCAACGCGCTGGCCGACCGCATCGCGGTGATGGAGGGCGGCGTGCTGCAGCAGTTCGACACGCCGGGCATGATCAAGGAGCGGCCGGCCAATCTGTTCACCGGCACCTTCGTCGGCGAGCCGCCGATGAACGTGTTCGAGGCCTTCGTCACCGGCGATGCCGACCGCATCAGGCTCAAGCTGCCGGACGGGCTGGCGCTCGACTACGAGCAGGGCAATTTTGCGCAAGGCGTGCGCGACGCGCTGCTGCAGCGCCAGCGCGTGGTGATCGGCATCCGGCCCTATGCGGTGCGTCGCGCCAAGGACGGGGTGCCGGCGACCGTATCCGCCAACCAGTGGCTCGGCGACCAGACCCATATCGCCGCGGATTTCGCGGGCGGTTCGCTGGTGCTGGTCGAGCACGACCGCACACGTCTGGAGCGCGGCGAGACGATCGGCATCCGCATCGACCCGCAGAACCTGCACGTCTTCGACGCCGGCTCCGGCGCGGCGATCTCGCACGGGCCGGAGCTCGCATGACGAAGGACATCCTGATCGGCATCGACGCGGGCACGTCGGTCATCAAGTCGGTGGCCTTCGATCTCGCTGGGCGGCAGATCGCCTTCACGGCGCTGCCGAACCGCTACGAGACGATCCCCGGCGGCGGCGCCGAGCAGGACCTTGCCCGTACATGGGCCGACACCGCGACGACACTGCGCCAGCTTGCCGACAAGGTTCCGGACCTGTCCCGGCGCGTGGCGGCCATATCGGTGACGGGCCAGGGCGACGGCACCTGGCTGATCGACCGCGACGGCGAGCCGGTCGGAAAAGGCTGGCTCTGGCTCGACGCGCGCGCCGCCGACATCGTCGAGGAGATCCGCGAACGTCCCGAGGACAGGCCGCGTTTCGAAAAGACTGGGTCGGGCCTCGCCGCCTGCCAGCAAGGGCCGCAACTCCTCTTGATGGAACGCACCACGCCGGAACGGCTTGAACGGGCCGCGACCGGCTTCCACTGCAAGGACTGGCTTTATTTCCGCCTGACCGGCCAGCGCGCTACCGACCCATCTGAAGGCTGCTTCACCTTCGGCGATTTTTCCGCGCGCGCCTATTCGGACGAGGTGATCGATATCCTCGGCCTGAAGCACCTGAAACGCCTGCTGCCGCCGATCGTCGACGGCGCGACGCAGGCAGCAAAACTGTCGTCCGCCGCGGCGGGCATGACTGGCCTGACCGCCGGGACGCCGGTGGTCCTGGGTTATGTCGACGTCGCCTGCACGGCGCTGGGCGCCGGGCTCTACGATCCCGTCTCGCGGCCGGGATGCTCGATCATCGGCTCGACCGGCATGCATATGCGGCTCGCCATCGGCGCCGACGACGTGCTGCTCAACAAGAGCCGAACCGGCTACACCATGTGCATGCCGGCGCCGGGCGTCTACACGCAGATGCAGTCGAACATGGCGGCGACGCTCAACATCGACTGGGTGCTCGGCCTCGCCGCCGGCATCCTTGCCTCGCAAGGCATCACCCGCACGTCGGCGGAAATGATCCCGCTTATCGACGAGTGGATCGCGACCTCCGGCCCGGCTTCGCTGCTCTACCAGCCCTATGTTTCGGAGGCAGGCGAACGCGGCCCTTTCGTCGACGCGCATGCCCGCGCCGGTTTTATCGGCATCTCCAGCCGCCACGGTTATGGCGACCTCGTGCGCGCTGTGTTCGAGGGCCTCGCCTTTGCCTCGCGCGATTGCTACGCGGTGATGGGCGAACTGCCCGGCGAGGTGCGGCTGACCGGCGGGGCGGCGCGCAGCAACGCGCTGCGAAAAATCCTTGGCGCTGCACTCGGCGCGCGGGTGCGCACCTCGAAGCGCGAGGAGGCGGGCGCGGCAGGTGCTGCCATGATCGCAGCCGTCTCGATCGGCCAGTATGCGTCGATGGACGCCTGTGTGGCCGAATGGGTCTCGCCGCTGCTCGGCCCGGCGGAGGCGCCGGACGCCGCGCTTGCGGAGATTTACGACAAAACCTATCCCGCCTATGCGCAGGCCTGGGCCGCCCTTCGGCCCGTGTGGCGCACCATGGCGGGATCGCGGAAAGACTGACATGACACGAAAGATCGCCATCATCGGGGACCGCTTCATGCTGCCGGAGGTGTTCCGCAGCGAGATCGAAAAGGCCTGCGGCACCGGCCTCGACATACGCTTGCTGGAACAGCCATGGCCGGACGAGCCGATGGAACATGGCTACGCGGTCAACGGGCTCGACGGGCTGAAGGAATATTATGGCGACCCGGACGAGGTCGTCGGTTTCATCGGCGATGCCGAGATCCTGGTGACGCAGCTTGCGCCGCTGTCGGACGGCATGATGAAGCGGCTGCCCGACCTGAAGCTGGTGGCGGTGTCGCGCGGCGGTCCGGTCAACATCGACATGGCGGCGGCGCGGCGCAACGGCATCCGGGTGGTCAACGTGCCCGGCCGCAATGCCACCGCCGTGGCGGAATTCGCCCTCGGCGCGATCCTGGCCGAGACGCGGCTGATCCGCGTCGGCCACGAATCGATGCGCGCCGGCGAATGGCGCGGCGATCTCTACCGCGCCGACCGCACCGGCCGGGAACTCAACGAGATGACGGTCGGCGTCGTCGGCTACGGCAATATCGGCACCAAGGTGGTGAAGTTGCTGCGCGCCTTCGGCAGCAAAGTGTTGGTGGCGGACCCCTATGTGCAGCTCTCCGCCGAGGACCGCAACGCCGGCGTCGAACTGGTGGCGCTGGAGACCCTTCTCGCTCAATCCGATGTGATCACCATGCATCCTCGCGTGACCGAGGAGACGAAGCAGATGATCAACCGCGACACGATCGCCAAGATGAAGCCGGGCGTGATCTTCGTGAACACGGCGCGCGGGCCGCTGGTCGACTACGACGCGCTTTACGAGGCGCTGGTCGACGGACCGATCGCCAGCGCCATGCTGGAAACGTTCGCCGTCGAGCCGGTGCCGGCCGACTGGCCGCTTCTGCAACTGCCGAATGTCACGCTGACGCCCCACATCGCCGGCGCCTCGGTGCGCACTGTCACCTATGCGGCGGAGAAGGCGGCCGAAGAGGTGCGGCGCTATCTGGCGGGCCAGCCGCCCGTCAATCCGTGCTAGACTCACCTGGACGTTGACCATGACTGACCCCGACACAGTCGACCTGTTCGTCATCGGCGGTGGCGTCAACGGCGCGGGCATTGCCCGCGACGCAGCCGGGCGCGGCCTGTCTGTCGTGCTTTGCGAAAAGGACGATCTGGCGCAGGGAACCAGCTCGCGCTCGGGAAAGCTGGTGCATGGCGGCTTGCGCTACCTCGAATATTACGAGTTCCGGCTGGTGCGCGAGGCGCTCATCGAGCGCGAGGTGCTGCTGAATTCGGCGCCGCACATCATCTGGCCGATGCGGTTCGTGCTGCCGCATAGCCCGGACGACCGGCCGGCATGGCTGGTGCGGCTCGGCCTCTTCCTCTACGACCATCTCGGCGGCCGCAAGCGCCTGCCCGGCACCCGCACGCTGAACCTGCGCACCGCGCCCGAAGGTGCGCCGATCGAGCCCGCCTTCACCAAGGGGTTCGAATATTCCGACTGCTGGGTGGACGATGCCCGCCTCGTGCTGCTCAACGCACTCGACGCCGCCAGGCTTGGCGCCCGCGTGCTCACCCGCACGGCCTGTGTGTCGGCCCGCCGCGAAAACGGTTCTTGGCTGGTCGAGACGCAGGACGGACGCACCGGCGTCAGGCAAACATTCCGCGCCAAGGCGCTGGTCAACGCGGCCGGGCCGTGGGTCAACGATGTGGTCGGCCGCGTGGCCGGGCTCAACGCCACGCGCAACGTGCGCCTCGTCAAGGGCAGCCACATCGTCGTGCAAAAGTTCTGGGAGGGGCGGCAGGCCTATCTCGTCCAGAACACCGACAAGCGCGTCATCTTCATCAATCCCTATGAGAACGACCTTGCGCTGATCGGCACCACCGACATTCCCTATTCCGGCCGGCCTGAAGACGTGGCAGCCGAGGAAAACGAGATCGACTACCTGATCAAGGTCGTGAACCGCTACTTCAAGCGCAAGCTTTCGCACCGAGACGTCGTCTACAGTTTCTCCGGCGTACGGCCGCTCTATGACGACAATGCCGACAATCCGAGCGCGGTGACGCGCGACTATATTTTCGAGCTGGACGCGCCCGGCGGGCAGGCGCCGCTGCTGTCGGTGTTCGGCGGCAAGATCACGACGTTCCGCAAGCTTTCCGAACATGCGCTGGAAAAACTGAAGCCGTTCTTCCCGGGCATGGGCAAGGATTGGACGGCCGGCGCGCATCTGCCGGGCGGCGACCTGCCGGATGCCGATTTCGAACGTTTCCTCGGCGCACTCGCCGGCGAGTGGCCGTGGATGCCGGCCTCGCTGCTGAAACATTACGCCCGGCTCTATGGGACACGCGCGAAGGAGATTGTCGGCGGCGCGCGGTCGCTCGCCGATCTCGGCCTACGGTTCGGTCCTGACTTCTACGAGTGCGAGGCGCTGTTCCTGTTCGAGACCGAGTGGGCGCAGACGCCGGAGGACATATTGGAACGGCGCACCAAGCACGGGCTGCACCTGGCGCCGGACGAGCGGGCGGCATTTGCCGGCTGGTGCGCGGGACGGCTGAAGAAGGCGGGATGATGGCAGGACCGGACGATAGCGCGGCGGAATTCGAGGCGCTGAAAAGACTGTCGGCGCGAGTGGGCGCGGACCCGCTGCTGGTGCAGGCCGCCGGCGGCAACACCTCGATCAAGCAGGGTGGCGTACTCTGGATAAAAGCCTCCGGCACCTGGCTGATGAACGCCGAGCGCGACGACATCTTTGTCCCGGTGCGCCTGCCGCCGCTGCTGCGAGCGGTGGCCGACATCGACCCGGCGGCGGAGAAGGCGGAAGCGTTTGTCGTCGCCGAACTCAATCCGGGCGGTCTGCGCCCGTCGATCGAGACCACCGTGCACGCGCTGATGCCGCAGCGCGCGGTCGTCCACGTCCATTGCGTCGAGACCATCTCGCTTGCCGTGCAGGCGAACGCCGAAGCCGTCATCGACGAGCGGCTGAAGGGGCTGGACTGGACATTCGTGCCCTATCGCCGGCCGGGCCTGCCGCTGGCGCGCGCCATCGCGGAGCGGCGTGGACCGGCAACCGACATTCTGGTGCTCGGCAATCACGGGCTGGTGGTGGCGGCCGATACGGTGGCGGAGGCCGAGACGCTGCTCGGCCGCGTCTGCGGCCTGCTGGCGCGGACGCCGCGCGCCGCACCCGAGGCGGATACCGGCGCCCTGCTCCGGCTGGCCGCCGGCAGCGACTACCGCCTGCCGGCGCAACCGGAGGCGCATGAGGCGGCGACCGATCTCCAGAACTGCCGCATCGCGGCGGCCGGCACGCTTTATCCCGACCATGTCATCTTCCTCGGCGAAGGATCGGCCATCGCCGGCCCCGCGGATACGGCCGCGTCGGTCGCCGAACGGGCCGTGGCTGAGGGGCGCGCCGCGCCCGTCGAGATCCTGTTTCCCGGCAAGGGCGTGCTTCTGCGCCGCGACGCCAATGCTGGGGCGGAGGCGCTGGCCCGCTGCCTCGCCGACGTCACGGCGCGTGTCGACGCGGACGTGCGTTACCTCACCGCCGAGGACGCCCACCAGTTGATCAACTGGGACGCCGAAAAATACCGGCAGGATCTGACCCGCCGCATGGGCGCCGGGCTGCAATGACGGGCAAACTCGTCGTCGGCATCGATATCGGCACGTCCGGCGCGCGCGCGGTGGCGCTGGATGGGTCCGGCGCGGTGCTGGCGCAGGCCTCGGCGAAGATGGCGGACCATGGGGCCAATCTTCACGAGCCGTGCAACTGGTGGCGGGCGCTGGATGCCGCGCTCGACGGCCTGTTCGCCGAGATCGATCCGAAGCGCGTGGCGGCGCTCGCTGTCGATGGCACCTCGGGCACGATGCTGCCGATCGACCGTTTCGGGCGGCCGCTGGCGGATGCGCTGATGTATTCCGATCCGGTCGCCGATGCGAACATTCTTTCCGCGATCAGCAGCGTGGCGCCGCCGGAAACCGCCGCGCATGGGCCGACTTCCGGCCTGGCCAAGGCGATGGCCTTCCAGAAAAGAATGTCGCCGTGGAAGGTGGTTCATCAGGCCGACTGGATCGCCGGCAGATTCTCGGGGCGTTTCGACGTCAGCGATGAGAACAACGCGCTGAAGACCGGATACGATCCGGTCGCGCGCCGCTGGCCGGATTGGATAGTGGCGACCGGCGCGGACATTCTGTTGCTGCCCGAGATCGTCGCGCCGGGTACGCCGGTCGGCCACGCCGTGTCCGAGCAAGCGCGCGGCTACGGACTGTCCCCGGAGACGCTGGTGGTCGCCGGCACCACCGACGGCTGCGCCTCCTTCCTCGCCACCGGCGCGGCGGAAATCGGCGACGGCGTGACCGCGCTCGGAACCTCGCTGACGGTCAAAGTGCTTTCGGACAAGCCGATCTTCGCGGCGCAATACGGGCTCTACAGCCACCGCATCGGCGACCGCTGGCTGGCCGGCGGCGCATCCAACACCGGCGGCAAGGTGCTGGCGCATTATTTCCCCGACGGCGCCGTCGCCCGGCTGTCGGAACGGATCGATCCAACCCAGCCGAGCGGCCTCGATTATTATCCGCTGGTCGGCAAGGGCGAGCGCTTTCCCGTCGCCGATCCCGATCTCGCGCCACGCCTGGAGCCGCGCCCCGACGATGACGCGAAATTCCTGCACGGCATCTTCGAAGGCATCGCGGCGATCGAGACGCTCGGCTACGAGAGGCTGGCCGAACTTGGCGGACCGAAACTGCAGACACTGCGCAGCGTCGGCGGCGGCGCGGCCAATCCGGTCTGGTCCGACATTCGCAAACGAAAGCTTGGCGTGCCTTTCCTGCCGGCGCTGTCGGAAGAAGCGGCGGTCGGTGCTGCGCGGCTGGCCCTCCAAGGCGCGATCCGTGCTGGAGCGATCCGGCCATGACCGTGCACAGCATCGAAGCCGCCGATCTCACAGCGCTGGTGCGGCGCTACGACGTGTATTTCGTCGACCAGTTCGGCGTGCTGCATGACGGGCATAGAGCCTATCCCGGTGCGATCGAAGCGCTGGCGCGGCTGAAGGCGGCCGGCAAAACTGTCGTGCTCCTGTCGAATTCCGGCAGGCGGGCGCGTCCGAACGAGGAACGATTGCTGCGCCTGGGTTTTGCGCCCGGCTCCTGGGATTTTTTCGTCAGTTCCGGCGAGGTGGCGTGGCGCAAGTTCGCCGGCGAGACTTCCGAACCCGGACTGAGGGCCGGCACCAAATGCCTGCTGATTGCGCGCGAGAACGACCGCAGCGCGGTTGAGGGGCTTGATCTGCGTCTCGTCAAGGACGGCGCGGACGCCGAGATCGTGCTGCTCTCCGGCAGCGAGGGCGACCGCTTTCCGCTCGACCACTACCACGACCTGCTGGCGCCTGCGGCTCAAGCCGGCGCGCCGCTGGTCTGCACCAACCCGGACAGGATCATGCTCACCGCGACGGGTCCCACCTTCGGCGCCGGCCGCATCGCCGAGCTTTATGCCGCACTCGGCGGCAGCGTCGAATGGATCGGAAAGCCCTATCCGGAAATCTACGAGGCGGCGCTGGCCATCGCCGGCGTCACCGATCGCGCGCGCGTGGTCGGCGTCGGCGACAGCATCGAGCACGACGTGGTCGGCGCCAAAAATGCCGGCATCGCCTCGGCGCTGGTCCGCTCCGGCATATTGGCGGAGCTCGGCCCGTCGGGGCTGGACTCGCTCTACCGCGAATTCGGTGCGCGGCCGGACCATGTGGTCGCGCGTTTTGTCTTTGCCAAGTGAGGATCGGCGGTGGCTTTCACGCTCTCCCTGAACACCAATCCGCTGGTCAACCGCTTTGCCGATCCGGACGAATTGGTCGACGCACTGGCCTACCGCATCGGCATCCGCGACGTGCAACTGACGCACGAATTCGTCAATCCGGGATGGCCGGCGGCAACCATCGCCAAGCATACGCGGCTGTTGCGCAAGGCGCTGGCCCGGACCGGCGTGCGCGTCACTTCCGGCATGACGGGACCCTATGGCCGGCTCAACCATTTCGGCCATCCCGACGCGGATGTGCGTCGTTATTATGTCGACTGGTTCAAGAGTTTTTCCGACATATGGAGTGAGCTCGGAGCCGAGAGCGTCGGCAGCCAGTTCGCGATTTTTCCCTACCAGGATTTCGACGATCCGGTCCGGCAGGCAGAACTGAAGAGGATTGCCATTGATTGCTGGGGCGAGGTCGCCGAGCACGCCAAGGCGGCGGGGCTGACCTGGCTGATCTGGGAGCCGATGTCGGTCGGCCGCGAGTTCGGGCATACGCTGAGGGAATGCCAGGCATTGCAGGACGAGATCGACGCCGCCGGTTACGCGATCCCGCTGAAGATGATGGTCGACATCGACCATGGCGACGTCAGTTCGCCCGACCCGGCCGACACCGACCCCTATGCCTGGGCGCAAACCTTCGCGACACAATCGCCGATCATCCACATCAAACAGTCGTCGATGAACAAGGGCGGCCACTGGCCGTTCACGGCCGCCTACAACGAGAACGGCCGCATCGTTCCGGAAAAACTGCTCGCGACGATCCGCCGGGGCGGCGGGGCGGACAACGAGATCTGCCTTGAACTGTCGTTCCGCGAGCGCGAGCCGACCGACCGCCTGGTGGTCGATGCGATCCGCGAATCCGTAGACTTCTGGGCGCCTTACGTCGATGCCGGGCGGTCCGACCTCGCGACAGGAAAAGACTGATTGGCCGTCGGTCGCCGCGGCGGGGAGGCGGACAAGCGAGGGCATCCTTCGGACGGCATGGGTCGCCGTCCCGCCGCGAAAAATTCCGCATCGGTGACCGGTCCCCGGCTATACATGTCCGGGCGGCCAGGGCGTCAGGACGTGTCCGGCCGCTCCAGCGCATAGAAGGCCAGCGCGTGGGCATGGGCCAGGATCTCGTCGACCTCGCGGATGTTGGGGCGACGGATTGCGGACGGATCGTAGCGCGATAGCCGGCCACCAGGCAGACGTCCGCTCCGTAGCGGCCAGATGCGCCGGAAACCGCCGCCGGCGGGTTCTTTCCGCGCAAGTGCCGCATCGCGGCGTGCTTTCCAGCGGGCAAACCGTCTTGCCTGGGCTGGCAGATCGTCGAGCGCTGAAGCCAATGCCCCCAGCCGCAGGGCGAGCCGTGCCGCATCGACAGGATCGTCGGGCGATGGTGGGGGAGGCAGGCGACCGAGCCGGGTGTCGATATCGAACGCCGAAATGCGCGGGGCGGCCCGCGTCGGCTCACGGCGGCGGCAAGGGCGGAACGGACGTGGCAGCGGATCGAGCAGCGGCAGGCTGAAACTGCGCGGGCGGGCGGCGCGGAGGGCCGCGGCTCTCTTCGCGGCGGCTGCGCGCCTGAGATCGGCACGCGACATGGTGACCGCGATGCCGAGCCTGGACAGCAGCGGACTTGCGCTTGTCGGCCTCGCCTTGCGCGGGCGAAACCTTGGCGCGGCCACCACGATGCCGCGCGCCGCCGCGATGATCAGCCGGCGCGCCGCCGCCTCGGCCGGAAGCAGCAGCCTGAGGATGGCGCGATAGAGATGGCGAGGGAGGGTAAGTGCCGGGGACAGTTTACTTTTTTCCGCCAGCACCTGCCTTGAAGCGGCTGCGCCCTTCTGCGGAAACAAAGTAAACTGTCCCCCAACGCCCAACTCCGCCATGCCGACGAGCATCGCCAGGAGGCGCTTCAACGCTTCCCAGTTTCGCTCGATCGCCGCGGTCCCGTCCATCGCCGTCTCTTTCCAAAACGCTGGCGAGGATTATCGCCGCGGTCGGGAGGGTGGGGACAGGCTGCGAAAGAATTCCTGCCGCAGAGCGGCGGAGCGGTCATCCAAAGCATTGAAAATACTGGCGAGGATTTTTGGGCAGCAAAAAAATCTCAGGACCGAATGGCCTTTTCCATCCCCGTCCACGAGGCCGGTGAATCAAGCGACGCGGTGCAGCAGGTCTTCGCCGGCCGCCAGCCGGCGGCAGTTTTCGATCGCGACCACAAGGCTGCGTTCGATCGTCTCGCGGGTCAGCCAGGCGATGTGCGGCGAGACGACGACGTTGGGCAGCGAAAACAGCGGATTGCCGGCGGCGGCCGGTTCCGTCGCGAATACGTCGAGGCCGGCGGCGGCGATCTGGCCGGTCTTCAAGGCAGAGATCAGCGCAGCTTCGTCGATCAGCCCGCCGCGCGCCACGTTGACGACGATGGCGCCGGGCTTCAGGGCGGCTATGGATGCGGCGTCGAGCCAGCCATGGGTGCCTTCGCCGAGCGGCACATGCAGCGACAGGATGTCGGCGCGGGCCAGCAATTCTTCCTTGGTCACGAAGGGGAAATGCACATCGGGATAGGACCGCCGGCCGGTGTAGATGATTTCGGCGCCCATGGCCGTCAGGATCGGGGCGAGCAGGCGCGGCACCGCGCCGAAGCCGACCAGCCCGACGGTGCGCCCGGCGATTTCGCCCAGCCCGCCTTGCCATTCCACCGGCCACGACCAGCCTTGTCCGGCGCGGGTCAGCGTGTCGAAGCCCACCGTGCGGCGCAGGCAGGCGAGCATCAAAAGAAGCGTCAGTTCGGCGACGGCGCGGCTGTTGGTGCCGGGCATGTTGCAGACGGCGATGCCGCGCTTCTTCGCGGTTTCGAGGTCGATCGTGTTCACGCCGACGCCGATCTTCTGGATGAGTTTCAGGTTCGGCGCGATGTCGATGGCGTCGGCGGTTATCGGCCGCAGAATGTGCCAGAGAACTTCGGCATCCGGCAGCGCCGAGAGGTAGCCGGACTCTTCCTGCTCGCTGCACAGGCGGACCGAGAGCCCTTGGGTGGCGAGGCTCGACACCCGCTCGGCGAGCCAGGGCGCGCCGTCGAAGCGGAAGAGCACGTTCATGGGCGGCCCCACGGCAGAGAGGAGCGCGGCGGCAGCGCGCCGCCGGTCGGCAGCGCCTCTGAAAGCCGAAGGCCCTCGTTCCATTTCGCCATGCGCTCGGAGCGCGTGAACGAGCCGACCCTGAGCTGCGGCACACCCCAGCCTACGGCGAGGTGGACGATGGTGACATCCTCGGTCTCGCCGGACCGCGCCGACACGACCGCCGAGTATCCCGCCTCGCGCGCGGCTTCGAGCGCAGCCCTGGTCTCCGTCAGCGTGCCCGCCTGGTTCGGCTTGATCAGCACGGCGTTGCAGGCGCCGACAGAGGCGGCATGGCGGACGCGAGCGGCGTTCGTCACCAAAAAATCGTCGCCGATAATCTGTATCTTTTCGCCCGCCGCCTTCGTGAAGGCGACGAGTCCGGCCTCGTCGTCCTCGGCCAGAGGATCCTCGATGGAGACGATCGGATATCTTTTCGTCCAGCCGAGCAGCATATCGATCATCTCGTCGCGGGAAAGGGTGCGGTTCTCGCGGTCCAGCCGGTAGCGGCCGTTCTCGCCGAACTCGCTGGCGGCGATGTCGAGCGACACGGCGACATGCTCGCCGGGACGGAATCCGGCCTGCTCGATGGCGCGCACGAGGGTCGAAAGCGCCTCCTCGTTGGAGGAAAAGACGGGCCAGAATCCGCCTTCGTCGGCGACGCCGGCGAGCTTGCCCTGTTCGGCAAGCAGCTTTCCGGCGGCGCGGTAGACTTCCGCTGTCCAGTCGAGCGCGGTGGCGAAATCTCCTGCGCCGACCGCGATCACCATCAGGTCCTGGATGTCGATGCGCCGGCCGGCATGCGCGCCGCCGCCAAAGATCTGGATTTCCGGCAGGGGCACGCGGCCGGGCGCGCCGCCCGCCAGATAGCGCCAGAGCGGCAGGCCGACGCCGGCCGCCGCCGCATGGGCCGCGGCCATCGAGCTGGCGATCAGCGCATTGCCGCCGAGCCGTCCCTTGTTCGGCGTGCCGTCGAGATCGATCAGCGCGCGGTCGACGGCGGACTGGTCGGTCGCGTCGAGGCCGGCGAGCGCCGGGGCGATCTCGGCCGCGATGCCCGCAAGCGCCTTGGTGACATCCATGCCGCCTTGCGGGGCGCCGCCGTCGCGCAAATCGACCGCCTCGCCGGAACCGGTCGATGCGCCGGCCGGTGCGATGGCGCGGCCGCGGGCACCGCCGGCAAGCGCTATCTCGACCTCGACGGTGGGCCGCCCGCGCGAATCCCAGACTCTTCGCGCGGTCACGCTTTGGATGGCAGTCTTCATAAAATCTCCTCGCGCCACCGCGCGGCTATGTCGGCCGGCCGCGCAACAGGCTGTTTCAGGAGCGGGATGGCGAAGCCGCGAACCTTGTTCCTGTCCGCTTCGGCGGTGATGTATTCGACCGGCGATTTTCCGTCGATGCGTGCCAGCATAAGCCCCGGCAGGAGCGCGGCGACGCGGGCCTCGACGGCCGAAGCCGGTTCCCAAGTCACGCCGGCGGCATACGCCTCGGACAGGTTGGCGAAGCAATCGAGGAAACCCGCGCCGGCCGAGGGTGTCCACAGGCATTTCAGCAGGAGATGGTTCAGCACGAAACCGAGGTCGAAAGCCGGATCTCCGAACCAGGCGCATTCGGCGTCGAGGATCACCGGCCCATCTGGGCCGACCAGCATGTTTTTCGGGCTGACGTCGCCATGCACGAGGCAGCGCCGTGTGGCGGCGGTCGTCGCCGACAGGTCGAACAGCCGGTCGGCGACCTCCCCGTGCTTGCGCGCGGTGGCTTCGAGATAGGGCTCCAGACGGATCGCGTGGAAGGCGGCATCGGTGGCGAAACGCGCGGCGATTGCCGGATCGTCGGCGGTCGCCGCGTGGATCGCGGCGAGCACGCGCCCGACCTCGGCGGCAAAGGCGGGATCGGCATGGCCGTCGCGCAGCATCGTCTTCCACAGCCGATAGGTCTCGGGCGGCAGGAAACGCATCACCACCAGATGCCGGCCGACATCCTCGGCAATGAGTTCGGGCACATTGGCGGGACGGATGGCGCCGGCCACCCGCATCCACTCGGCTTCGAAATGGCTGCGCTCCAGCGGCGCCTCCCAGACGGCCGCGACCTTCAGCCGGGCCAGCGCCCGCTTGACGCAGAGCGCGCCGCCGGCGGTGTCAACCTTCCAGATTTCCGACGATACGCCGCCGCCCAGCGGCTGCAGGGCAGGGCGCTCGCCGGGTTGCAGAAGACCGAGACCGGCCAGGCCGGCCAGCACTTCATCCTCCGAAGCCGATGCGGAACCAGCCGGTTCCCCGTCGGGCGCGTTCATTTCATACCACCCGGCACGACATCCTCCAGCGGCTGCGGATGCGCGTCGATGGCGAAGGCGGCCTGCTCGACCGATTCGTTATGGGCTCGCGTATCGGCAACGGGGTGGAAATGCCAGCGTGTGTGCCCACCAAGGCTATGGTGCTGGCGATCAGCACGGCGTTATCTCGGCCGAAAAAATGCTGACGATCGAAGGAATGATCGGCCTCTGGTTTGGATTTCTGTCGAAAAGCACCGCAGCGAAACGAAAAGCGCGTCGGCAGTAAGGAATATCAGGCAAATTGCGGAAAAAACAGCATGTTTTATGGTTCCGAGGCGTGTTGCCGTCGGTTCGGAACGCTAAAGCTGTGTCTGGGTTCACCGGCGACAGCGGCCGTTTTGACCGGGATTCGAGCGAATGCAGGTCGTTGAAAAAAGCAAAACCCCGCCGTCGGGACGGCGGGGTTTGTGCATCGAGAGATTGGATCAGCCGCGCGGCGCGCGTGCTTCGAGATAGGGCGCTCCCATCATGTCGGCGATTTCCTCGATCGGCTCTCCCACCGCAAGGCGGGTGCCGGGAGCGGTGTATCGTTCGTCAAACTGAATCGTCACCGCCCTTCGAGGCCGAGGCGCCGCTGATCTTGGAGATGTTCACCAGCACCGGTTTATCGTCGCTTTTGGTAAGTTTAATCCACATACTTCCTGAATTTCCAGTTGTGCCCCTTTCTCCTAGTTCGCACATGCGAAGGAAATAAGAAAGAGACATGACGCAGCGGCAGGTCGAGAGAGGCGCTCAACGGCCCGCTGGAGGCGTGGAACGGATATGCTCCAAGCCATTGAGCCGGTACACAATTTCGTGATCGGAGCAAAAATTGGAGCGGACGGTGGTTTTGCTATTTCGGCTTCTCGACATGTCCCCCGAAGGCGAAGCGCATGGCCGACAGCAACTTGTCGGCGAATTCCGATTCGCCGCGCGAACTGAACCGGTCGAACAGGGCGGAGGACAGAACCGGAGCGGGCACGCCGGTGTCGATCGCGGCTTTCAGCGTCCACCGGCCTTCGCCGGAATCGGAGACGCGGCCGCCGAACTTGGTCAGGCTGGAGTCGCCCTTGAGCGCGTCGGCGGTGAGATCGAGCAGCCATGATCCGATGACGCTGCCGTGCCGCCAGACCTCCGCCACGGCGGCGACATCGACATCGAACTGGTAATATTGCGGCTCCGAAAGCGGGGTCGTCTCGGCGTCCGCTTCGCGCTGCCGTTTTCCGGAATTCGCGGCCTTCAATATGTTCATGCCTTCGGCATAGGCGGCCATGACGCCGTATTCGATGCCGTTGTGGACCATCTTGACGAAGTGGCCGGCTCCGCTCGGACCGCAGTGGAGATAGCCGAGCGGCGCGGTGCCGGCTCCGTCGCCGGGGGTGGGCGCGCCGGCGTCGGGCCCGGGCGCCAGGGTCGCGAAGATCGGGTCGAGATGACGCACGGCGCTGTCGGGACCGCCGATCATCAGGCAATAGCCGCGTTCCAGGCCCCAGACGCCGCCGCTGGTGCCGACATCGACGTAGCTCAGGCCGCGCGCCTGAAGCCGCCCCGCCTGGTCGACAGCGTCGCGGTAGTTCGAATTGCCGCCGTCGATGATGATGTCGCCGGGCTCCATCAGCGCCGCGACCTGCTCGACGACCTTGCCGGTGATCGCCGCCGGCAGCATCAGCCAGACGCTGCGCGGTTTGGTGAGGCCGCCGACGAACGCTTCCAGCGACGCCGTGCCGGTCGCGCCGTCCTTGGCCAGCGCCGCCACGCTGTCGGGATTGATGTCGTTGACCACGCATTCATGGCCGTCGCGCAGAAGGCGGCGAACCATGTTCGCGCCCATCCGGCCCAGTCCCATCATTCCGATCTGCATGTGCTGCTCTCTGGCGCTTGGGGGAGGTGGCTTTACCGACACCGCTTATTACCGGACATTTTGCGGACGATGTCGACAGGCAATTTTAGCCAAGCGCCCGCCGTCGTCTTCCGGCCCGGCAATCACATTCCCCGCTTGTTCCTTGGCCGGGGCCGACCCATGTTGCGGCGAGCGATCGGAGACGATGATGAGCGATGACATCGACGCCACCCCTGGTCATGCGGCTGGAGCCGCCGGCCGCCGGCCGCAAGTCGTCATCCTCGGTGCCGGTTTCGGCGGCCTCAACGCGGCGATGGGCCTGCGCAAGGCGGATGTCGACGTCACCGTCATCGACCGCCGCAACTACCACCTGTTCCAGCCGCTGCTCTATCAGGTTGCGACCGCCGGCCTGTCGCCGGCACAGATCGCCATGCCGATCCGGCGCATCCTGTCGCGCCAGAAGAACGCCAAAGTGCTGATGGAGAGCGTGCAAGGCATCGACACCGCATCGCGCGCCGTCGTCACCGACAACAGCCGCATTGGCTATGATTTCCTGGTGATCGCAACCGGCGCGCGTCATGCCTATTTCGGTCACGACGAATGGGAAGCCAGCGCGCCGGGCCTGAAGACCATTCCCGACGCCACCGAAATCCGCGGCCGCATCCTCACTGCCTTCGAGCGGGCGGAGGCGACGCGAGATCCCGATCTGCGCGCCAACCTCCTGACCTTCGTCATTGTCGGCGGCGGGCCGACCGGCGTCGAACTGGCAGGCGCCATCGTCGAACTCGCGCGCAAGGCAATCGTGCGGGATTTCCGCCATATCGATCCCTCCTCGGCGCGGGTCATCCTCGTCGAAGCCGGCGAGCGCGTCCTGCCGACCTTTCCCGAAAAACTTTCCGCCAAGGCGAAGACGCAACTGGAGAGGCTCGGCGTGGAGGTGCGGCTGGGCGCGGCGGTCGTGCGCTGCGACGGCGATGGCGTCGGACTCGCCGACGGACAGGAGATAGCGGCCGCCTCGGTGCTGTGGGCGGCCGGCGTCATGGCCTCCCGCGCCGCCAAATGGCTCGGCGTGCCGGCCGACCGGGCTGGCCGCGTGGTGGTCGACGAAAGGTTGCACGCGCCTGGCCTGGACGGTGTCTACGTCATCGGCGACACCGCTGCCGTGAAGGGCGCCGACGGCCGGCTTGTGCCCGGTGTGGCGCCGGCAGCCAAGCAGATGGGCAAATATGTCGCCCGGCTGATCAAGGCGAAACTCTCGGGCAGCGCCATCGAGCCGTTCCGCTACCGCGACTATGGCAACCTCGCAACGATCGGCCGCAAGGCGGCCGTGGCCGATTTCGGCTGGCTGTGGCTCTCCGGCTTGCCCGCGTGGCTGCTCTGGTGCTTCGCGCACCTGTTCTTCCTCGTCGGGTTTCGTAACCGCATCGTCGTCTTCCTCGACTGGGCCTGGGCTTACGTCACCTTCGATCGCGGCGCGCGCCTGATCACCGGCCGCGAGGATCGCTAGCATCATCTTCCGGCGGAGGCGCTCTACTACGCTGAAGGTCTGGAGCAGATGCCGGACGTGACGACCGTGCTGGTCGCCATGGCTGGCGGCGGACTGATCAGCGGCGTCGCGATAGCGCTCAAGGCGCTGGCGCCGCATGTGCGGGTGATCGGCATCGAAGCGGAATAGTCGGGGACCACGGCCCGATAAGGATTGGTCTCGCCGGCTATGGTCTCACCGTGTTCACCGACGGATCGTGCCAAAGCTGCTCGATCTCCTCCAGCGAACGCCCCTTGGTTTCGGGAACCTTGCGATAGATCCAGATCCAGCCCACGAGACAAAGCAGCGCGAAAAGCCAGAAGGTGAATGGTCTGCCCAGCACCTGCACAAGCGAAAGGAAAAATTCGCTGACCACAAATGCGGCCGCCCAGTTGACGGCGGTTGAAATCGCAACGCCCCGGCTTCTGACCCGGCTTGGAAAGACCTCGTTGATCACCGTCCACACGACGGGTCCCAGAGAGAACGCAAACGATGCGATGAAGATGACAAGCGCGACGACCGTGATGGTTGCTCCATAGGTCGCATCATCGCCGGGCGCTTCAAAGAATTGAAAGGCAAGCCCGACCGTTGCGAGGCTTGCGCCCATGCCGATCAATCCAGCAAGCAGTAGCGGAACACGCCCGATCCGATCGATGAACGCTATCGCGATGAGCGTGGATAGAACGTTGGTGGCGCCTATCCCCCATGTGGTCGCGGCCGCCTGCGCCTCGGGCGTCGCAAAGCCGGAGGCGGCAAAGATCGGATTTGCGTAATAGATGATGGCGTTGATGCCGGTGACTTGCTGAAACACCGCCAGCCCGATGCCGATGGCAAGCGGCTTCCGGTAGATCGGCTTGAACACTTCACGCCAGGACACGGCGCCGGCTTCCAGGCGCAGCGCGTTTTCGATCTCGTTCAATTCAGCCTGGCAATCATCCTTGTTGAGCAAGCGAGCCAGGATATTCCGCGCGGCCTCCGGCCGGCCCTGCTTGATCAACCAGCGCGGGGATTCCGGCGCCGCCAGCGCAAACAGCGCAAGAAGGATGCCGGGGACCGCCGCCAGCCCCAGCATCATGCGCCAGTCCGCACCATCGGATAGTGCACCGTTGACCAGATAGGCGAGAAAGATCCCGATGGTAATCGCCATCTGGTAGGCGGAGACGAGGCGGCCCCTCCACGTTGCCTGGGCGGTTTCGCTTCCGTAGAGGGGAGCGGCGACGGCGGCGACGCCAACCCCGAAACCGACGACCAGCCGTCCGGCGACCAGAACAGCCGTATGAGGAGCAGATGCCTGGATAAGCGCGCCAAGAATGAAGAGAACCGCCGCGGTCAGAACGGTCTTCTTGCGGCCAATGCGATCGGCAAGTTCGCCTGCCGCCAACGAACCGAACAAGGCGCCAAGCGTAACCCAGCTCGTAACAACTTCGATCAGGAGAGGGCTGAGGCCCAGCGCCCGCTTGATCCCGCTCAAGGCGCCCGAGATCACCCCTTGGTCGTAGCCAAAGAGCAGTCCCGACATCAAAATCACACAGACGATGATTCCGATGAGGTAGGCTGAACTTCTGGCCCGGAATGCCGGAGCCGGTAAAGTCGAATCCGAGGGTGTCGCCATCGTGTGCGCCTGACGCGAGAATGGCGGAATCGTATCAGAAAACCGTGTTGTTGCTACTGCCTCGGCCCGCGGCGGAAATCATCGGATTCGCTTGGGAAATTCGCTGCGACTACTTCGCCGACCTGACGCGCCTGTGGAAGATGCCGTGGCGCAATTTCGGCTGGGACGTTGCAGGTTCCGGCATTCTCGGGGCCCGCCCGAAAGATCACAGCACCTTCGATAGGAACTCGGCGGTGCGCGGCGACTTCGGCTTGGCGATCATCTCGCGCGGGTTGCCGCGTTCCACGATCACGCCGCCATCCATGAAGATCAGCTCGTCGCCGATTTCGCGGGCGAAGCCGATCTCGTGGGTGACGACGACCATGGTCATGCCGGTCTGCGCGAGGTCGCGCATCACCTGAAGCACCTCGCCGACCAGTTCGGGATCGAGTGCCGAAGTCGGCTCGTCGAACAAAAGCACCTTCGGTTTCATTGCCATGGCGCGGGCGATGGCCACGCGCTGCTGCTGGCCGCCGGAGAGTTCGCGTGGATAGCGGTCGACCTTGTCGGAGAGGCCGACGCGGGCGAGCAGCACCTCGGCCTCCGCCTTCGCCTTGTCGACGGGCACGCGGCGCACCTGTGTCGGCGCCTCGATGATGTTTTCCATCACCGTCATATGGGAGAACAGGTTGAAGGACTGGAACAGCATCCCGATCTCGGCGCGCCGCTTGCACAGTTCGTCGTCCTTGACCTCGAAAAGCTTGTCGCCGCGCAAATCGTAGCCGACGAATTCGCCGTCGACCAGCAGGATGCCGCCGCTGAGTTTCTCCAGATGGTTGATGCAGCGCAGGAACGTGCTCTTGCCCGAGCCGGACGGGCCGATGATGCAGGCGACTGTTCCCGCCGGCACGTCGAGGTCGACGCCTTTCAGTACTTCCAATTGCCCGTAGGATTTATGCACCGCGCGCGCAAAAACCATGGAGTTGGCGGGGACGCCGAAGCGTGTCCGGTTCTCGGCCTTGATGTTGCTCATGGCGTCGCCCCCGTCGCCCGCGGGCCGAAGGCGTTGCGCAGGATGCGCATGCCCATGGGATCGCGGCGCACCTCGCTGCGGCCGAAATGCCGCTCGAGGAAATGCTGGCCGACCGACATGATGCTGACGACGGCGAGATACCAGAAGGCGACGACGATCAGCAGCGGGATGGTCTCGAAGGTGCGCGCATAGATCGACTGTGCGGAGTAGAAAAGATCGTCGACCGCGATGAACGTCACCAGCGAGGTCATCTTCAACAGGTTGATCGCCTCGTTGCCGGTGGGCGGCACGACGAAGCGCATGGCCTGCGGCAGCACGATGCGCTTTAAAATCATGCGATAGGGCATGCCCAGCGCGCTTGCCGCTTCGGCCTGGCCGCTGGGCACCGACTTGATGCCGGCGCGGATGATTTCCGCCATGTAGCCCGCCTCGCAGAGCGACAGCGCGACCACGGCCGAGAAGAACGGCGTCATGAAATCGTTGGTCCGCACCGAGAAGATCGTGCCGACATAGGGCAGCGTCAGCGAGAACTCGCGCACGAGCAGGGCAAGGTTGAACCAGAAGATGAGCTGGATCAGCGCCGGCACGCCGCGGAAGAACCAGACATAAACGCCTGCGAAAGTGCGCAGCACCGGGCTCGGCGATACGCGCATGATGGCGACGATCGTGCCGATGACGATCGCCGCCGCCATGATCAGCACGGTCAGGATCAGCGTGTTGCCGAGGCCGCGCAGGATGGGTGGATGGAACAGGTAGTTCGCCGCCGTGCCCCAGGCGAAGGCTGGGTTGCTGGCGAAGGCGCGGACGATGAAGAAGGCGATGAGCAAGGCGAAGGCCGTGCCGACCCAGATGCCGTAGTGCCGGCGCGGCACGACGACCAGCCGTTCCGCGGCCGAAACGACCGCCGCCCGCGCATCCGGATGGCTTCCCTCCGCCGTACTCATCGCTGCTCCGCTTGCTCGTCCATTGTGGCGGCGCCGGAAAAAGAACCGGCGCCGCGCCTGCGTCATTCGGCGCGCAGCGCGTCCATGCTGCCGACGAAATAGGGTTCCTTGATCGCGTAGGCGCCCATGCCGTATTTGTCGAGGATCGCCTGGTAGGTGCCGTTCTTGAAGAGTTCGGCAAGTGCCGCGACCATCATGTCGGCGGTGCCCTTGTCGTTCTTGGCTATAGCCATGCCGAGCGGCGCGACGTCGTAGAGCGTCGGCAGCACGACCAGCTGGCCCTTGCTCGTCACCTCGAAATAGCTGGAGGCGGTGGCGTCGTCCATGCGCGCGTCGACCCGGTCGGAGAGCACGGCCTGGACGATGTCGGTGGACGAGTTGAACACCGACTTCTCGATCGCCTTCTGGCCCTTGTCGGTGCATTCCTTGCTGAGCTTGTCGACCAGGAAGTCGGACGCGGTGCCGGCCGAAACGCCGACGCGCTTGCCACAGAGCGGCATGTCGCCGGTAAAGCTGTCCTTCTTGTCCGGCGAGGTCGAGGCGGCGAGGCCGGCCTTGACGAACATCACGAAGTCGACCTGCTGCAGGCGCTCGGGATTGGCTGAAAACGTCTCCCAGGCGATCTTGAAGCGACCGGCCGCCAGGCCGGGGATCATCGACGGGAAAGGGGTGCGCTGCACGTCGAGTTCGGCGCCGACCAGTTTCGCAACCTCACCGGCGAATTCGATGATGATTCCGACCTGCTTGCCTTCGGCATCGATATATTCGAACGGCGCGTAGTCGAGCGTGTTGGCGACGGTGAGCTTGCCGGTCTGCTCGACCTCGGCGGATTTCGGCACGTCGGCGGCAAGCGCTGCCGCGCTCCACGCCGTGACCATCGCAGCGAGGCCCAGCCCCGCCAGTTGAGAGAGATTCTTGCGCATTCCCATTTCTCCTCTGGAGTCTTCTTGACGCTCTTGCTTCCCGCCTCTGCTCCTGCCCCAGGCCCGGAGGAGCGGATCCAAGTCGGCCACCCTAACGGCGGCCGGCCGAATTCTGTACCCTGGCCGGCTTTCCCTCAAGCGGCAGGCGTCTCCGCCGCCAGCTTCTTGCGGTAATGGTAGTTCTTGTCGATGCGCTCCATCAGATAGTCGCCATATTCGACCGGCCCGTATTTCGGCGCGGTTCCGGCGGGCACGCAGGCCGGCAGCGCCTCGATCATGGCCTCCATCGACGGGTCGAAGAAGAAGGGCTGCGAATAGCGCTCGCGCCCCGAGCGGTTGATCACCCGGTGCGGGGTCGACACGAACTGGTCGTTCGACCAGCGGGCGAGGATGTCGCCGACATTCATGACGAAGGAATCCGGCACGGGCGGCGCCGGCACCCAGTCGCCGGCCTTGTTCTTGACCTCGAGGCCGCCGACATCGTCCTGCGCGAGCAAGGTGATGAAGCCGTAGTCGGTGTGCGGCGCCGAGCCGAACAGGCCTTCCTCCTTCGGCTGGGTCGGATAGTGCAGCAGCCGCAGGAAGGTCGTCGGCTGCTCGAAATAGCCGTCCAGGCTGTTCGCCGGCATGCCGAGCGAGATCGCGATTGCGCCGACCATCTTTCGCGCCAGCGTGCTCATCTCGGCGACATAGTTGTCCATCGTCGCGCGGAAGCCGGGGAGCGCCTGTTCTTCCGGCCATTGGTTCGGCCCCTGCAGCGGCCTGCCGGCCAGCGCGCGCGGATCGGCGGCATCGACTTCGTGCATGAAGAAGATCGATTCGCTCTGGTTCGGCTTGCTCACGGTGGCGACCGAGGAGGTGACGATGGTCGAACCGGCGAAGGGCAGGTAGCCGCGGAAATTCTTGTCGATCTTCAGCTTGAGCTTTTCCTCGTCCGGCAGCGCGAAGAATTTTTTGCCGGCGTCGCGGACGGCCTCGACATCGGCGCGCAGGATCGGATGGCCGACGACATAGAGGAAGCCGATGTTTTCGAGATAGCCGCGCAGCGTCCCTGCCACCGCCCGGACCGCCTTTTCGTCCCCGCTGTAGAGGCCGGAAACATCCAGCATCGGAATTTCGGAAAAGTCGCCGCGTTCGCTTGCAGCCATCGCCGTCGTCCTGTCTTGAACATAAGATACAGTACTGTATCTCTACACATCGGTGTGCTATCGGCAAGCCCCATCGAATGCAAGCAGGATCGGACGACAATGGCGGCGCGCAAAATCATCATCGACACCGATCCGGGACAGGACGACGCCTTCGCCATCCTGTTCGCATTGGGATCGCCGAACGAACTCGAGGTGGTCGGCGTCACCACGGTCGGCGGCAACGTGCCGCTCGCGCTGACGTCCAAGAACGCGCTGAAGGTGGTCGAACTCGCCGGACGCCCCGACATTCCGGTCTTTGCCGGCTGTCCGGCGCCGATGGTGCGCAAGCTTATCACTGCCGAATATGTGCACGGCGAGACCGGACTGGACGGCGCCGATCTGCCGGAGCCGGTCACGCCGCTGCAAAGCGAACACGCGGTCAACTACCTGACGCGCGCCATCATGGATGCGCCCGAGGGCGAGCTGACGGTCTGCACGCTTGGGCCGATGACCAACCTGGCCATGGCCATGACCATGGAGCCGCGCATCGTGCCGCGCATCCGCGAGGTGGTGTTGATGGGGGGCGGATTCTTCGAGGGCGGCAACGCCACGCCCGCCGCCGAGTTCAACATCTTTGTCGACCCGCATGCGGCGCACAAGGTTTTCCATTCGGGCGCGCCGATCACCATGGCGTCGATCGACTGCACCTATACCGCGCAGATGACGCCGGAGTGGCTGGACCGCCTGCGCGCCACCGGCCGCCGCGCCGCGATCGAGGCGGCCAACATGGCGGATTTTTTCCGTCAGTACGGCAGCCACAAGTTTCCGACGGCCGCCCGTCCCATTCACGACGCCTGCGTTACCGGATATCTGCTGGCGCCCGAAATCTACGAGCAGCGCCAGTGCAATGTGACGGTCGACATCGTTTCTCCCGAGACGATCGGCATGACGGTGGTCGACTGGTGGCACGTCACCGGGCGACCGAAGAATTGCAATGTGCTGCGGCGCATCGAGCCCGCGCCCTTCTTCGAATTGATGCTGGAGCGCATCGGCGCCCTGCCGTGACCAGGGAACGGTGGATGAACGCGTTCCGGTCTTTCGCGAGCGGCGGTCATCGGGTGTATTGGCCGGAACGGTCAACCGTTGCGCGAGCGCTCAGGTGTCACGCGGCCAATTTGGAGATGGATCACCGGTGAAGCCGAAACGGCCGTCCGCCAATCCCGCAGCCGGGAAACCTTCGCCGGCCGCGCCGCGCCGGACGCTGAGCCGCGAGGCCTGGGTCGCAGCCGCGCGCAAGGCGCTGGAGAAGCGCGGCATCGCCGAGGTCAAGATCGACCGACTGGCCCGGCGCTTCAAGGTGACGCGCGGCAGCTTCTACTTCCACTTCTCCAGCCTCAAGGATCTCCACGGCGAACTCCTGGAAGAATGGCGGCGCATCAATTGCGCGCCGTTCTGGAAGCTGCGCGAGACGGCGGAGATCGACGGCTACGGCTTCTTTTCCACCATCGTGCATGTCTGGGTCGACGAGGACCCGTTCAGCCCGTTGCTCGATCTGGCGGTTCGCGACTGGGCGCGCACCTCGAAAAGCCTCGGCAAGGAGGTGGCGGAGATGGACGATCTCAGAATCTCGCTGCTCGAACGCTCCTTCCTGGCGATGGGTTATTCTCCCGCCGAGAGCATCGTGCGCGCCCGCATCACCTATTTTCACCAGATCGGCCAGTATGCGATCGCGTTCAAGGAGGATCCGGCGCAGCGCCGGCGCTACCAGCCGCTGTTCGGCAAAGTCCTGCTGGGGCCTTTGGTCGAGGATCCGCACGAGTCGGTGTCAATCTGAGCCGAAGGTTGACCCCACGGGGTGACCGCCCCACTCAGCGACCAGTCTTCGCCAGGCTCCGCAGATTTGCATGCGAGGCGACGAAGACGCTTTCGGCTTCGGTCAGCGGGCGCGGCGGGGCGTCGTGCCCGAGCATGTGGGCGATGTCGCCCATCGGCACGAAGCGCCGTCCGCTCCGGTCGTAGATGCCCGCCGTGGTGAGGATGATCGCGGCCGTCATGCCACCGTCGAGGACAAAACGGTGCCGGCCGATGACCGCCGTGCCTTCCCACGTCTCCAGCGACGACACAACGTCAAAACGTTGCCACAGGCGTATCTCGCGAGCGAAGACGGTCTGCAGGCCGCCGAGCATCGGCGCCCAGCGCCTTTCCCTGGCCAAGGCCCAAAGGCCGCTGCGCAGGAAAATGTCGATGCGGCCGAGATCGGCCAGCATCATGTAGCGCGCATTGTTGAGATGCAGGTTGAAGTCGATGTCGGTCGGCAGGCAGCGGAACGTCAGGCGGCTGTCGGCGCCGAACGTATAGCCGCCGCGCCGCCCTGCCGTCGCCGCCATGCGGGCGAAGCGCGCCCAGACATACATGGACGGCTGTTACGCCGCTTCCTTCGTCTCGTTCTTCGCGTAGGGGTCGAAGCGCTGGTAGAAGGTCTCGCCATCCTCGGCCATCTCGACCAGAAGTTTCGGCGCCTTGAACTGGTCGCCGAATTTCTTGCGCAGCTTCTTCGCCAGGGCGACGAATTTTGCCGCGCCGATGCCGTCGATATAGGACAGCGCGCCGCCGCTATAGGGCGCGAAGCCGAAGGCGAGGATCGAGCCGACATCCGCCTCGCGCGGATCGGTGACGATGCCTTCCTCCATGACGCGCGCCGCTTCCAGCGCGATGGTGACCAGGAAACGCTGCTTCAACTCCTCGACGTCGACCTTTTCCGGCGCAAGCTGCGGATAGAGGTCTTTTAGGCCCGGCCACAGCTTCTTCTTCGCCGGCTTGGCCGGATAGTCGTAAAACCCCTTGCCGTTCTTGCGGCCATGCCGGCCATGGGTGTCGACCATCGTGTCGATCAGCGCCATCTGCGCCGGATCGACCGCCTTTTCGCCGAGGTCGCGCCGCGTCTGGCGCATGATCTTCTGGGCGAGGTCGATCGCCGTCTCGTCTGTCAGCGCCAGCGGCCCGACCGGCATGCCGGCCATTTTTGCGGCGTTCTCGATCATAGGCGCCGGAACGCCTTCGATCAGCATGCGGTAGGATTCGGCCATGTATTGCAGCACGCAGCGGTTGACGTAGAAGCCGCGCGTATCGTTGACGACGATCGGCGTCTTGCCGATGGCGCGCACATAGTCCATTGCCGTGGCCAGCGCCTTGTCGCCGGTCTTCTTGCCCAGGATGATCTCGACCAGCATCATGCGGTCGACCGGCGAGAAGAAATGGATGCCGATGAAATTCTTCGGCCTGGCGGAATTCTTCGCCAGCCCGGTGATCGGGATGGTCGAGGTGTTGGAGGCGAAGATGGCCGAGGATTTCAGCACGGCCTCCGCCTTCTCGGTCGCGGCCTTCTTGACTTCCGAATCCTCGAACACCGCCTCGATCACGAGGTCGCAGCCGTCAAGCAGGGCATAGTCGTCCGTCGGCGTGATCAGCGATAGCAGCTTTTCCTTGTCCTCCGGCTTTGCGCGGCCCTTCGCCACGGCTTCCGAAATCAGGCCTTCGGAATGCGCCTTGCCCTTCTCGGCGGCCGGCACGTCGCGGTCGAGCAGCACCACCGGAATGCCGGCCTTGGCGGTCACATAGGCGATGCCAGCGCCCATGAAGCCTGCGCCTAGCACGCCGATCTTCCTGAACTTCGTCGGCGCCACGCCCTGTGGCCGGCGCGCGCCCTTGTTGAGTTCCTGCAGCGACACGAACAGCGAGCGGATCATCATCGCCGCCTCGGTCGTCTGCATGATCTCGGTGAAATAGCGCTGCTCGATCCGGAGCGCGGTGTCGAACGGCACCAGCAGCCCCTCATAGACGCATTTCAGTATGGCGATCGGGGCCGGATAGTTGCCGAAAGTCTCGCGCCGCAGGATGGCGATGGCCGGCGGCCAGAGGTTCGCGCCGGCGGCCGAATAGACCGGCCCGCCGGGAATCTTGAAACCCTTCTCGTCCCAGGGCTGCACGGGCTTCAGCCCGCCCTTGATCATCGCCTTGGCGGTCTCGATCAGCTTTTCGGGCGCCGCGATTTCGTGGATCAGGCCCATCGCCTTCGCGCGTTTCGGCGTCAGCGTCTGGCCGGTGGTCAGCATCTGCAAGGCATCCTGCGTCTGCGCCAGCCTCGGCACGCGCTGGGTGCCGCCGGCGCCCGGGAAGATGCCGACCTTGACCTCGGGCAGCGCCATCTTGACCTTGTCGCCGTCAGCCGCGACGCGGCCGTGGCAGGCGAGCGCCAGTTCGAACGCGCCGCCCATGCAGGTGCCATTGATCGCCGCCACCCACGGCTTGCCCGACGTCTCCAGCTTGCGCCACAGCCAGCCCATGCGGCCGGCGCCGTCGAACAGCAGTTTTGTCGCGTTTTCCGGATCCTTGGCCCTCTCGGTGTGAAAAATGCCGAGCATGCGCTTCAGCATGTTCAGGTCGGCGCCGCCCGAAAAACTGTCCTTGCCCGAGGTGATGACCGCGCCCTTGATGGCGGCGTCGGCGGCGACCTGTTCGATGATCTTTTCCAGTTCGTCCATCACCTCCTCGGTGAAGACGTTCATCGAACGGTCCGGCATGTTCCAGGTGACGAGGGCGATGCCGTCCGCGTCGGTGTCGACCGTGAAGTTGGTGTAGTCAGCCATGGTCGGCCCTCTCAATAGACAATTGGGTTGATCGTCAGGGCGATTTTGTCGTCGCCCTTATGGAATTCGCCGTGAGGCTCCAGCGCCAGCAGCCAACCATCGGCGCGCTCGAGCCGCACGGTGAAGCCGGGGCGGGCGGCGCTTTCCAGCGCGGCCTGCGGCACCTGCATCTCGAACGGCACGCTGCCGTCCCGGCCGCTGCTTTTGACCTCGACCTCGGCGATCGGCATCGCCTTCCGGTCGGCCGCGCCATGGTCTTCCAGCCGGATTTTCAGGACGCCCGCGGGCAGAGGACCTTTTTCGGCGTAGGATACGGTTCCGCTGAGATGCATCGTTTTCTCCGAGCCAGATGCGGCAGAAGCCGTCCCGCCGCCTGACGCGACGACGATTGCCGCGCCGATGCTAGCCAGGACGCGCCGACGGTTCGCGGCCATCACACCCGCTCGATGATCGTCGCTGTGCCCATGCCGGCGCCGATGCAGAGCGTCACCAGCGCGGTGTTCAGGTCGCGCCGCTCCAGTTCGTCCAGCACCGTGCCAAAAATCATCGCGCCGGTGGCGCCGAGCGGATGGCCCATGGCGATGGCGCCGCCATTGACGTTGATTTCCTTCGGGTCGATCTCGAAAGCCTGGATGTAGCGCAGCACGACGGCGGCAAAAGCCTCGTTGAGCTCGAACAGGTCGATGTCCTTGAGTTTCATCTTGGCGCGCTTCAGCAGCTTTTCGGTGACGTCGACCGGGCCGGTCAGCATCATCGCCGGCTCGGAGCCGATATTGGCGAAGGCCTTGATCCGCGCCCGCGGCTTCAGGCCCATGGACTTGCCGGCCTTCTTGGAGCCGAGCAGCACGGCCGCCGCGCCGTCGACGATGCCCGAGGAATTGCCGGCATGGTGGACGTGGTTGATCTCTTCCAGTTCCGGATAACGCTGCACCGCGACCGCGTCGAAGCCGCCCATCTCGCCGGGCATGACGAAGGAGGGATTGAGCGATCCCAGCGCCTGCATGTCTGTGCCCGGCCGCATGTGCTCGTCGCGGTCGAGGATCGTCATGCCGTTCTGGTCCTTGACCGGGATGACGGAGTTCTTGAAATACCCGTTTTCCCACGCATGGGCGGCACGCTTCTGGCTCTCCACCGCATAGCCGTCGACGTCATCGCGCGAAAACCCGTGCTTCGTGGCGATCAGGTCGGCCGACACGCCCTGCGGCATGAACCAGCCGGGCAGGCCGACCGAAGGGTCCATGAACCAGGCGCCGCCCGACATGCCCATGCCGACGCGCGACATGGATTCCACGCCGCCAGCAATCACGATCTCGTCGGCGCCCTGCGCGATCTTTGCCGAGCCAAGGTTTACCGCGTCGAGGCCCGAGGCGCAGAAGCGGGAAATCTGCATGCCGGGCGCCTTGAGGTCGTAGCCGGCCTCGAAGGCGGCTGAGCGCGGTATCACCGAACCCGCTTCACCGACCGGATCGACGCAGCCGAAGATGATGTCGTCGACTTCAGCGGTGTCCAGCCCGTTGCGGTCACGCACCGCCTCCAGCACCTTCGCGCCGAGCCGCACCGCCGGCACCTCGTGCAGCGAACCGTCCTTCTTGCCGCGCCCGCGCGGCGTGCGCACGGCGTCATAGACATAGGCTTCGGCCATCATGAACTCCTTCAAGTGTTGATTTGCCAAAGCGATACATCGCTTTGGCAACAGCACCCCCTCACCGGCCCTTCGGGCCACCTCTCCCCCTGCCCGGGGGAGAGGATCGCAGCTTCGCCGATTGGCGCCAAGCTTGCGGCCGGCTTATTCCTCTCCCCCGGGCAGGGGGAGAGGTGGCCCGAAGGGCCGGTGAGGGGGTGCTTTGACTCTGTTGTCCTCACAAACTCCTGGCAATCAGCAGTTTCATGATCTCGTTGGTGCCGCCGTAGATGCGCTGCACGCGGGCGTCGCGGAACATGCGGGCGATCGGATACTCGTTCATATAGCCATAGCCGCCGAAGAGTTGCAGGCACTCGTCAACCACTTTTCCTTGAAGGTCGGTCAGCCAGTATTTCGCCATCGAGGCGGTCGCCGGATCGAGGCCGCCGGCGATATGTCTGCCAACGCAGTCGTTGTAGAAGACGCGGCCGATGGTGGCCTCGGTCTTCAGTTCGGCCAGCTTGAACTGGGTGTTCTGGAAATCGAGGATCGGCTTGCCGAAGGCCTTTCGCTCCTTGACGTAGTCGATGGTCACGGCCAGCGCGCGCTCGATCATGGCGATCGCCTGGCCGCCGATCAGCAGGCGCTCCTGCGGCAGTTGCTGCATCAGCTGGACAAACCCCTGGCCTTGCTCGTGGCCGAGCAGATTGGCAGTCGGCACGCGCACGTCGTTGAAGAACAGTTCGGACGTGTCGTTGGCCTTGAGGCCGATCTTGTCGAGATTGCGGCCGCGCTCGAACCCTTCCGCGCCGTCGGTCTCCACCACGATCAGCGAGGTGCCTTTCGCACCCTGGGCCGGGTCGGTCTTGGTGACGACGACGATCAGGTTGGCGTGCTGGCCGTTGGTGATGAAGGTTTTCGAGCCGTTGATGCGGTATTGGTTGCCGTCCTTCTCGGCTCGGGTCTTGATGCCCTGCAGGTCGGAGCCGGCGCCGGGCTCGGTCATGGCGATGGCGCCGATCAACTCGCCGGTCGCCAACTTCGGCAGCCAGGTCTTCTTCTGCTCCTCCGAGCCATAGTGGAGGATGTAGGGGGCGACGATGGCATTGTGCAGCACGATGCCGAAACCGTCGACGCCGCCGTGGCCGATCGCCTCGATGATCGCGCTCTCATGCGCGTAGGTGCCGCCCGATCCGCCGAATTCTTCCGGCATGGAGGCGCAGAGCAGGCCGGCCGCTCCGGCCTTTTCCCAGGAGGCGCGGTCGACCATCTCGTTCTTCTCGAACTCGTCGTAGCGCGGCGCGATTTCTTCCGCCATGAAGCGCCGCGCCATGTCGTAGAGCATGGCGACGTCGTCCGCGACCCAGGCAGGTTTCGGCAGGTCGAGGATGGTGGCGGGGTCGGTGGTCATAGCCACGCCTTGGAGATCTTGGTGGCCTTCAGACCCCCCTCTGTCCTGCCGGACATCTCCCCCTCAAGGGGGGAAATTGGCAGCGTCGGCGACACCGCGCTTTCTGCAACGTCCACGATTGGCGAAACCAAAGCGGCCAGCCAATCTCCCCCCTTGAGGGGGAGATGTCCGGCAGGACAGAGGGGGGCAACGTAGAGCACTAACCTCACCTCCAAAAAGCGACGCGACCTTAAAACGCCTCCGCCGGCAGCGCCATCATCGTATCCGCGCCCGACGAGATGCGCGCCAGATGCGCTGATGTCTCGGGCATGACGCGCTCCATGAAATAGCGGCCGGTGACGAGCTTGTTCTCGTAGAAGGATGTAGCGTCGCCGGCGCCGTCTGCCAGCTTCGCCTGCGCGGCCTTGGCCATCTGGCCCCACATGTAGCCCAGCGACACCAGGCCGAAGAGGTGCATGTAGTCGGTCGAGGCCGCGCCCGCATTGTCGGGTTTGGCCATGGCGTTCTGCATCAGCCACATGGTCGCCGATTGCAGGTCGTTCAGGCCCTTCTTCAGCGCCTTGGTGTAGGGCGCCAGCTTCTCGTCGGCGCGGCCGGCTTCGCAGAATTCGCCCACTTCCTTGAAGAAGTTTTGGATGGCGCGGCCGCCATTGGCGGCGAGTTTCCGGCCAACGAGGTCGAGCGCCTGGATGCCGTTGGCGCCCTCGTAGATCATGGCGATGCGGGCATCGCGCACGAACTGGCTCATGCCGTGTTCCTCGATATAGCCGTGACCGCCGAAGACCTGCTGCGCGGCGACGGCGTGCTCGAAACCCTTGTCGGTGAGCACGCCCTTGACGATCGGCGTCATCAGACCGAGCGCGTCGTCGGCCGCCTCGCGGTCCTTGTCATCGCCGGAACGGTGGGCAACGTCGGAGCGGATCGCCGTCCACAACACGAATGCGCGGCCCGCCTCGTTGAAGGCCTTCATGGTCATCAGGTTGCGGCGCACGTCGGGGTGGACGATGATCGGATCGGCCGGTTTGTCCGCCGCCTTCGGGCCGGACAGCGAGCGGCCCTGCAGGCGCTCCTTGGCGTAGGCTACCGCGTTCTGATAAGCGGCCTCGCCGACGGCCAGCCCTTGCAGGCCGACGCCGAGGCGGGCCTCGTTCATCATGGTGAACATGGCCTTCAGCCCGGCATTTTCCTCGCCGATCAACCAGCCGGTCGCCTCGTCGTAATTCATGACGCAGGTCGAATTGCCGTGGATGCCCATCTTCTCCTCGATGGAGCCGCAGGACACGCCGTTGCGTTTTCCGGGATTGCCGCTCTCGTCGGGGACGAATTTCGGCACGATGAACAGCGAGATGCCCTTCGTGCCCTGCGGAGCGCCCTCGATGCGGGCGAGTACGAGGTGAATGATGTTTTCCGACAGATCGTGCTCGCCGGCGGAGATGAAAATCTTCTGGCCGGAGATCTTGTAGCTGCCGTCGGTCTGCGGCGTGGCGCGGGTGCGCAGCAGGCCGAGATCGGTGCCGCAATGTGGCTCGGTCAGGTTCATGGTGCCGGTCCACAACCCTTCGACCATCTTCGGCAGATACTTTTGCTTCTGTTCCTCGGTGCCATGCACGAGGATCGCGGCGATGGCGCCCTGGGTCAGGCCGGCATACATCATCAGCGCCATGTTGGCGGAGATCATGTATTCGCCGACCGCCGAGTGGACGCAATAAGGCAGGCCCTGGCCGCCGAACTCGGACGGCACCCCCAGCCCCATCCAGCCGCCGGCGCGGTACTGGTCGAACGCGTCCTTGAAACCTTTCGGCGTGGTCACCGAGCCGTCTTCGTGGCGCTCGCAGCCCTCTATGTCGCCGACGCGGTTCAGTGGCTGCATGACGTTTTCCGCCAGCTTGGCCGCCTCGTCGAGGATGGCTTCCAGCACGTCCGGCGTGGCGTCGGAAAAACCGGGCAGGTTGGAATAGCGCTCGTAGCCGAGCACCTCGTTGAGCACGAACAGCGTGTCCTGGACCGGCGCCTTGTAGGTCGGCATGCTTCCTCCTTGATCGCATGGCATCGGCCTGCGCATGTATCTTGCGAGCGGACCGCAATAAACGGATCGTGCGCGGACGTTAATTGACGTTTGCGTAAACGTCAATTGAATGCAACCCGTTTGCACTCCGAAAAATGTGAAAGGCGGCGGATCGCTCGATCCGCCGCCCTTCAGGATTGTGGGTTGTTGTTGGGATGTTAAAGCGAGACGCGCTTTCCGGCGTCGCCTCTCAGTTGACGTTGCTGTTGGCGGCGGCCACCGTGCGCTCTGTGAGCATGCGGCGAACCGCGCCCATCAGCGAGCCAAGTTCGTCGATCGCCTCGTCGAGTGCGGCGCGCTGCTTCTGCAGGCGGCCAAGCTGCTTCTCGGACTTGTCGAGCGTCAGGCGCAACTGCTTGGCGTTTGAGCCGCTCGGGTCGTAGAGGTCGATCATCTGCTTCACGTCGCGCAGCGAGAAGCCGATCTTGCGGCCGAGCAGGATGAGCTTGAGCCTCGCCCGGTCACGCCTTGTGTAGAGGCGGCTGCTGCCTTCCCGCTTGGGATGGAGCAGTCCCTTGTCTTCATAAAAACGCAGCGTGCGCAGTGTCACGCCGAAGATCTTCGCCATTTCGCCGATCTTGAAGAGCGCGTCTTCGCTATCTTCGGCCTCCGGAAAAGCGCCGGACACCATGCCGGCGTCCTCGCCGACTCTCATGTGTTTCATCATTTCTTCTTAGCTATCCCCGGCTGGACATCGCGGCCTGACCGGATGTCAAACGAAAGCCGTTCGGGGGTCACGGCTTCCGCGCGGTTGCGACAAGAACGAAGGCGGGCAGCAATGGCCTACCTTTACGTTAACGTAAGTGAGCGGCCATATAGAGACCCTTCCCCTGCGTAGCAAGTGACCACAGGTTGAATTCGGGTGCAAAATCGAAAGGGGAGGTTGCCAAAGCCATCGCTGGCATTCCTTGCGTAAAGTTAAGGTTGGTTAACGCCTTGTTTACCACGATGGGCGAAATGTGCGCAGGTCGGGCTCTCGTGATTATCCTGTAGTGAATTCTTCACGAACATTCGAAGCGGGGCATGTCGTTGGAGAGTGGTCCATCGCCGCCGCACTTCGTTTCCCGAGGAGAGTGGGAGCATGCCGGTCCAGCCGGCACAGGCGAATAGGCGTTTCGATGAACAGCAAACGGTCGTATATCGATACCCTGAACGCGGGCCGCCAGCGCCGGCCGGGCACGACACTCGATCAGATTACCCAGTCGCTGCAGAATCTCGAAAGCCGGCTCGACCGCTCGCGCGAGACCCTCGACGGATTCGGCCGAGACCGTGACGACGCCATCAGGACTTCGCGAACCACCGCAACCTACGAGAGCGGCCAGCCCTATCGCGGCACGCCGCGCGCCTTCGCGCCATCCCCGGAACGACCCGCGCGGCGAGTGGAGACGCCGGCGCCCTACCAGTCGCTGGTCCATGACCTCGACCGCGTCCGCGGCCAGGAGGAGGGCGTGGCCTCGGCCAGCCGGATTGCCGGCGAATTGAAGAGCCTGCGCGAGGATTTTCGCCAGCAGATGGCTTCGAACATGCAGCGCGAATTCGAGACGCTACGCTCGGAGATCGGCCGGATGATGGCTTCCGACGGCGCCGCTGTCGGAACGGAGCTTGCATCGGAACTCGACCGCATCTCGCGCGGCGTCCGCGAACTTTCGGAACGCACGGACGACAAGGGCATGAGCGCGCTCAGGGACGACATCGAACAGGTCCGCGGCGCGCTCGACACGCTGGCGCGCGAGGAGACGCTTCGATCGTCGGATCGGCGCTGGGATGATTTCGATCGCCGCTGGTCCGCCTTCGAAAGCCGCGTCGACGCCCGCCAGAGCGCACGCGACCCGGAAATCGCCGCGCTGTCCGACCGGCTGCAGACAATCAGTGACGCTGTCCACAACCTGCCCGAATCCCTTTCCCTGCGTTCGCTGGAAGAAAAGGTCCGCACTCTGGCTGGAGCGGTCGACCATTTCGTCCGCCAGCAGGGCAACCAGGCTCCCGAAACCTTCCAACAGATCGAGGAGCGCCTCGACGAGATCTCCCGCGCAATCGTGGCGTCCACCGCGGCCGCGCAGGTTCCGCATCTCGATCCTGAGCCGTTCCAGCGCATCGAGGCACGCATTTCCGCGCTCGCCCGGCAGATCGACGAGGTCGTGGAAGACCGCCCGACCGCCGAAGTCATCACACGGCTGAACACGCTGTCGCAGCGGGTGGACGACCTGGCCTCGCAAGGCGGGCTGCCTGCCGAAGCCATCGACCGTCTGTCGCGCCAGGTTTACGCCGTCGCCGAGAAGATCGACCAGACGCCGGCGGCCGATCACGAGGCGATGCTCAACAGCATCGACCAGCGTTTCGATGTTCTTTCTGCCATGATCGAGCGGCGCCAGGGTGACGCCATCGAACACGGCAACCTGATGTTCCGCGATCTGGAGCGGCGCCTCGACGAGGTTGCCGACCGCATCGACGTCCGCGCCGCAGACTCGCTCGACGCCGCCCGCGTCATGAACGTGATCGACGCGCGCTTTTCTGACCTCGCCAGCCAGATCGCCAGCACCCCGGCGGACACCGGCGGCGAGGCGATCCGTCACCTCGAGGACCGGCTGGAAAGCATCTCCGAGCGGATCGACGCTTCCGCCGCCAAGTTTGCCGGAATCGATCCCGGCCTGATCCGCAGCCTGGAGAGCCAGGTGGCGGCGCTGACCGATCATCTCAACCGGCCGTCCGCGCCCCTGCCGGAATTCGAGGATATCGGCCCGCGCCTGGATGAGTTGGAGCGGGCAATCGCCGGCAGCCGCGACTCGATCCTCGAGGCCGCGCGCCAGGCCGCCGAGAACGCGGTCAGGACATTCGACGGCTCACAGAACCATACCGCCGCCGTCAGCGGGCTTTCGCAGGATCTGCGGGCGCTGGAAACGCTGACCCGCCGCTCCGACGAGCGGAATACCAAGACGTTCGAGGCTATCCACGACACGCTTATCAAGATCGTCGACCGGCTGAGCACGCTGGATGCGGCGGAGCCAGCGGAAATCTCCGGCGCGCGCACGGCTGCGCCGGTGGCGCCGGCCACGCTGGTGTCGCAGATGATGGAGCCCGACAGCGCCCCGACACTGAATCCCGTCCAGGGCGAAAGCAGCCTTTCCGCGACGCGGCAGGGCGACAGCAAGCCGGCCAGGATCGCGCCCGCCAATACCCGCACGCCGGCCGAAGCCGCCGCGGAGGCTGCAATCGCGGCAATCGACGGGGACGTCGGCGAAGACAGGCCCGCCGCGAAAAAGACGCGCTCGCTGCTCGGGGGACTGACCCGCGCCCTCGGCCGCAAGCAGTCCGTCGCCGCCGTGAAGAAGGAGGCGCCAGCCGAACCGGCTGTGGCCTCCGAACCGACGATCGAACCGGCGCTGGACGAACCCCTCGATCCAAAGATCGCCAACCGGCCGCTGGAGCCCGGTTCGGGCGCTCCCGATCTCAACGCCATCATGAGGCGGGTACGCGAAGAACGCGGCCAGACGACCAAGGCGAACGATGCCGACGCGGCCAAGTCCGACTTCATCGCGGCGGCCCGCCGTGCCGCCCAAGCGGCGGCGGCCGAAGCCGAGGTGCACAAGCGCGGCTCGGGCACGCCGCGCATCGCTGCCGGCTCGAAGATCGGCGAGGTGCTGAAGACGCGGCGCAAGCCTATCCTTATGGCGGCCACCGCCATCATGGTCGTGCTCGCCGGCATGCAACTGGGCAGCGCCTATCTCTCAGGTGACGAACCCGTCGCGGCCTCCATTCCGCTTGTCGCCGAGCAGCCGGTGCAGATGGCGACCGGCGAAAAGACACTTGAGCCGTCCACCCCGCAGCTTGCCGCCGCTGACGTGGCGAGCAGTTCGACGTTGCCGGTAGCGGTTGATGGGAGCGGCACACAGCCGGCCTCCTCGACCGAGGCCGATGTCTTGCCGATCGAGGAACAGCAGGCGTCGATGGACGCGCCGGCCGACGCGGACGCCGGCTCCGTCGATGCGCCCGCCGCCATGTCCGCGGCGCCTCCAATATCGGCCACCGATGCGACACCGGTGGAGGCGATGCCTGCCGCGGCCTCGGTCGAGCCGGCCTCCGGTGAACCCGCACCAGCCCAGATCGCAGGTATTCCCGAAGACGCCGGACCGATAGCCCTGCGCGACGCGGCGGCGGAAGGCGACGCCAAGGCGCTGTTTGAGATCGCCGCCCGCTATGCCGACGGTCGCGGTGTCAAGGCCGATATGAAGCAGGCAGCCACCTGGTACGAAAAATCGGCGGAGCTCGGCTTCGCCCCGGCGCAATACCGCATCGGCAACCTTTACGAGAAGGCGCTCGGCGTCGAACGTGACGTCGGCAAGGCCAAGACCTGGTACCAACTCGCCGCGGAGCAGGGCAACGCCAGCGCCATGCACAACCTCGCCGTGCTCTACGCGATGGGTGCCGACGGCACGACCGACAACGAATCCGCCGCGCGCTGGTTTGCAAGCGCCGCGGAGCTCGGCGTCAAGGACAGCCAGTTCAACCTCGGCATCCTCGCCGCGAAAGGCATCGGCATGCCGCAAAGCCTGGAGGAGTCCTACAAATGGTTTGCGCTCGCCGCCAAGGCGGGGGACCGCGACGCGGCCGCCAAACGCGACGAGATCGCCAACTCGCTGCGACCAGAGCAGTTGGAGAAGGCACGCGGCATGGTCGACCTGTGGAAGGCCAAGCCGGTCGATCCGGAGACCAACTCGGTCGAGATCCCCGAATCCTGGCAGGAGAGCCCCGACACCACAGCCGCCGTCGACGTGAAATCCACCGGCATCGACATGAAGAAGGTGATCGGCAACATCCAGCGCATTCTCAACAAGAACGGCTATGACGCGGGCGGGGCCGACGGCGTCATGGGCGAAAAGACCAAGACCGCGATCATGGCCTTCCAGAAGGACAACGGCATGGCGCCTACGGGCGAGATCGATGAAAAGCTCGTTCGCACGCTGCTCGCCAAGAAATAAGAGGCCAATTCGGCGAGGCCGAATGCACCACCTCGCGCGAATTTAACTCGTTGAGATAATTTTTGTTTCGGCTTTGCGGCGAAGTTTGACTTCGCCGCAATCTCGGCGCATGTGCTTACTAGTCACGAAGGTGTTTCGACACGCTTCGACGTACCGCATTTGCAGTTGAGTTTCCGGGTGGGCATTTATCTCCCGATCGCAGAAATGTCGGTCAATGTTCTGGTCCTGCTCGCCATGGGCGCAGCGGTGGGTTTCCTGTCGGGCATGTTCGGGGTCGGTGGCGGCTTCCTGATCACCCCACTGCTGATTTTCTACAATATTCCGCCGGCCATAGCGGTTGCGACCGGCGCCAATCAGGTCATCGCGTCCTCCTTCTCGGGCGCTCTCGCGCATGTGAAAAAGGGTACGCTCGACTTCAAGCTGGGTACGGTGCTGCTTGTCGGCGGCATCTTCGGATCGACGATCGGCATCTATATCTTCTCGTTGCTGAGAAGCCTCGGCCAACTCGACCTCATCATCTCGCTGATCTACGTGGTGTTCCTGGGCACGGTCGGTGGCCTGATGCTGGTCGAGAGCATCAATGCGATCAGGCGCTCGCGCGGCGGTACTGTCCCGCCTTCGCTCAAGCGCCCCGGCCAGCACAACTGGATCCACCGGCTGCCGCTGAAGATGCGCTTCCGGGCCTCGAAACTGTTCGTCAGCGTCATCCCCATCCTCGGGCTCGGCGCCGGCATCGGCCTGCTCTCCTCGATCATGGGCGTCGGCGGCGGGTTCATCATGGTCCCCGCGCTGATCTATCTGCTGAAGGTGCCGACCAACGTGGTGGTGGGAACCTCGCTGTTCCAGATCATCTTCGTTGCGGCCTACACGACCATCGTCCATGCATCGACGAACCAGACCGTCGACGTGGTGCTGGCCTTCATCCTCATGATCGGCGGGGTCGCCGGCGCGCAATATGGCGCGAGGGCCGGGCAGAAGCTGCGCGGCGAGCAGTTGCGGGCGCTGCTGGCGCTGCTGGTGTTGGCGGTGGCGCTCCGCCTCGCCTTCGACCTGTTCCTGCCGCCTCCGAATATTTATTCGCTGGCTCCCGGAATATGACGATGCCGGGCCTGCGCGCGTTTCTTCTGACAGCCGCCGTCCTCTGCCTCTTCGCGCCGGCGGCGGCGCAGGAGCCACAATTGCCGGAAGGCATCCAGATCGGCTTGTCCACCGACGTCATCCGCATCACCGCCGACTTCTCGGGTGCCGACCTGACGATCTTCGGCTCGCTCGAAAACCCCGACCCGACGATCACCCGGCAGGGACGCTACGACGTCATCGTCGTGCTGGAAGGGCCGGCGCGGCCGGTGACGGTGCGGCGCAAAGAACGGGTGCTCGGCATCTGGGTCAACACGCAGTCCGAATCCTTCGTCAACGTGCCGGAATCCTACTCCATCGCCACGACGCGGCCGCCGCAGGACATCGCCGATCCGATCGCCTACAAGCGCTTGGCGCTCGGTCCGGATTTTCTGCATATCCAGCCCGCCGATGAGGGCCAGCCGCCGGCCACCCTGGAAAGGTTCCAGGCGGCTTTGCGCGACCGCAAGGAAGCGGTCGGCCTCTTCAACGAACGGGTCGGCGGCGTGCAGTTCCTGTCGTCGAACCTGTTCCGCGCCACCGTCAGGCTCGCGCCGGACGTGCCGGTCGGCACGCACAAGGCGCGTGCCTTCCTGTTCCGCAACGGCGTCTTCATCAAGGAAACGTCGGCGCAACTGGCGATCGTCAAGTCCGGTTTCGAGCAGATGTTGTTCCGGCTTTCGAGCAACCACAGCCTGTTCTACGGCATCTGCGCCGTCGCGCTGGCGATCGTGACCGGCTGGCTCGGTCGGATAATTTTCCGCCGTGACTGATTTCGCCGACGACCTCCATGAAGCCGACGCCAAGCCGGACGGCCCGTTGGAGGTTGCCGGCCGCCTCGTAGGCTGGCTCGGGCTTACGCCGTTCATCGTTCTGTCGCTCTGGCTCTTCGGCATCGCGCCGGATCATCCCTGGCGCGGCGGCACCATCCATCTGCTTCTGGTTTACGGCGCGGTGGTGCTTTCCTTTCTCGGCGGCGTGCGCTGGGGGGCGGCCCTCTCACCGGAGCCCGCCGCAAAGCCAAGCGAGTTGTGGCTGGCGCTACCTCCCGTCCTGATCGGCTGGAGCGCGGTGTTCGCGCCGACGCCCGCAGCCTTCGCGCTGCTTGCCGTGGCGTTCGCCGCACAAGGCGCGTGGGATGCCTTCGCGGCCCATTCCGGCAGGTTGCCAGGCTGGTACGGCAGGCTGCGCGTGGTGTTGACGGTGGGCGCGGTCGTGACGCTGCTGATCGCCTTTGCCGCAACGAGCTGACGGTCAACCCGGCCGCAGCATCCGTCCAGCGATCGGATACGTCCGTTCGACGCCGAGCATATGCGCGACAAGACCATCGCGCCGGAACAGCCCGGCAAAGGCGCGATCAAGCACGTTGAGCGAGCCCGTATAGGCGCCGAAGGCCGGCATGATCATGCGGCTGCCATCGGTGGCGAAGCAGCGGCGGCGCACCGAGCGCCCGCGCTGCACAATGCGGGCGCACGGGTGAAGATGCCCGGCGATCTCGCCCGCCGCCTCTCCGGCCGACGGCTCGTGGCGGAACAGTACGGAGCCCAGGGAAATCTCACGCACGCTTTCGCCGCCGACGCCGGTCGGCGGATCTGGATCGTGGTTGCCGCTCACCCAGAACCAGTCGCGCCCCGCCATCAAGGCGGATAAAGCGGTCCGGAAAATCTCCGGCAACCGCGCGGCGCCTTCGCCATCGTGAAAGCTGTCGCCGAGACTGACGACGATCCGGGGCCGGAAATCGTCGATCACCGACTGCATCAAGGCGAGCGTCGCGGCTGTGTCATAGGGCGGCAGCAGGGAGCCGCGCCGCGCAGCCGAGGAACCTTTCTCCAGGTGAAGGTCGGAAACGGCGAGCAATTGCAGATGCGGAAAGAACAGCGCGCCGCGACGGTCGCAGACCGCAGGCTCGCCCGCGACATCCACCGTGCCGTTCTCCAAACCGTTTTCGGCGCAAACCGCGCTCATTCGATCTCCATGTCCGTGCCCATCGCCTCCGCCACCAGCGACGCTTCCTCGAGCAAGGTCTCGTTGGCCTCGCCCGGCACGCGCTCCTTGCCGATCTCCAGCATGATCGGGACCGCCAGCGGCGAGATATGCTCAAGATTCTTATGCACGATTCGACCCGGGATGCGCGAGAGCATCTCGGCCAGCCTCCTGACATCGAGCAGTCCGGTCGCCGCGTCGGCCCGCGTCGCCTGCAAAAGGATGTGGTCCGGCTCGTGCGTGCGCAACACGTCATAGATCAGGTCAGCCGAGACGGTCACCTGCCGGCCGCTCTTCTCCTGCCCGGGATGGCGCTTCTCGATGAGGCCCGAAATCAGCGCGCAGTTGCGAAACATGCGCTTGAGCAGATAGCTGTCCGCCAGCCAGTCCTCCAGATCGTCGCCCAGCATGTCCTCGTCGAACAGTTTCGACAGCGGCAGCTTTCCGCTCTGGAAAAGCGCACCCATGTCGTCGAGCCCCCAGACCGCCAGCGAATAGTCCGTGGCGACGAAACCCAGCGGACGCGCGCCGGCGCGGTCCAGCCGCCGCGTCAAGAGCATGCCGAGGGTCTGGTGCGCGAGGCGGCCCTCGAAGGGATAACAGACCATGTAATGGCGGTTGCCCCGCGGAAAGGTCTCGACCAGCAGGTCCTCGCGGCGCGGCAACACGGATTTCTCCGCCTGGATACGCAGCCAGTCCGACACCTGATCGGGCAGCGCCTTCCATCGGGTGGGGTCGGCCAGCATGCCGCGAACCTGCTCGGCCAGATAGGTGGACAGCGGGAACTTGCCGCCCGCATAGACTGGAATGCGCGGGTCATTGCCGACGGCGTTGGAGACGAAGGCTTCGGTCTCACGAATCCCTTCCAGCCGCAGCACCTTTCCGGCGAACAGGAAGGTATCGCCGGGCGAGATTGATTCCAGAAAACCTTCCTCGATTTTTCCAAGCACCGGGCCGCCGCGCGAGGCGACGCCGCGGCCGGAGCGGGCATAACGCAGGGTCAGATAGGGCGCCTCGACGATGGTGCCGACATTGAGCCTGTATTGCTGGGCGAAGCGCGGATGCGAGATGCGCCACTTGCCTTCCTTGGTCTGCCGTATCTTGGCGTAACGTTCGTAGGTGCGCAGCGCGTAACCGCCGGTGGCGACAAAATCGACGGCGCGATCAAAGGTTTCGCGCGGCAGCGATGCATAGGGCGCGGCGCTCCGCACTTCCTCGAAAAGTTCGGTTGCATAAAAGGATTCTGCGCAGGCGCTGCCCAGAATATGCTGGGCCAGCACGTCGAGCGCGCCGTCGATCAGCGGTGGCGTGTCCTGCGCGCCGATATAGTTGGCCTCGACCGCCGCCCGGCATTCCAGCACCTCGAACCGGTTCGCGGGAATGAGGATCGCCTTACTCGGCTCGTCCAAGCGGTGATTGGCGCGGCCGATGCGCTGGGCGAGCCGGCTGGCGCCTTTCGGCGCGCCGACATGGACGACGAGGTCGACATCGCCCCAGTCGATGCCGAGGTCGAGCGTCGAGGTGGCGACGATGGCGCGCAGGCTACCGGTTTCCATCGCCTTCTCGACGCGCCGGCGCTGGCCGACATCCAGCGAACCGTGATGCAAGGCGATGGGCAGCGTGTCCTCGTTGACCCGCCACAGTTCGGAAAACAGCATTTCCGCCTGGCTGCGGGTGTTGACGAACAGCAGCGTGGTCTTGTGCCTGCGGACCTCATCGTAGATCTCGGGAATGGCGTAGCGCGACGAATGCCCGGCCCAGGGCACGCGCTGTTCCGAATCCAGGATGGAAATGTCCGGCTTAGCCCCGCCGGTCACCGTGATCATTTCGGCCATCGGTTTACCCTCCCCCCTTGCGGGGGAGGTGCCCGCGTAGCGGGCGGAGAGGGTTGGTCCGGCAGTGCTCTTCCTATTGGTGGTGCCTTCTGATGTTACCCCCTCTGGGCTGCCGCCCTGCCCGCCGCTTTCGCTGCGGGCGTTCGTCGCTGAAGAAGCAAAATCGTTGGCTTCCTCTCGGCCTGCGGCCGACCGCTCCTCACCCCCCGCAAGGGGGGAGGACAAAACCTGCGCCACCAGCCAGCGCCGCAATTCGTCAGGTTGGGCGACGGTGGCGGACAACCCGATGGCCTGAAGTTTCGGGAAGAACCGCCGCAGCCGCGCCAGCCCGAGCGACAGCAGATGCCCGCGCTTCGACGTGACCAGCGAATGCAGTTCGTCCAAAACGACGTAGCGCAGCCCAGCGAAAAAACGCTTCGCATCCGGCGAGGCGATCAGCAGGGCCAGTTGTTCGGGCGTCGTCAGCAATATGTCGGGCGGCGACAGCTTCTGGCGCTGGCGCTTGTGCGCCGGCGTGTCGCCGGTGCGCGTTTCCATCGAGACCGGGAGGCCGATCTCGGCGACCGGCTTGCCGAGGTTGCGCTCGATGTCGACAGCCAGCGCCTTGAGCGGCGAGATGTAGAGCGTATGCACGCCGCGATGCGCCTCGCCCGGCTTGCGTTTCGGGCGCGTCGCCAGGTCGACCAGCGCCGGCAGGAAACCGGCGAGCGTCTTGCCGGCGCCGGTCGGAGCGACCAGCAGCACGGAATTCCCCGCCTGGGCCTTTGCCAGAAGCTCGATCTGGTGGGCGCGCGGCGACCAGCCCCGCCCGGCGAACCATTTCAGGAACGGCTCGGGCAGCAGGGCCGCGGCATTCGCGGACAGGACACGGCTCTGGTCGGTCACGCGCCAGAAGTAGCGCGGGCCTAGTCAGCCGCCAAGCGGAATCTGGAACAAAAAGGGATCAGGTAGCCGAAGTGCCACCACGATCAGACCGGTGACGGGCAAGGTCCGATCCATGCGAATGGTATCGCTGGCAAACGTAACGGCGGAAAACCCGGCGCGCGCCAGCACCCGCCGCACGTACGCCTCCGAATGCGCATAGCGCCGGGTTTCGCGCAGGCGAAAATCCTCCGCTCCGTCATACCTCTCCACCGTGAAGGCAAACAGACCGTCCTTTTCCAGGCCCCCGGCAACCGTGGCGAAAACCCGCTCCAACGCGCCGACATACATGAAGACATCAGCGGCCGTGACGAGGTCCGCCAAGAATGGTTCGAGCTCGAGCGTCTGGAGATCGGATTTTTGCAGCCTGTCGTAGATTTTTCGCGCCGCTGCCTTCTTCAGCATGGCGGCTGAAATGTCGTGCCCTTCGAGATGGTTCACAAACGACCGCAGCCGCTCTCCCATCAGCCCGGTGCCGCAGCCGAGATCGACGGCCCGCCTGAAAGTCCGCCCTGGCGCGGCGGCATGGATGGCAGCCTCCAGCAATTGCGGCGCGCGGTAGCCGAGCGTCTCCACCAGGGCGTGATCGAATTTGTCCGCATACTGGTCGAACAGCGTCTCGACGAAGGCGCTCGGTGGTGCTGTCGAGGCCGGCGCCTCGCCGATCAACTGCAGCTTCAGCGCGGCGCCCGGCCGGTCGTCCGGCGCCAGTTGCAGCGCCATCCGCCACGCCCGCGCGGCTTCCGTCGGCGCACCCGCCGCCTCCTGGAACTCGCCCAGGCGGAACCAACCCATCGCCCAGGCCGGCGCAAGCTCCAGCGCGCCAAGCATCAGTTCGGCCGCCGCCGCATGCTCGCCATTGGCGAACAGCATTTCCGCATAGTCGGCGCGGCGGTCGGCGATCAGGTCGCCGGAGGAGGCGGGGAGCGGTTTCATGGGGCGGACTGCTCGGACAGCGTGGAAATCGAAGCCGCTTCTACGGGGAGTCAGGAGGCCGTTTCAACGGGCTTCCCGCGCCTGAATAAAAGCCTATCTTGAGGCGATGCGAGCCCGCGACCTGCTTCACCCCCGGCCCGAGGGCCTGTACTGCCCGCCCGGCGACTTTTTCATCGACCCGGTCAAGCCGGTCGCCCGCGCGCTGATCACCCATGGCCATTCCGACCATGCGCGTGCCGGCCATGGGGCTGTGCTCGCGACGCGGGAAACCCTTGACATCATGGGCCTGCGCTACGGCGAAGGATTTGCCGGCACGACCCAGGGTGCCCCGCTGGGTGAGATCATCGATCTGAACGGCGTCTCGGTCAGCTTCCATCCGGCCGGCCATGTGCTGGGTTCCGCGCAGATCGCCGTCGAGCAGGGCGGTATCCGCATCGTCGCGTCGGGCGACTACAAGCGCCGGCGCGACGCCACATGCGCGCCCTTCGAGCCGGTCGCCTGCGACGTCTTCATCACCGAGGCGACCTTCGGGCTCCCTGTGTTCCGTCATCCGCCCGACACCGAAGAAATCAACCGGCTGCTCAAGTCGACCAACCAGTTTCCGGAAAGCGCGCACCTCGTCGGCGCCTATGCGCTGGGCAAGGCGCAGCGTGTCATGAAACTTTTGCGCGAAGCCGGCCTCGACCAGCCGATCCACATCCACGGCGCGCTGGCAAAACTCTCCATCTACTATCAAAGCCGGGGCATCGATCTCGGCGAGCTGCAACCGGCAACGCTGGAGCCGGGCAGCAAGGGCGATTTCGCCGGCGCCATCGTCATCGGCCCGCCCTCGGCCTTCGCCGACCGCTGGGCGCGGCGCTTTCCGGAGCCGATCTCCTGCTTCGCGTCGGGGTGGATGCGCATCCGCCAGCGCGCCAAACAGCGCGGCGTCGAACTTCCCCTGATCATCTCCGACCATTCGGACTGGGACGAACTGACCGCGACGATTCTCGAAACCGGTGCGTCGGAAGTCTGGGTCACACACGGCCGCGAGGAGGCACTGGTGCGTTGGTGCGAGCTTGCCGGCATCGCGGCCCGGCCGCTGCACCTCGTCGGCTACGAGGACGAGGGCGACTGATGGAGGCTTTCGCCGAACTCCTTGACCGCCTCGTACTGACGCCGTCGCGCAACGGCAAGCTAAAACTGCTCACCGACTATTTCGCCGCCACGCCCGATCCCGACCGCGGCCTGGCGCTGGCGGCGATAACCGGCGACCTCAACATCGCGGCAGTGAAACCGGCGATGCTGCGCACGTTGGTCATGGAGCGCATGGACCCGGTTCTGTTCGGTTATTCCTACGACTATGTCGGGGACTTGGCGGAAACCGTCTCGCTTGTGTGGCCCGTACCGCCGGCCGACAAGAAGCCGAACCACGCGCCGACGCTCGGCGAGGTCGTCGGCGCGCTGCAATCGGCCAGCCGCTCGGACGGGCCGGCGGTGCTGGCGCAACTGCTCGATGCAGCCGGCATTTCGGCGCGCTATGCCATCATCAAGCTGGTCACAGGGGGGCTGCGCATCGGCGTTTCCGCCCGCCTAGCCAAGCAGGCACTGGCGGGCCTCGGCACGGTCGACGTGGCTGACATCGAGGAGGTCTGGCACGGGCTCGATCCGCCCTATCGGTCGCTGTTCGCCTGGCTGGAAGGCAAGGCGCCGCGCCCCGAAAAGGCAGCGCGCGCCCTGTTCCGCTCCGTCATGCTGTCGCACGCCGTCGAGGACAACGATCTCGCCAGGATCGAGCCCGCGGACTACGCGGCCGAGTGGAAATGGGACGGAATTCGCGTGCAGGCCGTCTCCGAGGGTGGCTTGCGAAAACTCTATTCGCGCACCGGCGACGAAATCTCGGGCGCTTTCCCGGACCTCGCCGAGGCCATGACGTTCGATGGCGCGCTCGACGGCGAGTTGCTGGTCGGCCATCCGCCGGAACACACCGGCACCTTTTCCGACTTGCAGCAGCGGCTGAACCGCAAGAGCGTGTCGGCGAAGATGCGCGAGCGCTTTCCGGTGTTCGTGCGCTGCTATGATCTGCTGCAGGACGGGCCGGAGGATCTGCGCTCTCTGCCCTTGCTGGAACGGCGGGCGCGGCTGGAGGCTTTTGTCGCACCGCTCGATCCCGCGCGGTTCGATCTTTCTCCCGTCATCGCCTTTTCCGACTGGGCCGAACTCGACCACCTGCGCCGTCATCCGCCACACCCGGTGATCGAGGGCGTGATGATCAAGCAGAAGACTTCGCCCTATCTCGCCGGCCGGCCGAAAGGCCCGTGGTTCAAGTGGAAACGCGATCCCTACACGGTCGACGCGGTGCTGATGTACGCCCAGCGCGGCCATGGCAAACGCTCAAGCTTCTATTCCGACTACACGTTCGGCGTCTGGACGGGGCCGGAGGGAGGCGAAGAACTGGTGCCGGTCGGAAAGGCCTATTTCGGCTTCACCGACGAGGAGTTGCGGCAGATCGACAAATATGTGCGCGACAACACGATCGAACGCTTCGGTCCGGTGCGCTCGGTCCGCGCCGACCGTGGGAACGGACTGGTGCTGGAGATTGCCTTCGAGGGGCTGAACCGTTCGACGCGGCACAAATCCGGCGTCGCCATGCGGTTCCCGCGCATCTCGCGCCTGCGCTGGGATAAACCCGCCGCCGAAGCCGACCGGATCGAAACGCTCCAGGCCTTGCTCGACGAGCCGAAGATCATGGCGAAGGTCGGCTAGGCGTCCGGTCTGCCATCGAGCAGCTTAAGGCCCGACCGAGACCTTGATCTCGTAGATGTCCACCGCCTTGCCCTGATTGGCGAAATCCGAGACGATGGCGATGGTGCCGCCGGCGCCCGGGCTTTTCGCCGGCAAGGTCAGTTCGAACAGGAAGTCGGCCTTCTCGTAACCCACCGCGTAGCGCTTGCGACCGCAATCGCCGAGTTCGCCGAAGTTGCAGTCGACCGCCATTTCGGTTTCCTGGCCTTCCGCCGCGCGCGCCACGATATCGAACGTCGCCTTCTTGCCGGCGATCTGTTCCAGGACGCCCTGGCCGACGTCGAAGACGATCGCCGATCCGGTTTCCCCCGAGCGGATGCGGAAGAAATTCCCGGACTCGTCCTCCATGGCTTCCGCGGTGGTGTCCGTGGGCGCGCTGACGGAGGTGGCATCGGACGGCGAGAAGATGCCGATCCAGGCCCGGTCTTCGCCGGGCTGGCTCGAAAGCACCGGCGGTTCCTCGTTCTCGGGAATGAAATCCTCGCCCTCCGCTGTCGAGGGCGGATTCGGCACCGAAGTATCCCGCTCCGCCGGCGACTTGAACAGGCCGGTCTGGAAGGCGAATAGAAAGCCCATGCCAATAAGCGCGGCCAGTGAGGCGATAATGAAAAACACCGCCAGCGGCCTGCGGCGGCGGCGTGTGCGCGAGGCGTCCGGATCGGGCAAGACCGAGGGCTCGCGGTCGATCGTCCCGCTTTCGGATGGCGGCGCCAGTTCGCCCCGCACGTCGAACGCTCCGAGATCGCCCGGCCCGGCCTGGTGCTGCCGCGTGCCGTCAGGCTCGATCGACACTTCCGGCGCGGCGATCGTCGGCGCCGTACCAGGCTCCATGCGCATCTCGAAGGCGCCGGCAAGCGGATCGGGCAGTTCGGGCTCGGCCGCCCGAACGGCCGGGATGAATTCCGTCTCGATCTCGACGATCTTGGCCTGGAGCACCTTGCGGCGGTTGATTGCCGCCTCGACCGTCAAATTCGGATTGGCCTGCAGGGCGCGGTCGAGCGCCGCGAACGCCTTGCGGTAGACGTTCTCGCGAAACGCCTTGTCGTCGGCGTTGCCTTTCTCGAAGGCGCTGCGGATCGCTTTCTCGATCGGGTCCAAACCGTTCTCCCACGAACCACCCCGGACACTCGTTAACCGCACACGGCGTTTCAAGCAACGGCGGCGCCGGCGCAAACGCGGTTCGACGCAAAGCAAAACGCCTTCTCACATGAATCTGCCGGTTTGGGCAGGCAGGGACGCATCATTCTTCTCCCCGTGCCTCGACGGGGAGCCCGCTGTGCCAGCCCTTATCCCGCGCCTCCTGGCCACGTTTTCTACAATTCCTTCATGGCTCGACGGGTTCGACTGCCCGGCATCGGCAATTCGGGCGGCAGGCGGCTTGTATTTGCCGCGCAATGCGGTTATCAGGCGCACACCGTTCGGCTTCGCTGTCGGGGCCGGTCGCCGCTTTAGCTCAGTCGGTAGAGCACATCATTCGTAATGATGGGGTCGCGTGTTCGAGTCACGCAAGCGGCACCAAATTCCCTAGTAAAAGCAATAATTTACGCGCAGTTGGCGCTGAGCTTGTTTGCTGCGCTGCTTAAATGACGAAAACCGGCGTTCAAGTGCTCACAGGTAATGAATCTGCGTCCTAATGGTGTGGCGGATGTCGCGCTGCGATGCAAAGCGTGGTGGACAATGCAGCAGACAGGCGCTACAACTGCAAGGCATTTTTTCCTTGCCGACCGGAGCCGCGCGATGTTTTCGCACGAACGTGTCTGGGCAGCCATCGATGCCCTTGCCGAGCGAAATTCCCTGTCCGCGTCGGGTCTGGCCAAGCGTGCCGGACTTGATTCCACGGCCTTCAATAAATCCAAGCGCCGTTCGGCGGACGGGCGCCCGCGCTGGCCGTCGACCGAGTCGCTCGCCAAGATCATCGAGGCCACCAGTTCGTCGATCGAGGAGTTTATCGACCTTGTCTCGGACAGGTCGCCGGCCGGCGCCCTGCCGATGCAGAGGTCGAGCGTCCCGCTGCTGGGGCTGGCGCAGGCTGGCGCGGGCGGCTTTTTTGACGACGCCGGCTTTCCGGCGGGGCAGGGCTGGGACCTGATCGAACTGCCTGTACGGGCCGGCGACACCGCCTATGCCTTGCAGGTGCAGGGCGATTCCATGCTGCCGGTCTACCGTGACCGCGACGTGCTGATCGTCGAGCCCGGTGCGACTGTGCGCAAGGGCGACCGCGTCGTGGTCAAGACCACCGCGGGCGAGGTCATGGCCAAGGTGCTGTCGCGCCGCACGCCGCGCGAGATCGAGCTTCTGTCCATCAATCCCTTGCACCCTGTTCGGCAGGTCGCGATGACCGATGTCGAATGGCTGGCACGCATCGTCTGGGCGAGCCAGTAGGTTGCGTTCGCCAACCATACTGCTCGGCGCCGCGGCGGTCATGCTCGGCGCCGGGGCTCTCATCCTCGTGGGCGGAAACTTGCTGCGCTCCAAGGCGGAGGTTTCCGTCGAGGCCGGCGATCCGATCGATCCTGCGCTTGGTGATAACGTTGCTCGCAAGCCGATCACCACGGAACGCCCTGAATTCAACCCCGGCGCCGAGCGCCAATCGGTGTCAGGCGCTGTGGCGCCGGACGAGGCGGCGGAAAGCGAGGCCGATAGTGGCGAGCTTGAGCGGCTTGAGCCGCGCGCCGCGCTGAGCGACATCGGCCAGGCCCTGCCGCCCAAGCCGAAGATGCCGGGGGAGTGGAAGGGCACCACCCTGTTCGGTCCCGTCGCCACGGCCGCAGGCCTGCTGGAGGCGAAGGGCTACCGCATCGCGGTGGCCGGCGTCGAGCCGCTGAAACCGGAGGAAACCTGCGATGCGGGCGGACGCTCCTGGCCGTGCGGCATGTGGGCGCGCGCGGCCTTCCGGGCCTGGCTGCGCGGACGGTCGATCACCTGCGAGATCCCGTCCCAGCCGGACAGGGAGATCATCGTCGCACCATGCCGGGTCGGCAAGGAGGACGTTGCCGGCTGGCTGGTGGAAAGCGGCTGGGCGCGTGCGACCGGAGACAGCGACTATGTCGCACTCGGCGAGGTCGCGGCCCAGGCTCGCAAGGGCATGTTCGGCCGGCCGCCCTCGACAACAGCGCCCGCCCAGTCGTCGGCTGGAAGCGAACTCCCCGCGCCGCCGGCCTCCGATGCCGGGATCCTCGCGGGGCCGCTGACCGAGCCCGCGCCGGATATCGTCGCCCCGGATGTCGGCGCGCCACCGCCGGTGCTCGATGGCCAGCTTGGCGCGTTCCCTACGCCGCCAGCGCCCCATCAAGCGCCTGCGCAATGAGCGCGCGGGTCTCCGCGATGCCGTAGAGCGCGGCGAACGAGCCGAAGCGTGGCCCGCGCTCCTGGCCGATCAGCACCTGGTAGATCATCTGGAAGAAGGCGACCGACACGCCCGGCCCGCCTTCCGGGCTTTGTTTGGAATGATCCTGATAGCGCTCGATCTTGCGCGCCACGTTGAGCGCGGCGTTCTGGATCGCCTCGCCATCCGCGCCTGCGGGCAGCGAGCCCAGCGCATCCGAAAGCTTCGCAAGGGCCTCGCGCTCGACCTCGTCCGGCGCGCGAAACTTCTTCGTCGGCTTCACGAAATCGTCGAAGTAACGGATCGCGTAGCCGGCCAGCCGGTCCAACTCGGGGTGCGTCTCGGCCGTCACACCGGGGGCATGGCGCGAGATGAAGCCCCACAGCACGGAGCGGTCGTGCGCGTTCGAGGCGCTGACCAGATTGAGCAGCAGCGCAAAGCTGACCGGCAGGTCGATATCAGGCGGATTGCCGTCATGGATGTGCCAGACCGGATTGCCGAGCCGCTCCTTCCATTCCTGGCGCGGATAGGCGGCCAGGAACGAATAATATTCGTCCACCGCCTTCGGGATCACGTCGAAATAGAGCTTCTTCGCCTGCCGCGGGCGCTGGAACATATAGAGCGCCAGGCTCTCGGTCGGCGCATAGGTCAGCCACTCGTCGATGGTCAGCCCGTTGCCCTTCGACTTGGAGATTTTCTGGCCGATATCGTCCAGGAACAGTTCGTAGACGAAATGCTCGGGCGCGCGCCCGCCCAGAATCTCGCAGATGCGGTCGTAGACGGCGGCATTGGTCTGGTGGTCCTTGCCGAACATCTCGAAGTCGACGCCGAGCGCCGCCCAGCGCATGCCGAAATCCGGCTTCCACTGCATCTTCACCCGCCCGCCGGTCACCGGCAGCGTCGTCTCGACACCGTCCTCGTCGTCGAAGGTGACGGTGCCGTTCTTCGCGTCGACATGCTTCATCGGCACGTAGAGCACGCGGCCGCTCTTCGGCGAGATCGGCAGGAACGGGCTATAGGTCGCCTGGCGCTCCGCTCCCAGCGTCGGCAGCATCACCTTCATAATCGCGTCGTAGCGCTCGACGGCGCGCAATAGCATCGCGTCGAAACGGCCGGACTTGTAGTATTCGGTGGCGCTGGCGAACTCGTAGTCGAAACCGAACGTGTCGAGGAAACGCCGCAGCATCGCATTGTTGTGGTGGCCAAAGCTTTCATAGTCGCCGCCGAACGGGTTCGGCACGACAGTCAGCGGCTTCTGCAGATGCGGCTCGAGGAACGACCGGTCCGGAACGTTTTCCGGGATCTTGCGCATGCCGTCCATATCGTCGGAAAAGCACAGCAGCTTGGTCTTCACCTTGTCCTGTGTCAGCACGCGGAAGGCATGGCGCACCATGGTGGTGCGCGCCACTTCGCCGAACGTGCCGATATGCGGCAGGCCGGACGGGCCGTAGCCGGTCTCGAACAGCACTGTCTCGGGAAAGCCTGTCTTCTCGTAGCGCTTGACGATCTTCTTGGCTTCCTCGAACGGCCACGCTTTGCTCTCGGTCGCCGCCGCAAGCAGGTCGGGATTGAGATCGATGATGTTGGATCTCGACATGATGTCGTTCCTGGTTCGTCAGTCGAAACCGGCGTGGGCCGGAGAAGCCGCATTCCCTATTCGGCGTGGACGGGAGCGTCAACGTTTCGCCGGCGAATTCGCAGGGGGACAAGGTGGATGCTCAACCGGGGACAGTTTACTTTTATCCGCCCGAGTGAGCTTGCCAAGGCTCCGACCTTTCTGCGGATAAAAGTAAACTGTCCCCTGCATGCAACCGCCCTCGTCGCCACGCTGCGGAAAACCGCCCTGGCCATTGAGGAGAGTTCGGGAAGACGGGCGGCCGCAAGCTCGCTCATCTAATAATTTATCTGCGACCTTCCGGCCGCCCATCCGGTGATCTCCGCCGCTTCATTCCCCACAGCATGGGATCTTGTACACATCCCGGCGCGATGCCGGTGATATCCCGTTCATACCGGCTCCCGGCCATACCAGAGCCTTGTACCCGCTACCAGGGCGGGACTTCCGGAACTCCGAAGCAGCGCCGGCCCTCGCGGCCACGTTAGCCGCTACCCTCCGGACACCGATCCCTCCCCGCAAATCACCGTCATGACCGGCGTTCCCGCAGGAGCGGCTGATCTTCATGCTAACAAATTGAATTTACAGCATTTATTAATTGCCTGGAATTGTATCCCGGCGAAATTCCTAGTATCCCTATTTCTCCCCCGCTTGCGTATGTACCCTGCGCCGCGCCATAATTATGCATGCCCGCTTCGGCCGCCGCCCAAGCCCTGATCGCCGAGCGCGACCAGAAAGCGCTGCGCCTTCTTGCGGCCGGGCTTTCGCCGGCCGAGGTCCGCGAGCGCCTCGGCCTCAAGCCGCGCTACATTGAGCGGATCGTCAACCGGGCGAAGGCGGCGGCCGAGATCGGCGGCAAGGAACCGAGCCACAAGGAGGCGCACCCATAATGGCCAGACGCGATCCGCCCGCCTCGCAAGAACTCGAATTGATGATCTCCGGGTTAGTCGCCAGCGGGATCAGCCGCGCCGAGATCGCGAGGCGCGCCGGCCTGACGCGGGCGACGGTCAGCCGTTACAAAAGTGGCGAAATTCGTCGTCCCTCGGCCGATAGCTATAAGCGCGTGCAGGGCGTCTATCAGGCGATGCACGTCCGAAAGTGAGGGCCGCAGCCGCCCGCTGCTCCTTGGCGGTTTTGCCAGAGCAGCGAGCGGCCTCCCGGCAACGCGGGCGGGCGTCCGAGCTAACCCGCGCCTCCGTTTCGATCATGCCCTCCAGTCCGCGACAAAGGCAATAGCGCCGGGCCGGCGCGTGCCGAAGTCGAGAGCGGAAAGCAACCTGATTCCGACGCTTGCGGTCTGAAACAGGCTGCGAACAGGGGTCGCAACATCCGCCAGCGCGGGCGGCGCCGTAGGATCGCCCACGATAGCGGCGGGCACCGAGTCCGCATGCAAAAGCGCCTCCTCGGCCACGTCAAACGCGGGATCGCCCTCGGCGACATAGAAGGCGTCGATGTCGACCGCGACGATGCGCCCGGCAGGCAAGCTGCCGCTGGCAACGAAGCTCGAAAGCACGGCCGGCGCGACGACCGCGATGCTCTGAAGGTCGGCGGGCGAGGTCACATAAACGATGTTGCTCGCAGGGCTGATGGCGGCGGCGAGGGCGGAGAGCGTCCCGCCGAGGCGCGACGCCAGATCGGTGGCGGTGCCTGCCGCGATGGCGATCACGCCGGCCAAAAGCCCGGCCGGCCGCAGCGCGGTGGCGGGCTGGGCATCGAACAGGCAACCGTCTAGTTCGACGGTCAAGTCCTCCGCCAGTCCGGCGCGAATGACTGCCTCGATGTTCAACGGACTATGGCGGGAAAGCTCTTTCGAGAACAGGCTCATCACGCCGATCTTGTGTGGCACCGCGATGACGCCGGCCGAGAAATTCAACGCTTTCACCGGGATCGGCGCGCCTTCGCCGATCCAGATGGTTGTCTGCGAGGCTGTGTTCTGGCGGATGGGCAGGCGGATATTGCCGGCTTCATCGAAGGAAATGCGCAACCCGGCGCGGGCGGCAAGCTGACTATAGGCCGAGGCGGGCGCGAACGAGGTAATTGGCCCGAGCCTGGTATCGGCCAATTCCGCTGCCCAACCGGCAGTGGTCGTATTCGCCGGGTTTGTCGCCGTGCGGGCTTGCCAGAAAGCGCCGGGATCGCGCGCGGCGATCTTGACGTTATCCCGGCCGGGATAGAGCGCCGCAGCGACGGCATCGGTATCTGTCGTCTTGCGGGCGGCGGCGACAAACTGGACGGCGAGGCCGCGCATGATCGTCGCGGCGGGTGGCGCGGACGACCGCGAGCTGTTGGCCGCGCGATGCAAGCCCACGGTGGCAGTCTTGACCTCGGCGATGCGCCGCTCCAGCCCGTCGAGGCGCTGGTTGCGGGCCATTTCCGTGACCCGCGCCTCGGCGGCGAAGGCGCTTCTATGCTCGGAGAGAACGCCGGCAAACGCTTCGATCAGTTCGTCGCCGGAGACTGGTCCGGAAATTGGTGAGGGCATCGAAAGCCGCCTTTTCGCGATGTGCGTGTCCGGGCGGCGCTTGGGAGGATGGTCTGATGCGCTGCCGGACAGCAATTCCACGGATGCGCCACTGTATCAGAATGGGACACTCGCCGCATAGACCTCGCAGCCGCGCGCATGAAAAAAGGCCCGGACGATGCCGGGCCTGTTCTGGTCTGGATGGGTGATCCTATTGGCCGTTTTTCAAGAATGCCGGGATGTCGGCCGGCTCGACCGGCGCGGCTTTCGATGCGGCCTTTGCGGCTTTCCGCTGCGCCTCCAAGGCGACGATGCAAAGATCGCGGAATTTCGCAATGGCCTTCGGCGACGAGCTTACCACGCTGATCTGAAAGCCGCGCAAGCCTTTGAGATCGCCGGCCGCGACCAGCGCCTCGACCTCGGCCAATTTCTTGCGGAACCGGGCGTGGGTGGCGGCGGAAAAGTCCGGCGCGCTCGGCAGGACGCCGGCTGCGGCGTCGGCCTCGATCTGTGCGCGCTTTGAGAGCGGCTTCGGGGCTTTCTCGGCCTTCGGCGCGGCGGCCGGCTTCGGTGCTTTTGCAGGCTTTGGTGCCTTGGCGGTGGTGGTCTCGGTGGTCATGTAGGTCTCCTTTCCGGTTTGGACGGTCTGGAGTTGGGCGGAGACCTGAAACGGAGCAACCGCGTTCACGGCCGTTCGGAGCGGCTGCTTGCCGCAGGCATCGGGCACAGAAAGTGTCCCGAGTTCTGGACACTTTCGACCGTTGAATCTCCGGCAAATTTGCCGGAGGTTGCCGGCGCCCGGAAAGCCGTCCAGGCGGCCGTCCAGGCGCGCGCTGGCCTTAGCCGCTGTGGTAGGCCGGCCGAGGCCCGAGCGCGCGCAGGCGGGCCGCTGGGCGGGCGCAGATCGAGGCCGGCGAAATGTCCGTGGAAAAGCCTTAAGGCCGCCCGCGAATCGGCCGCCGAGAGCTACCTTGCAGACCATGGAAGCGTTCTCGCTACCCGAATTCTTGACGAAGGCGCTCGCGCTGGTCTGGTCGGCGCGCGGGCTGAATGTGATCGGCCAAGCCTGCAACATCGCCGCGCTGCTACTCCTCGCGTTCGATATTCGCCGGGTCCATGCCGACATCAGCACGAAAAAGGCTAAGGGAGTCGCCGACACCGAAAAGTGGATGTGGAAGCGGCTGGAGGCAAAGCAGATCGAGATCGCCAAGGATCAGGATGCCAGAAACTGGCAACCGCAACGGCCCCTCACGCAAGCGGAATTCCACCGCGAGGTGGGCGAGATCATCCTGTGGCATCAGAAGCAACTCGAATTGCTCGGGACAGCCATGATCTTCAACGCCATCGACGCGAAGGTATCGACTGGCAAGTCCAAGCGGGCGGTTCTGATCGCGACCGGACTAGCCGTGGCGGGTATCCTCTTTCAGATCGCGGCGCTGTTCATCGAGTCGGTCGCGCCGGCCGCGACCTGATCGCGAGGTCGAGCGCCGAACCTCTCGCGTGGCGCGATAAGTTGCCTCGGCGCATTCCGATCAGCGCCGGTCGCTGGCGGATCGCGGCCGGTAGCGCCCGGTAATTCCCGGTCATCGGGGCCGGTTTTTGGCGCGCAGGGCGGGCCGAAAAAGCGCACCCCCCCAAAATTCTTCTGTGCGGAATCTAACGTTTCCTTTGGGCGGCTGGTGTCCCCCGAATAGGCATTTTTTCCAGATAGCCCCCCCGGCTTCGATCCGATCCCCCAGGCGGCGACCTCGGGCAAGGCGCATGGTTTGCAGCCACCAAGCCCGCGCTCCGTCCGTTTGAATGCTTAGAACGGGTTGACGTAGTTCACAATTGCAGTCTGGCGAAGGACGACTTTTCGGATCACGTGGCTGGCTTTCACGTGCTCGGTGTAGATAGCCGCTAGGCCGGCGCTACCCGCAGGGAGGGTGGCTGCTATGCCGGCATCATCGAGCTTCAAGCGCACCACGAACGGTGCGGCGGCGACATTTCCCGGCGACACTGCCGTGCCGCCGACCTGTGTCTGTCCACTAGCCAATGCCTGAATTACCGTTTCGACTTTTCCCGCAAAGACCTGTCCCGGAAAGATCTTGAAGGTAACCTCGACCGGCTGTCCGGGTTCTATATAGCGCGCGTAGATCTGTGCGATCTCGGTACCGACGATGGTGTCGGCTGTGTCGATAAAGGCCATGACAGGACTTTGCGCCGTTACGCGCGCACCCTGTCGCAGCGCAAGGTTGGTCACGTAGCCATCGGCCGGTGCGCGGACCTCGGTGTTGGTCAAGTTATACTGCGCACCTTTTAGCTCTGCCCTTAACTGGTCAACCTCGGCTTGGCGCTGCTCGACATCGAACTCGCGACCGGTGCCGGTGCTGGCCAGCTTCTCCATCTGCGACAGCCGCAGCTCTGCCAGCTTCAATTGCGCATCAACGGCAGCAACCTGCGCCTCGTAGGTCGTCGGGTCGATCCGGAATAGCAGGTCGCCCTTTTTGATCGGCGTGTTTGCCGCGACTGGCACCTCCAGAACCTCGCCGGAGACTGCCGGAATAATTTGCACCGAATTTCGAATGACCGCCGTTGGACCAGAGGGCGCACCCCAACCCATGGGAATAAACAAACCCACGAGCAGGAGGAGCGCCACAACGACCGGCGATAACTTCCAGAAGGTGTTAAGCGGGATGAAGCGCAGCCAGACGAACAGGGCGAGCAGCGCGATATAGCTGTTGAGGAGAACAACGATCATTCCGGTCGCTCCCTCTTCGCCGGAAAGTCAACGTAGGCCCAGATCAAGACGAGCGGCCAGAGCACGAAGCCGAAGATCAAGGTTGCCCAGCCGCCGACCGTGACCGCCTCGGCCCAAGGGTGCCCTCGCTTCCGCGCGATATGTCCGGGCATCATGCCTAGCGCCACGAAGATCGCCACGGCTGTGGCGATCAAGACGATCAAGACGATCCATGCGAAAATGTCGATGAAGGACATTGGACGTGCCTCCAGATATTACTTCATCTCCTCGAAGTCGCCCGGCTTCCACGATCCATCAAACGCGCTCTGCTCTGGACCGTAGATGCGGAAATAGGTGAACCAGCCCTTGCCGGGGATCGTCTTGATCCAATGACTTTCCGATCCAGCCGGAGCGGAGGGACCAAAAAAGAGGTCAGCGGTTGATCCGCCAACATCTTTCAATTCGAATAGGGAGCGCAGGGCGGCGTGCCCTTGGCCGGAGTCGATCTCGGATCGGGTTTCCGCGTCGTAGACGGTGACCGACCAGAAAAGTTTTGCCGGGACCGGCTGCGGCACCGACAGCTTGTAGCTCTTGGCGCCGTCGAGATAAGCGCCTGTCTGATCGCGCGTGCCGAGCCAATAGAGCGACCCAGCGCCGGGTGAACGGCGAAACATCGCCGGCGATTCGACCTGAGCCTGATAGAACCATTTTTCGCGGGCGGTCAGGTCTTTGTAGGTCGGCGCATCGAACGTGCCATTTTCGGGACGCAGGGTCGCCCATTCCCACTGTCGATCTGGCCAAGCCATCCGATCCGCACGCCGATCAGCGAAGGACTGGACCCGCATTTGTCCATTAGCCAGAATAGGCGCCTTCTCCAGAATCCGTGTCATCCGTTCGTCGGGGGCGAATGGCTGACCTTTGATGATCCCGAGCGCCGCCAACTCGCGCGCCAGGGTTTCTTCCGATGCAGCGCAACAAGCCATTTCAAAGGCTTGGCAAGGATGGGCGGCGCCGAAAGAAACAAAATCGCAAAAAAGACTGAGAAACGATCCCCCTTCTCAGTGGTCGTCGCCTGCGGCCCTGCCGATCGTGTCGGCCATGACGGCGCCGCGTTCGCCGAGAGGCTGCGGTGCGCCCGTGGTGGAATCGCGCGCCGTCTGGTGTTCCATCTCGGCGTTGAGTTCGGCCCCGACCAACAGGATGACGACGGAAATCCATGTCCACATCATGAAACCGATGACCGCGCCCAGAGAACCGTAGGTGGCGTTATAGTTGGCGAAGTTCTGCAGGTAGAGGGAAAAGCCCCACGAGGCCACCAGCCAGACCACGGTGGCGATTGCCGCACCCGACGTGATCCACCGCCATTTGGCGCGCTCCCGGCTTGGCCCATACCTGAAGATGAGGCATATGCCGGCGCCGACCACAACCAGCAGGATCGGCCAGCGAAGCGCGCTGATCAGCAACTCGGTCCAATGGTCCAGCATCAGGAAGGCGAGGACCGCCGGCACGACGCCGACCGAGAAGATCAGCGCGATGCCGACGAACATCGCGCCGGCGGTGAACGTCAGCGAGATGAGATTGACGACGATGAACGAGCGCTTTTCACGCTCGCCATAGGCGACGTTCAGACCTTCGAACAGGCTTTTGATGCCGTTGTTGGCGCTCCAGATCGACACCGCCAGGCCGGCGACGAAACCCCAGCTCAGGGCCTCCTCGTTCTGCGCGGTCAGCGCCTTCAACTGATCGCGGATAAGCTCATAGCCGCCTGCAGGCAGCACGCCGCCCAGAAAGGCGATGTGATCGGCGATGGTTTTGGGGTCCGCCACGAAGCCATAGAGCGAGACGAAGGCGGTGAGTGCGGGAAAGAGGGCGAGCAGGAGGTAGAAGGTCGCTCCGGCCGCAATCAGGAAGATGCGGTCCTCCGATATCTCTGCGAACACCCGCCATGCGATGTCGCGCCATCCGCGCGCCGGGATTTCCAGCGGAGTCTCCGCGAGCCGACCTCGCCCCGGCTGGTGGGCCTCGATCTGCTGTTCCCGCCTGTCTTGGGCGCGCGGGTTATCGGCCATCCATCGCCTCTTTCTTTGCCGATGCGTTCGGGGCATGAGCTGCCATAGGCTTCGATCATTGCCTCACGGGCACTAGGGCTTCTGGGCACAACGTCGGACCAGCCGAGATCGATCCGTCGCCGGACTAGCGAAAATGCTTGGACAGCTTCAGGCCCTGCGCCTGGTAATTGGAGCCGAGGTCGGTGCCGTACAGCGCCCGCGGCGCGGCCAGCATGTGTTCGTAGATCAGCCGCCCGACCACCTGGCCGTGTTCGAGGATGAACGGAACTTCGTGGCTGCGCACTTCCAGCACGGCGCGGCTGCCCGTACCGCCGGCCGCGGAATGGCCGAAACCCGGATCGAAGAACCCTGCATAGTGGACGCGGAATTCGCCGACCAGCGGATCGAATGGCGTCATCTCGGCGGCGTAGAGCGGCGGGACGTGGACGGCCTCGCGGCTGACGAGGATGTAGAACTCGTCGGGATCGAGCACCAGTTCGCCGGGCTCGCCGCGACGGTAGAGCGGTTCCCAGAAATCGAACACGTCGTGGGCGGCGCGCTTGTCGACGTCGACGATGCCGGTGTGGTGTTTTCCGCGATAGCCGACCAGCCCGTTTGCGTCGCCCATCAGGTCGATCGACAGCGCGATGCCGCTGCCGGAAATGTTCGGCTCCTCCGAGGCGACCAGCGTCTCCGTATCGTGAAGCGCCTGCAGCGCGAACTCGCCGATGACGCCATTGCCGCTGCGGAAACGGATTTGCGAAAGCCGCGAGCCGGTGCGCACGACCACAGGGAACGTTCGCGGGCTGACTTCGAGGTAGAGCGGCCCCTCGTAGCCGGCGGGGATCTTGTCGAACTCCTGGCCGCGGTCGGTCATGACGCGGGTAAAAATGTCGAGCCGGCCCGTCGAACTCTTCGGATTGGCGGACGCGGCGACTTCGGCCGGAAGCTTCAGGCTTTCGAGAAGCGGCACGATATAGACACAGCCGGTCTCCAGCACAGCGCCGTGGGTGAGGTCGATCTCGTGCAGCCTCAGCCGGTCGAGCTTTTCGGAGACCAGATTTTTGCTGCCGGGCAGGAAGCTGGCGCGCACGCGGAATGCCTTGTCGCCGAGGCGCAGGTCGAGGCTGGCGGGCTGGATCTGGTCGCCGTCGAGCGGGCGCGCGGCGGCCAGCGCGCCGGACTGGAACAGGTCTGCGATCTGGTGATCCGGTAGGATGCCTTCGTTACGCACGCACGAACCCCGACTGAACAGCATTGCTTTAGCCAACCACATGATTGACGCAAGCGCACGACAGGTCTAATGGAAACTTATCCCGTGGTGATTTGGCCGGTCGGCTTGCAGCCACGTTAAACAAGTCGCTAAAGGACCGTTGGCTTGCCAAGGCCATATGGACCGGTTGCGACTTTCGCGGCCGGTTTTTTTGTTTTGGGGGTTACCCATGGCGCACGACCATCAACGCAACTGGAAGCCGGCGACCAGCCTCGTCCATGGAGGCACGCTACGCTCTGATCATGGCGAGACGTCGGAGGCGATCTATCTGACGCAGGGCTATGTCTACGAGACGGCCGAGGCGGCGGAAGCCCGCTTCAAGGGCGAGTCCCCCGGCTTCATCTATTCGCGCTACGCCAACCCCACCGTCGACATGTTCGAGAAGCGCATGTGCGCCCTGGAAGGCGCCGAGGACGCGCGGGCGACCGCCTCCGGCATGGCGGCGGTCACTTCGGCGATCCTGTGCGGCCTGCGCGCCGGCGACCATATCGTGGCGGCGCGCGCCCTGTTCGGCTCCTGCCGCTGGGTGGTCGAGACGCTGGCGCCGCGATACGGCATCGCGGCGACGCTGGTCGACGGCACGGACATCGCCAATTGGGAAAAGGCTGTACGGCCGAACACAAAACTGTTCTTCCTGGAAAGCCCGACCAATCCCACTCTGGAAGTGATCGACATCGCCGCGGTGGCAAAACTCGCCAATTCGATCGGCGCGCGGCTGGTGGTGGACAACGTCTTCGCCACGCCGCTGCAGCAGAAGCCCTTGCAACTCGGCGCCCATGTCGTCGTCTATTCGGCGACGAAACATATAGACGGGCAGGGCCGCTGTCTCGGCGGCGTCATCCTCTCCAACAAGAAGTGGATCGACGAGAATTTGCACGACTATTTCCGGCATACCGGCCCCAGCCTGTCGCCGTTCAATGCCTGGACGCTGCTGAAGGGACTTGAGACGCTGCCTATCCGCGTGCGCCAGCAGACCGAGAGCGCAGGGAAGATCGCCGATTTCCTGGCCGATCAGTCCGCAGTCGCCCGCGTCATCTATCCCGGCCGCGCCGATCATCCCCAGGCGGGCGTGGTGGCGAGGCAGATGAGCGGCGGCTCGACGCTGATCTGCCTCGAGCTCAAGGGCGGCAAGAAGGCAGCCTTCGCCTTCTCGAACGCGCTGGAGATCATCCTGATCTCCAACAATCTGGGCGACGCGAAAAGCCTGATCACCCATCCGGCCACGACCACGCACAAGAACCTGACCGACGAGGCACGCGCCGAACTGGGCATCGGGCCGGGCACAGTGCGGCTTTCGGTCGGGCTGGAGGATACGGGCGACCTGATCGAGGACATCGAGCGGGCGCTGAAGGCGGTCGCCTGACGCCAACTCGTGCCGGTGCAACGCATGGTTGGCATCGGCGGCCCTTGGGGCTAGGGTCAGTTTCGGAACCCAGCCCTTCCGACGGAGCGTCGCCTTGCGTGCCCTTCTGCCGATCCTGATCGTTGCTTTCGCCGCGCCCGCCGCCGCCCAGACCGTGGATGGTCCGGGCGCGGCGCAGTTGGGCGAGACATTGTCGCGTTATGTCGGCAAGACAGCCTTCGACAAGGGCATCGTAAAAGTTTCGGCAGACGGCGACGCCTACCGGATCGACTTTGATTTCAACCGTATCGCTAGCCTGTTTCCGCCGCAGGACATCGTCAACTATGAAGTGAAGCCTTACGGGCTGCGGGCAAAACCGCTGGCTGACGGGACATGGCAGATCGACGGCGCGCTGTCTCCCGAGGGCTGGGTCGAGATCAGCCAGCCGCCGGTGAAGCAGCGTTTCCAGTTGACGGTCAGCGACGGCAAGATGAGCGGCGTCTTCGATCCCGCGCTTGGCGCGTTCTCCAGCGCCACCGGTTCGCATTCCGGCCTCAAGCTGGTGACGGAAGCTCCGACCGGCCGCAGCGAAGCCAACTACGGCGCGGGCACCGTCACGGTGACCGGGACGAAGTCGGCAAATGGCGGCGTCGATTTCGCCTCGAAACAGGTCATGGCCGACTTCGTCCAGAGCCAGAACGTCGTCGACCCCGGCAGCAACACCAACTTCCCGATGGAAATGAAGGCCGCGTCCCTGTCGGTGGATGCAAACGGCACAGGTTATAAGTGGGGAAGCCTGCTCGACATTCTCGCCTTCGCGGTTGCCAACAATGACGAGGCAAAGGTCAAAGCCAATCAGGCCGAACTGAAATCGCTAATCCTGGCGGCGTTGCCGCTGTGGGAGCATATCGATGGAACCTATGGATTTTCCGATCTGTCGGTGACGACGCCGGTCGGCATCTTTCGGACCGGACAGGCCGGCGTTTCGGTGGCCATGGACGGCATCCGCCAGGACGGCCGGCTGGACTACGGCATAAAGCTGTCGGAGCTGGAAGTGGCCTCATTGTTTTTGCCCGCCTGGGCGCCGGCGTTGATCCCGACCGAGGTCGACCTGAATTTAAGCGGCACGAACCTGAATCTTGAAGAGCCGGCGCGAAAGATGATCGAGAACTTCGATCTCAGCCTGGATCCGCCCGTGCCGGTCGCGGTCACCGACGCGATCGAGGCGGAATTCATGGCCAATCCGCCCAGGATCGTGCTGGCGAAAAGCAAAGTCGCGAACGCCGACACCGAATTCGCCGTCGAGGGCGAGATGGTGTTTCCGGATGGCAAGCCGGTGATGAATGCGACAATCGAGGCTGCGGGTTTCGACAAGGCCGTGGCCGCGCTGCAGTCCGCCGCACCGACCGATCAGCAGGTCGCGGAACTGCTGCCGGCGCTCGCGATGGTCAAGGGTTTCGGCAAGGCGCTTCCAGACGGGCGCCTGCAATGGGCGGTCAATGTCAGGGCCGATGGCTCGGTCTTCGTCAATGACACGATGGTCAAACCGGCCGATCCGGTGCCGATGCCCGAGCCGTTGCAGACGCCGCAATGAAGGCGCCTTCCATGCCTGGCGGCAGGCCATCCGCCAGGACCGTCAAGGCGGGAGCCGGCATGTACAAAGCCATCACCCACGGCATCGAGGTCAGCGTCGAGCCGTTCTATCTCGCGGAGCGCTCCGACCCGGCCGAAAACCGCTATGTCTGGGGTTATCGCGTCACCATCGACAACCAGTCCGACGAGCATGTGAAACTTTTGTCGCGGTACTGGCACATCACCGACGGAAAAGGCCGCGTCGAGGAGGTGCGGGGACCGGGCGTGGTCGGCGAGCAGCCGGACCTCGATCCCGGCGACAGCTATCAGTACATGTCGGGCTGCCCGCTGCCGACGCCGTCCGGCATCATGGTCGGCCGCTATACGATGCAGAATGCCAGCGGTGACACCTTTGACGTCGACATACCGGCGTTCTCGCTGGATCTGCCGGACGGCCAGCGCACGGTGAATTGAGGGCGTAGTCCAAGGTCACCGTCGAACCCGCCTCGCGCCGATTGCGGCCCGCCTGCCGGCCGATCGTGCGCCTGCGGCAACTCTGAATATTTATCCAGTCGCCGGCAACTCAGTCATCGACTGCGCAAGAATATTGCCGTAGCGTAAGGGGCGATACTTCATACCTTTCATGCTTAAAGCTGCTTAAGTCAGGTAGGAGGAACCTATGCACGCAAAGATTTCAATCGGAATGACGATCGCGGTTCTAGCCGCGACGGCTGCGTTTGCACAGACGGCCACGAAATACGGCGAGGAAGCCGGGTGGGAAATCCTCGTCAAGGACGACATGGGACCAGGTTGCCTCGTCACCAAGTCAAACCCGGATGGCGCTACGCAGGTTCAGATGGGCATCGACGCACGCCAGGCCCCAAAGGGGTATATGGCGATCTATACCAAGTCGGATGCCAAGGTCAAAGCAGGGGATAAGCTGACGGTTACGTTCGAAGTCGACGGGCAGGAATTCAGCGGGCAGGCGACCGGCCAGCAGATCGGGGAGTATCGCGGAGCCTATGTCTGGGTGAACAATCCCGACTTCATCTACGACCTCGCCAAGAAGAAGTCGCTCAGGATCACGGTTCCGGGACGCGACCCGCTCGTCATGAACCTCACCGGCACTGACGCAGCCTTCAAGAAGCTGCGTGAGTGCCAGGCGGCTCAGTCGTAGCAGGCGGAATGGCATCAGTGGCGCACAGGACCCTCAAGCCTGAGTGAGGAACTCCTCAGGCTTGAACGCATAGGCCTTCGAGCAGAACTCGCAGTTCACGCGAATGATGCCGTCTTCCGTCGAATCCGTGATTTCCTCGGCAGTGAAACCGTCGAGGATGCCGCGAATGCGCTCCTCCGAGCAGGAGCAGCGGTCCTCGACCGGCGTGGCGTCGAAGACGCGCACGCCGTGCTCGTTGAACAGCCGGTAGAGCAGCCGCTCGGAGCCGACCTTCGGGTCCAGCAGTTCCTCATGCTCCACCGTCGCGACCAGCGCCAGCAGCTCCTGCCAGGCCGCGTCGGCCACTTCCTGCGGTGCGGCGAGCGGATCGTCGCCGCCAGGGAGGTCGGGCACGCGAGTGCGCTCCGTCGCCTTGGGCAGGAACTGCGCCATAAGCCCGCCGGCGCGCCAGTGCTCGTGGCTACCGCCGTTTCCCGGCAGCACGATCTTGCCCACCGACAGTTTCACGTCCGTCGGGATTTGCTCCGACTGGCGGAAATAGGTCTTCGCCGCTTCCTGCAGGTCGGTGCCGTCAAGCGGCACGATGCCCTGGTAGCGCTGCGTGTGCTCGCCCTGATCGATCGTCAGCGCCAGCACGCCATTGCCGAGCAGTTGGCCGGGCGCCGCCTCGCCGGCCGCAACCGCCTCGGCCAGCCGCTCTGCGTCGAAGCGCGCATAGGCACGCAGCGAGCGCGGCGTCGAGAAATCGGCCACCACCATGTCGACCGGCCCGTCGGTGCGGGTCTGTAGGATGAATTTCCCTTCGAACTTCAGCGACGTGCCGAGCAACACGGTGACCAGGCACGCCTCCGCCACCAGCCGCGCCACCGGCTCGGGATAGGCATGGCGGGCAAGAATCTGGTCGAGCATCGGCCCGAGTTGAACGATGCGCCCGCGCACATCCAGAGCGGCGACCTCGAAGGGCACCACGTCGTCGTCTCCGGCAAAGCCGATATCGCCAAGCCTGCGCTGCGTCTCGCTCATCGCACCAATCCTTCCGCCCCGCTTGCGGATGATTACCGCAGCGGATGTCCTAAATCACGCGTTCAGGGTGATGCGGCGGAAAATAGGGGCGAGGTGTCCCGTGTTCAAGCGCCCAGGCACCAGGCGAGCACGGCCTTCTGGGCGTGCAGCCGGTTCTCGGCCTCGTCGAACACCACCGAATGCGGCCCGTCTATGACCTCGTTGGTGACTTCCTCGCCGCGGTGCGCCGGCAGGCAGTGCATGAACAGCGCGTCCCGGTTCGCACACTTCATCAGCCGTTCGTTGACCTGGTAGGGCAGGAAAACATTGTGGCCGCGCGCGCGATGTTCCTGGCCCATCGACACCCAGCAATCAGTCACGATGCAGTCGGCGCCCTCGACCGCTTCCTCGGCATTCCTTATGAAGCTGACGCTGCCGCCATTGGCCTTGGCCCAGTCGACATATTTCTGCTGTGGTTCGCTGCCTTCGGGCACTGCGACGTTAACCTGGAAGGAAAACCGCGCCGAGGCCTCCAGCAGCGAATGCAGCACATTGTTGCCGTCGCCGACCCACGCGAAGGTCTTGCCGGCGACCGGACCGCGATGTTCCTCGAAGGTCATGATATCGGCCATGAGCTGGCAGGGATGCGTGTCGTCGGTGAGCCCGTTGATCACCGGCACGGTGGCGCTTTCGGTGAGTTCGATCAGCCGATCATGCGAGGTGGTGCGGATCATGATCGCGTCGACATAGCGCGACAGCACCTTTGCCGTGTCGGCGATGGTCTCGCTGCGGCCGAGCTGCATCTCGGTGCCGGTCAGCATGATCGTCTCGCCGCCGAGTTGCCGCATGCCGACGTCGAAGGAAACGCGGGTGCGCGTCGACGGCTTGTCGAAGATCATCGCAAGCACCTTGCCGTCCAGCGGCCGCGAGCGTTTGCCGGCCTTTATGTCGGCCTTGCGTGCGCCGGCATCGGTCAGCATGGCGCGCAGTTCGGCGGCCGGGACGGAAGACAGGTCGGTGAAATGCCTTGTGCCGTTCTGCATACCGCGGCGTCCTACTCCGCCGCGGCCGGCGTCGAAAGCCGCGAAGCCGCGGCGCGGAGGCGGCCGAGCGCATCGCGGATTTCCTCGTCGCTGACGGTAAGCGGCGGCAGCAACCGCACGACATTGTCGCCGGCGGTGACCGACAGCATCTTCTCGTCCCGCAAGGCTGCCTGCATTTTCGTATTCTGGACACGGCACTTGAAACCGAGCAGCAGGCCAGACCCGCGCACGTCCTCGATCACCCCGGGAAACTGGTCGGCGACGCTGGCTAGGCCCTGCTTCAGCAGCAGCGCCTTGCGCTTGACCTCGTCGAGGAAACCGTCCGCCAGAATGACGTCGAGCACAGCATTGCCGACAGCCATTGCCAGCGGGTTGCCGCCGAAGGTGGTCCCGTGCACGCCGGGAGTCATGCCTACGGCCGCTTCGTCGGTAGCCAGACAGGCGCCCACGGGGAAACCGCCACCGATGCCCTTGGCGATCGCCATCAGATCGGGCGCGACGCCGGACCACTCATAGGCGAAGAGTTTGCCGGTACGGCCGACGCCGCACTGGACCTCGTCGAAGATCAAAAGCAGGCCGTGTTCCTCGCAAAGTTCGCGCAGCCGGCGGAGGAAAGGCGCGGGCACCTCGCGGATGCCGCCTTCGCCCTGCAACGGCTCGATCAGGATCGCGGCCGTTTCCGGCGTAATCGCCTTCTCGACAGCTTCGATGTCGCCAAACGGCACTTGGTCGAAGCCATCGACCTTGGGGCCGAAGCCTTCCAGATATTTCGCCTGTCCGCCGGCCGCGATCGTTGCCAGCGTGCGTCCGTGGAACGCGCCTTCGAAGGTAATGGTGCGGAAGCGCTCGGGATGGCCCGAAACGTACTGATAGCGGCGTGCCGTCTTGATCGCGCATTCCAGCGCTTCGGCGCCCGAATTGGTGAAGAACACCTTGTCGGCGAAGGAATTGGCGACGAGCCGCTCGGCCAGCCGGCTCTGTCCCGGGATCTCGTAGAGATTGGAGACGTGCCAGAGTTTTCCGGCCTGTTCGGTCAGGGCGGAGACCAGCGCGGGATGGCTGTGGCCGAGCGAATTCACGGCAATGCCGCCGGCGAAATCGAGGTATCGCTCGCCTTTGCCGTCTATCAGCCAGGATCCTTCGCCACGCTCGAACGCCAGTGGCGCGCGGGAAAAGGTCTCGTAAAGCGCCGATCCGCTCATTACATGCGTCCCCGGAACCCAAGAAATCAAAAAGCCGCCCAAGCGGCGGCTCTTTCAGGGGCATATTGAGTTTTTCGGCCGCGAAGTCAACGAAAACGTCGTTGTGCCAGCGGCAAGCAAGCCAATCCCGGGCATACGCTATTGCAGCCTGCAAATCATCTGCTTGTCCGGCTTGCTTCCTGAGCGGAGGCAAGTTGGGGAAAACCCAATTTTCCGATTCGTGTTGCAAACGGGACTCTTGTCACGGAGTCAGCCGATACGGTACGAAGGGATCACGAGATAGCTAGATATCGTGCGGCGGCACTCAGTTCACCTGTATATGTGGTGTCAGCCCGGTTTTGTGTAACCGGGAGGGTGAAAGGATTCATACGTCCCGCACGCGGCGTCAGGAGACCGACCCATGCTGTGGACAGATGAACGTGTTGAAACCTTGCGTAGGCTTTGGTCGGAGGGACTCAGCGCCAGCCAGATTGCCGCCCAACTGGGCGGTGTCAGCCGCAACGCGGTGATCGGCAAGGTTCATCGCCTGAAGCTCTCCGGCCGCGGTCGTGCCAATCCGGCGCCCGCACGCCAAAAGAAGCCCGCCCAGCCCGTCGCCGCCAAGCCGGCGCCACGTCCTGTGCCGGCAGGGCGCACGGTGACGCCTTCGATCGGTGCGACGGCCTTGCAGACCCAGTTCGATGCGGTGCCGGTCATACGGACGACAGAGCGGACGGACGACAACGTGGTGGTGCCGATCTCGCGTCACCTGCAACTCATCCAGCTCAACGAGCGGACCTGCAAATGGCCGATCGGAGACCCGCTGGCGGAGGGATTTCATTTCTGCGGCAACGACTGCGCGGAAAATGGACCGTATTGCCGCTATCATGCGCGGATCGCCTTCCAGCCGGCTTCGGAGCGCCGGCGCGTCAGGTAGCTTTCGTAGCGCCGTTCAACACGCACCGGTTCGCCGGGCTACACACCCGGCTGTCGCCTATCGCTTCGGAAAAGACAGCGTCTCGCCGTCCGCCGGGATGACTAGCCGCGCGGCTGGAATGCCAATATCGTCGGCGGCCCGGCGAAGCTCCTGCCGCGACACCGTCGCATGATCAAGTGCCTCCATGTGGGTCGCCACGACGATCGACGTTGGCGCGGCCTCGCACACCGCGATGGTTTGCGACGCATTCATGACGATCAGGTCGCCATCCCAGCGCGCGCCGCACGAATGCGTGACGATAATGTCGCGGCGCGTCTCGGCGATCGTCTCCGCGACCGGTGGGTAGAACACGGTGTCGCCCGCCCAGTAGATGCTCGGCTCACCTTCCGCCTCCAGGCTGAAACCCATCACCGAGCCCATCTTCTCGACCACCGGCCCGAGGCCGTGGCTGCCTTCGCGCCGCGTCAGCAAAATGCCGTTCCAGTCGATGCTGTCAGTCAGCGGCGTCACGTCGGTGAATCCGAGGTCGCGGATGATCGTCTCGTCACCGGGCTGGCAGATCAGCGGCAGCGTCTTCGGCACGCTTAGCCGGGCGACCGTATCGAAATGGTCCTGGTGCAGATGCGACACGATGACCAGTTCGACGCCTTGCAGGATCGTTTCGACACTATCCGGAAGCTCGACCATGGGGTTCGGCGAGCGGCCGGTGAAGGAAGGCCGGCTATGCCTTGGTCCGAAATCCGGATCGATCAGCACGGTCCTGCCTGCATAATTGAGCTTGAGGGTCGCGTTACGCAGGAGTTGGAGAAGCATGTGGGTCCCCGGACGGAATTCTGGATGACGCTGTCAGGCGAGGGGGCCGGTGAAATGATGACGGACCAGCCGCAGCGGCGAAACCGCAGGATACCGTGGCCGCTTATCGGCTGCGTAGGGCCTCTGCGGCCGTCTTCTTGTTGCAGCGCGGCCAGGCCGCGCACGGACGCTGTGGCCGGAGAAGCCTCGGTCAGGTGCCTGCAACAGGAACCAATTTGACTTCCGGGCTCTTGTCTTCCTTGGGCCGGTTCGGCGGCATCTGCTCGCCGGTGACGATGTAATAAATCGCCTCCGCGATGTTGGTCGCATGGTCGCCGATGCGCTCGATATTCTTGGCGCAGAACAGCAGATGCGTGCAGGGCGTGATGTTGCGAGGATCTTCCATCATGTAGGTGAGCAGTTCGCGGAAGAGCGAGGTGTACATGGCGTCGATCTGGTCGTCGCGGTCGCGCATGGCGGCAAGCCGCTCGACCGAGCGCGAGGCGTAGACGTCGAGCACGTCCTTGAGTTGGGTGAGTGCGAGGTCGACCAGTGCCTGCAGGCCGCGAAACGGGCTGGCGGGATCGAGCCCGTCGCCGACTGCGACTGCGCGCTTGGCGACATTCTTACCGAGGTCGCCGACGCGCTCCAGGTCGGCCGAGATGCGAATGGCGCCGATGATCTCGCGCAGGTCGCCGGCCAACGGCTGGCGCCGGGCGATCATGGAAATGGTTCTGTCGTCGATCTCGCGCTGCGTCTCGTCGAGCACGGTGTCGTCGGCGATCACCTTGCGGGCAAGCGCCAGATCGGCGTGGATCAGCGCCGAGACGGCCTGATCGACCATGCGCTCGGCGTGGCCGCCCATCGCCGCGATCTTGCGGGTCAGGTATTTCAGTTCGTCGTCATAAGCGCTGACAATGTGGTGCGAAGGCATGGCGGTCATGATCTTGCGACTTTTCGGGCGCGTCAAACTAGTTTGGCCCGAATCAATAGACCAGCCATGTTACAGATTGAAGAAATCTGGCTACTTCACGGGCAGATGCACGGTAAATGCCGCCCCTTCGCCCAATTTCGAGGTGATCGCCAGCCTGCCTTTGTGCCTGGTGATGATGTGCTTGACGATGGAGAGGCCGAGCCCGGTGCCCTTGTGCAAGCGGCTGTTCTCGACGTCGGCGCGATAGAAACGCTCGGTGATGCGCGGAATATGCTCCTCGGCGATTCCGGGACCGAAATCGCGCACCTCGACGGCGACCTCGCCCTGAACTGGCCGCGTCGCCGAGACCACCACACGGCCGCCGGACTGGCCATATTTGCACGCGTTTTCAACGAGATTTTCGAAGACCTGGAAAAGCTCGTCGCGATCGCCCGGAACTTCGATCCGCTCGCCGCCCATACGGTTGTCGATGACCACGCCGCTCTCGGCGGCGAGCGGTTTCAGCGAATCCACCACGCTCTCGATGACCCGCCCGAGATCGACCTTGGCGCCGCCGACGGTCATCGCCTTCATCTCCAGCCGCGACAGCGACAGCAGATCGTCGATTAGCCGCGCCATGCGTGAAGTCTGGCTCTGCATAATCTGCAAAAATTGTTCGCGCGCCGCTGCGTCGTTCTTCGCCGGACCGCGCAGCGTCTCGACGAAACCGGCGATCGAGGCCAGCGGGGTGCGCAATTCGTGGCTGGCATTGGCTATGAAGTCGGCGCGCATGCGGTCGATGCGGCGCGACTCGCTCTGGTCCTTGACCACCATGACGAACAGGCCTGTGCCGTGGCCGACCGCCGTCGCGGTCACACGCAGAACGCGCTCGATGGGAACGCGCTCGGTGTATTCCACGGTCTTCGACGGAAAGCGTCCCGAGAGCATGCTTTCGAGAAGTTCCTGCATTTCCGGGGCCCGGAATTTCAACGGCATCGATATGCCGGCCTGGATATCACCGAACGCCGATGCCGCCGCGCTGTTGGAAAGCGTAACGACCCCCCTTGTGTCGAAGACGATGAGCGGGTCGGCAACGGCGGCGGCCAGGCTCTCGGCCGAAAGGTCTTCGGAAAGGGCAGGTCGGCTCGATGCAGGGATGCTCGCCGGGCGTTCCGGAAATATCCTGCGCGGCGACAACGCGGCCACGGCCAGCAGCGCCAGCACGGTGAGGGATACAGCGAGCGTCGATCCTCCCCCGCTTGCGTGCAAGCCAAGCAAGGCGGCGACGGCCGCCGCGAACAGCCAGCGCGCCTGCCACAGGCGGCCCCAGGCGAGCCGTGCCAGGCGCCGGCCATTGGTTGCTTGGGTGGTGTCCGTCATAGGTTCGGCCCACCGGACCTGCCAAACTCCCCCGTGGATTGCTTCTGGACCGGCGTCATGTCACCCAATAGCATGAATCGAAATGCGAAAGTGTCCGGCATGAAAAACCACAAGAGTAAAGCTGAGATGACGGCGGGCGGAATCAAGATCGATGTCGGCGGCACGGAACGCGTTTTTGACATCGACAACCCTGAGCTGCCGGAGTGGGTCGACAAGCACAAGCTGACCTCCGGCGGCTATCCCTACGACAAAAAGATGGATCAGGACGAATACGCGGAGACGATCGAGCGCCTGCAGATCGAACTGGTCAAGCTGCTGGCGTGGATGCAGTCCTCCGGCGAACGGGTGCTCTGCGTCTTCGAAGGCCGTGACGCCGCCGGCAAGGGCGGTACGATCGAGGTCCTGCGCCAATACATGAACCCGCGCACCGCCCGCAACGTGGCACTGACCAAGCCGACCGAGACCGAGCGCGGTCAATGGTACTATCAGCGCTACATCGCGCATTACCCGACGGCGGGAGAATTCGTGACCTTCGACCGCTCCTGGTACAACCGCGGCGGTGTCGAGCCGGTGATGGGCTTCTGCACGCCCGAACAGCATACGCGGTTCCTCGAGGAAACCCCGCAATACGAACTGGCGATCGTTCGGGAGGGCATCCGCTTCTTCAAGTTCTGGCTCGATCTGGGCCAGGAGATGCAGCTCAAACGTTTCCACGACCGCTTCCACAGCCCGCTGACCAATTGGAAGTTTTCCGACATGGACAGGGCCGGGCTGACGAAATGGGCCGAATATGGCGCGGCCCGCGACACGATGATCGAGGCGACGCATACCGACCATGCGCCGTGGGTGATCGTGCGTTCCAACGACAAGCGCCGGGAGCGCATCGAGGTCATGCGCCGCATCCTGAAGTCCATCCCCTACGCCAAGCGCGACGAGGCGGCGATCGGCAAGCCGGACAAGAAGATCATCGGCACGGGACCAGGGTTTATTCGGGATGATTGAGGTGTTTGCATCCAACCTAAACTGAGACCGTCACGGCGGATCTTTCCGGACGCTCCGGAAGTGCGGCGTCTTTTCCCAGTGGTGGGGACGCCGCCACAGATGCAGCAGCGAACGCCAGGCGGCGAGCGACATCATCATCCAGTAGAGAGGTGTGAACGTCACGACGCGCCAGAATTCCTTCCGGTCGCGTTTGCGAAGGCTGTACCAGCCGAGCAGGAAAAAGGAGAGGTAGCCGCAAACGATGTTCAGCACGTCGATGACCAACAGCGTGACTTTCCAGCCGAACGCAGGCTGGCCCAGTGCGATCTGCAGGCCCAGATAGAAGCCGAAGGCGATAAGCAGCGGGTGGAGCAGCGCCGAAATCACCAGGCCCGCATAAAGGATCTGCACCAGGAAAAAGGATCGTGCGCCGACGTCGCGCAACAACGCTGCCGGATCGCGCATATGGACGAGCCAGGTCTGGCACCAGCCCTTGAACCAGCGGGTGCGCTGCGGCAGCCAGATCGACAGCCTTTCCGGTGCGTCCTCCAGTGTCGGCAGGCTGATCGTCTCGGTGCGATAGCCGAAGCGCACAAGGCGCAGCCCGAGATCCGCATCCTCGGTGACATTGTAGGGGTCCCAACCCCCGACCTCGTCCAACGCGGCGACGCGAAAATGGTTGGAGGTGCCGCCCAGCGGCAACACCACGCGCCGGCTCGACAGCCATGGCAGCAGGCCCCGGAACAAGGCGGAATATTCGAAGGCGAAGAGCAGCGGTATCAGGCCGCGATTCCCGTTGGATATCTCCAAGGGGGCCTGGACGCAGGCGAGGGCCTCGCCGCCACGCTCGAAGCTGTGCCACGCCTCCAGCAGTTGCAGCGGATGCGGCCGGTCCTCGGCATCGTAGAGGACGACATAGTCGCCCTTGATCAGCGGCACGGCAAAACTCAACGCTTTGGGCTTGGTGCGAGGCAGGCTGGGAGGCACCTTGATCACCTCCACGTGGTACGGCAGCCTATGCGCGGCGATGGCGTCAAGCGTCTTGCGGTCGTCGGCCTCGCAGACCAGCTTGATCTCGATCTTGCTTCGCGGCCAGATCAGACGATCGAGCGCCGCCAGAAGTTGCGGTACGACTTCGGCCTCGCGGTGGAGTGCGACAAGCACCGAATAGAACGGCAGGTCTACCGCCGGCGTTCGCTCCAGACCGGCAGGCGGGACTGGTTGTGCACTCCTTGTCGCGGCGAAACGCAGCCCGATACAGCCAAGGAAGAACAGCGAAAAGAAGATGTGTATTGCCAGGAACGTCGCCGAGATGGCGAAGGTGAAGGCCAACGCGAGAAGCACCAGGATGGCCCCGAGGATCACGCCCTGCCATGCATTGGCGACGATGCGGGCCGAATAGTCGGGCATGCGCTCGTAAAGACCGCTGCGCGCTTCGGTGGCCAGTGATTTGCGGGAGTTTTCGAGCACGGCACGGCGTAGCGCCTGCGGCGTGGTGATACGCAGCATTGGCATCAGCTTCTTCTTGCGGTGCAGCAAGGTCTTGAGAGTGCGAAGGCTCATCCCGGAGGGGACAATCAGCGGATGTGCCCGGCCGTCCCGTTCGACGATCTTGGCATGCAGGTGTCTGCTGCGTGTGCGCAGGAAAAGCGCGCAATCCTCCGGCCGCATGACAAGGCGGTCAGCGTCGACCTCGTCAACGAAACCCACGCCGAATTCGGTTGCAATGGCCGAGAAAAGTTCGCGTTCGCTAACGAGGTTCGAGGCCAGCAGCTCCGATTGGAAGTCGGTACCGTTGCGGGCGGCGCGCGCCGCAAGCTTGATCACCACGTCCGAGGCGATGCGCAGCCTGGCGAGGATCGGACGCCAGGTGTCGAATTCTGATAAGAAGAACTCGATCAAGGCACGGGCGGCGGGAGGTTGCGCGGATGGGTCCGGCAACCGGACGAGGCCGGTAACCGAGGTCGATGAAAGGTATGGCTGCTCGGACCCGGCATCCAGAATCGCCATTCACACCGTCCCGCCGGTGTAGGAGTCTGTGTCCGACAACGGGGATGCCGACGCCGAGCGGTATGCAAAGACGCTATGTTGTATTGGCCACGAATGAGCCGTTTGAGATATACGACGAATCCAACAAACTGCGGCGCGCGCCAACGCACGCCCGCCATACACGGACACTACTACCGATATTCGCATGACAAGGCCCCCAATTGCCAATTTAGTCATATAAATACTGATCAGGCAATACGCACCGTTCCATACGGCGACAAATTTTTTGCCATGTTCTGGTCAAAACTGAATTAGGTGGGAGAGACGCAATGGTCGCAATGTATTCATTCCACTCTGTTCAGCCCGAATCCCAGCGGTATTTCAAACATATGACCATGACTGGTATGCTGCCGAGGGCATGGGGCACGGTCGCAAAGTATGTACCAGCCCTATCCGGAATGATGCTTTCGGCATTCCTGTTTTCAATGGCGGGCACGCAGCCGTCACGGTCCGACGGAGTGCGGCTGCCGGTCCTGTGGGACAGCGGTGAGCGCCTGGTGAAACCCGATCTGTCGGGGCTGACGCGCTTGCGCTTCCTGACGACCACCGATTTCCCACCATTCAACTATCTGGACGGAGAGGGCAGACTATCCGGCCTGCATGTCGATCTCGCTCGCGCAATCTGCGCCGAACTGACGATTGTCGAGAGATGCCAAATACAGGCGCTCCCGTGGGGTGAACTTGAAGCAGCACTTGCGAAGGGCGATGGGGAAGCGATCATCGCCGGCATCGCAGTCACCGCCGGAAACAGGGCGAAGTTCACGTTTTCCAGGCCGTATCTGCGTTTTCCGGCCCGCTTCGTGGCCGCGAAGGCCAATGATATAGCCGAGCCCCTTGCCAAAACGCTGGCCGGCAAGCGTATCGGCGTCGTTGCCGGATCCGCGCATGAGCAATTGCTGCGTAACTATTTCGCAGATGTGCAGGCGGTCGGCTACGAGCGGCAGGAGCCGTTGCTGTCCGACCTCAAGGCGGGCAAGATCGACGCCGCCTTCGGCGACGGCATGCGTTTCGGCCTCTGGCTGGCCGGCCCCGATGCCGCCGATTGCTGCCGCTTCGTGGGCGCCGCCTATTTCGCGCCAGAGTACCTCGGGACGGGGCTATCGATCGCGGTGACGCCCGGCAACGAAAATCTGGCAACGGCTTTCGACGCCGCGCTACAGCAGATTTCGGCGAAAGGCATCTTCACTGACCTCTATCTGCGCTATTTTCCGGTGAGTTTTTACTGACCGGCCGCCGGCAGCCGCGGGGTCTTGCAGCTCGACCGGGCCGTCTGTCGGAATGGTGTCTCAGGTAAGCGTCCGGTGCCGTGCCTTCGTTGCCCGTTCGATCGCAGCGACAGTCGCCTCGTCGACGCTCAGGTGCCGCCTCAGAAGCTGCAGCACCCGCCGCTCCTCCATGCGCATTTCGAGATCGGCACTGGCGACTTCGAAGGCGGCGGCATAGGCGGTATCATGGAGATGGGCGGGGATAGCGGATCGCGCCAGGGTCAGGACGCCTTCGAGGCCCGCTTCTTGCGCAAGCAGCCTCTGGCAGTCCTGCGCCACGTCGATCAACTGATGCTCGTCGAAATCCTCGAAGATCGGCCAGGAGCGGATGACCGCGCCGATGCGCGCCAGCTCGACATCGGTCATGTCGCGATCCGACGCGGAGGTAATCACCATCAGGTAGATCAGGGCTTCGTGGGTGGTCGGCCTGCTCATCATGTCTCTCCGCTCGAACGCGGCGGAAAGTAGGCATCCCGGCAGACCGCCACAAGCGAAATTTCCGGCGCGGCCTTTCCCTTCGGCACCTTGGCCGACTGGTCGTTGAGGGTCGTGAAGGACTGCGACCAGCCTGTCCCATCGGGAGATGGCGTGTTGACCTGGCATTGCGCCGATCGGGACATGTCGAACTGGATCGTGTTGAGGTCGACGTCGATGAAGGGGATGCCCGGCAAACATGATGACGACGATGGCGACGAAGGCGCGGCTCTCGATGCGTATCGAGGACAGCGCACCCTTGTTGCCCTCATCCGCACCCTCGCTCCGCGCTTTCAGCAGTCCTGGATAACGATCACCAGAAACGCGAGCGCGAACATACCCGAGGCAACCAGCACAGCCCAGACGCCATTGTGTACGGCCCACGCCACGAGCGTCAGGTAATAGTCCAGATAATCCGAGGCATAGAGCGTCATGTGATCCCCGGTGCCTTAACCTGCGCTGAGCAGCAGGCTGGCCACAAACGCGATGAATGCCGCCACGACCGCGATCGCGATCCGCATCAGGCGCCGATGCACGGAGCGACCCGGCTCCCGCGCCGTGATCCTGCGCCGCATCCACACCCACCCGGCCAGGGTTCCGGCGTAGAGGACGATGCGCGATGCCAGGAACCGGGCCGAATGCTCGGCGAGCCCGCTGGCGAAGGCGTGTCGCTCATCAGCGCAAACGAGCGGCCGACGGGAACTGAGAGGCGGCCGCCGTCGCAATGGCTTGCATGTTTCAGCTCACGCGCTACCGGCAAAGCGTGCAATTTCCGTAGCTTCTGTAGGCGTTTTCCCAGCCTCAGCTATTCGTATGCCCGGCATCCTCCACGAGACCATCGTGTGTCGGCTTTTCCGCGGTTTTGTACCGTCCTGTCAGTTTCATGACGAAGACATAGAAAATCGGCACGAAGAAGATCGCCAGAATCGTCGCCGAAATCATGCCGCCCATGACGCCCGTGCCGATCGCGCGCTGGCTGGCGGAGCCGGCGCCGCTTGCGATGACGAGCGGCACGACGCCCAGCGTGAAAGCCAGCGAGGTCATGAGGATCGGGCGGAAGCGAAGGTGCGCCGCCTCGACCGCGGCCTCGTGGATGGATTTGCCTGAGGCGCGCAGATCTTTGGCGAACTCGATGATCAGGATGGCGTTCTTGGCGGAAAGTCCGATGATCGTGATCAGGCCGACCTTAAAATACACGTCGTTCGGCATATCGCGCAGCATGACCGCGGCGAGCGAGCCGAGGATGCCGAGCGGGATCACTAGCACGACCGACAGCGGAATGGCCCAGCTTTCGTAAAGAGCCGCAAGGCACAGGAAGACCAGAAGGCACGACAGGCCGAGCAGCATCGGGACCTGGGCGCCGGACTGGATCTCCTGAAGCGACTGCCCCGTCCATTCGTAGCCGAAGCCGCCTGGAAGCAAAGCGGCGATGCGCTCGACCTCGGCGAGCGCGTCGCCCGAGGAATGGCCGGGAGCCGCCTGACCGCTGATGCGGATCGCGGGGAAGCCATTGTATCCGACGAGCTGCGTTGCCCCTTTCGACCAGTCGAAGCTGGCGAAGGCGGAAATGGGGACCATGCCGCCCTCGTTGTTGCGAACACTCATGTTCATGACGTCGAAGACGCTGCCGCGCTTGTCCGGTTCAGCCTGCACCGTCACCCTTTGCATGCGGCCAGCGTTCGGGAAATCGTTCACATAGGCCGAGCCGAGGCTTGTGCTGATGGTCTGGTTGATCTCGGCGAAGGTGACGCCGAAGGCATTCGCCTTCTCGCGATCAATCGTCAGGATCATCTGCGGGGCGTCGGCGAGGCCCTCCTCACGGACGCCCGCTAGGATCGGGCTGTTGCGTGCTTCCGACAGGAACTGGTCACGCGCTGCCGACAAGGCGGTGAAGCCGCGCTGTCCCCGGTCCTGGAGACGGAAGGAAAAGCCCGTGGTGGTTCCGAGGCCGGAGATTGCCGGCGGCGATGTCGCGAAGGCGACGGCGTCCTTGATGGTCTGGAAAGCGCCATTCAACCTCTGCGCCACCATCGAAGCGGCCTGATCGGCCAGCCGCTCGTCCCAATCCTTGAGCGTCATGAAGACGAGGGCTGCGTTCTCGCCGGCCCCGGCGAAGCTGAAGCCGTTGATCGCGACGACCCGCGTGACGGCCGATTCCTCGAGGATAATCTTCTCCATGGCGGCGATCGACTCGAGCGTCCTGGCCGCGGTGGCGTCGGCCGGGCCCTGAACCTGGGCCATCAGCGTGCCCTGGTCCTCGACCGGCAGGAAGTCGGTCGGAAGCCGCAGGAACATGTATCCCATCACACCGGCGATCACGAGATAGACGAACATCACCCGTCCGCTCTTGTGGATCAGCCTGCCCACCCAGTTGCTGTAACCCTGAGAGGACCGGTCGAAGGACCGGTTGAACCATCCGAAGAAGCCCTTGCGGGCATGGGTATGACCTTTGGCGACCGGTTTCAGGAAGGTGGCGCAAAGGGCTGGTGTCAACGAAAGCGCCAGAAAGGCCGAAAACAGGATGGAGGCGACCATCGTCAGAGAGAACTGCTTGTAGATGACGCCGACCGCGCCGGGAAAGAACGCCATCGGGACGAAGACCGAGGTCAGCACCAGCGTGATGCCGATCACCGCGCCGGTGATCTGGCCCATTGCCTTCCTGGTCGCTTCGCGTGGTGGTAGGCCTTCCTCCATCATGATGCGCTCGACGTTCTCGACGACGACGATCGCGTCGTCGACCAGAATGCCGATCGCCAGCACCATGCCGAACATGGTGAGCACGTTGAGGGAGAAGCCAAGCACCAGCATCACAGCGCAGGCGCCGAGAAGCGCTATTGGCACCACGATGGTCGGAATGACGGTATAGCGAAGGTTCTGCAGGAACAGGAACATGACCGCGAAGACCAGGACGATGGCCTCAAGCAGCGTATGCAGAACCTTTTCGATGGAAATTGAGACGAAAGGCGTCGTATCGTAGGGGATCGACCATTCGATGTCCCGCGGGAAGGACGGCGCGAGTTCTGCCATGCGGTCGCGGATGGCGGTCGCGGCCGCCAGCGCGTTCCCACCGGGTGCAAGTTCTATCGCCGCGCCAGCCGCCGGCATGCTGTTGATCCGCGTCGACGTGCCATAGCTTTCGGCCCCCACTTCTATCCGCGCGACATCGCGAAGCCGCACGGCGGAGCCGTCCGCCTGCGCGCGCAGCACGATCGCTCCGAATTCGTCGGGAGAGGTGAGCTGCCCCTTGATGAGCAAGGAGCCCGTCGTGCGGCGATCGGCGCTGACGGGGGCCGCGCCGATGCGGCCCGCTGCCACCTGCGCATTCTGTGAGCGAATCGCCTCGGTGACGTCGCCGGGCGACAGGCTGAAGCCTAGAAGCTTGTCCGGATCCACCCAGACGCGCATCGCCCGCTCACTGCCGAACAACTGGACGTTTCCGACGCCCGGGACGCGGCGCAACTCGCTGGCGACGTTCCGGCTCATGAAGTCGCCCAGCGAAAGCCCGTCCGTTTCGCCGCTTCTGGAGGTTAGCGCGACCAGAAGGAGCGTGCCGGAACTTGCGGCGTCGACGCTGATACCTTGCTGCACGATCGAGGATGGAAGCCGAGCCTCCACGCGCCTCACACGGTTCTGGACTTCCACGGCAGCCGTATCCGGATTGGTGCCGGGCTCGAACGTGACCGTGATGCCCACCGAGCCCGACGCATCGGAAGTCGACTCGTAATAGAGCAACCCCGGGATCCCGTTGAGTTCCTCCTCGATGAGCTGCGTCACGCCCTCGAACGTGTCTTCGGGAGAGGCGCCCGGATAGACAGCCGAAATCCTGATCTGCGGCGGCGCGACGTTGGGATATTGCGAAACCGGCAGCACGGTGAGTGAGATCGCGCCCGCCAGCATGATCGCGATCGCGAGAACCCAGGCGAAGACCGGCCTGTCGATGAAGAAGGACGCCATCGCGGATCAGTCCCCCTGTGCCGTGGCAAGCGACGGATTGGTCCAGGATTCGGCGGCCACCTTCGCCCCGGGAGCGATCCTCTGGAAACCTTCCACGACGACGCGATCACCCGCACTTATGCCGCTCATCACGACCCAGCGGCCGTCGAGGAGCCAGCCGAGCGAAACGTTGCGGAGCTCGACCGTATCGTCGCCGCCAACGACATACAGCTGCGGCCGGCCGGAGGTATCGCGCAAAACGGCCTGTTCCGGCACCGCCAGCGCTCCGTCCAGAGACGCCTGCTCGATGCGCGCCCTGACATACATGCCGGGCAGCAGGTTCATCTCGGGATTGGGAAACTCTCCGCGCAGGATCACCTGGCCGGTTGCGGCATTCACTGACGCTTCGGTGAACAGCAGGCGTCCGTCGTGAGGATAGGGCCGACTGCCAGCCGACGAGAGTTTCAGGAGGGCTGCTCCCGAAGCATCGGCCTCGAGCGATCCGTCGGTTACCGCGTTCTTGAGAGCGATCAGATTGTCGGCCGGTTGTGTGAAGTCGGCATAGACCGGGTCGATCTGCTGGATGATGGTCATGACGTCCGAGGTCGGGCCGACCAACGCGCCTTCAGTGACGAGCGCGCGCCCGATACTGCCGGAGATCGGCGCACGAATCTCGGTATATTGGAGGTCGAGCTCAGCTGACCTCAGATCCGCCCTGGCCCGTTCGACATCGGCGTTGCTCTGGGACAGCGCCGCAATGGCTGTGTCGGTATTCTCCGCACTTGTGACCCCCCGCTGAAGCAACTGGCTTTGCCTGTCTGCCCGTTGCTGCGCGAGGTTCTGAGCGGCAATGGCGGAATCGAGCGTCGCCTTGGCCGAAGCGACGCGCGCCTGAAACGGCTCGGGATCGATGACGTAGAGAAGGTCGCCTTCCTGCACCGTCGATCCCTGCTCGAACACACGCCTGAGAACGATGCCGGTGACCCGGGGGCGGACATCGGCGGTGATCATCGGCGCGACCCGGCCCGGCAGTTCGGCGACCACGGGCAGCTTCTCGGGCTTTATCTCCACGACGGCGACCTTGCTCTGTGGCGCCTGTGGCGCTGTCTGGGTCGCTTCCTGCCCGCACGCGGCAAGCGCGAGCGCTGCGCTGACGGCCAAGAGATGAAAGGGTCTGGTCAAAGTCATAGGTCATTCCGTGATTTGCGCCACGCCGGTTTGGGTGGCCGGCAGGAGGGAAAGCTGAAGCCTAGCGCGAGAGCAGGATCGGCAGGGGAGGGGTGGCCAGGAGCGTTTTGGTCGCACTTCCGAAGACGAACTCCGATATCCTGGCCTGACCGTAGGCGCCGACGACGATAAGGTCGGCGTCTAGCGCCGCCGCTCGTGACAGAATGAGGCTTCCCGCATCATGTCCCTCCAGCCGCTCAAGGGTTACGGCAACGCCGTGGCGGGCGAGATGCCAGGAAATGTCGGTCCCTGGGGCCGCGCCGTGCAGGCGCAGGATCTTCGGCTCCGGAACGACGATAAGATGGACGTCGTCGGCCGCGGCGAGAAACGGCATTGCGTCCCGGATCGCGCGTGCGGCTTCCCTGCTTGCGTTCCATCCTACGACGATCCTGCGGATTGGCCACTCGACGGGCCAGTCCCCGGGTACGAGGATCCAGGGTGTTCCCGACGCGAAGGTGAGGTCTTCGGAGAGGCTCAGCGCCGTTGTCGGTGCTTCCGGCCGACAAGAAGCGCCGAGCACGGCCAGGGCTGAATGCCTGGCGTGCAGCATCAGCGCCTCGCCGATCTCCCCGCCGCAGACACGCAATTCGACCGTAATCCCGAACTCTGCCTCTGTCTCGGCCAGCAGATTGCGAATGATGTCGACGCTTTCATTCTTGCGCTGGTCGCAGCCCTCAAGCATGGCGGTAGTGGCGTCGCCGCGGGCAAAGCCATCATGGCGATCGAGCGTCATGTTTTGTGGGGCAAGCGCGACCACGACATGGGCACCCCAGCCTTGAGCCAGCACAGCCGCATAGCGGATACGCGGCGCAGAGGTGCTGCTGTCCACGCTGTCCAGATAAACGACGCTGTCTTTTGGAACCTGCATTGGTTCTGTTTTCTTCTGTCCAGGGTGTGTTCGGAGGAAAGGTCTTGCCAAACAACCGGCGCTCGGCTTGCGAGACGGTTTTCATCCGCCATGGAGGACCTTCCTCAGCCGTCAGCTATAGGCGAGATGCACTGCCGGCGCGGGCCGTTGTTGGGTTGGAATGTGTTGTCGGAGGCACGATAGGAACCGATACCGGTCGTAACACCATAGCCATTCGCAGAGGACGGACGATCGTAGGAGCCGGCAGCGAGAGCATCAGGATCGGAGCACAGAATCCGATTGTCGCCTTGAACATTCGTCGCCTCTTCTACGATATATCAACAGCTGTTGACATATCGCCTCAAGATCATCCTGTCCATAGGTCGGATCAGCATCGAATCCGTGCTCGCGCTGCCAGGGGGGCAGGATGCCTAGGAAGTGTGGACTCTTGGGATTGAACGAAGCCGCTACCGCAGCGCGAGGAGCGAGCTTTGCGTGAGGCGTCTCCTGTCTGAGAAGATCGTCGGTGTTGCATCCACTCTTCAGACGGGAGATCACCCGTAAGCACAGGCTTTAAGTCAACTTCTGTTGACTTTCAAGTGAGCTTTACGCATTGATCCATCGAAAAGCAGGAGAAGAAGCATGCGGCGCAAGAGTGTCGTGCGAGGAGAGGGGGCGACCCGTCGGGAAATATTGACGGCTGCGATCGAGCGCTTCGCCTTGGCCTCCTATGACGACGTCGGCCTGCGGGACATTGCAACGGACGTGGATGTAGATGTTGCCTACGTCCATCGCAGCTTCGGATCGAAGGAGCAGCTGTTCCGGGAAGTGCTCGATACGCAGCGTGTGGATATCGGCCTCTCGGCGATCGGCGAGAAAGCGCTTGCGGGGCGTCTCGCCGAAATTCTGTTTGAGCGGGCGCATGCAAGGACCTCTCACGAGCACGATCCGCTTACGATCCTCGTGCGTTCCCTTGCGAGTCCGACTGCCGGGCGCCTCGTCGGCGAGCGGTTGCAGGACGAATATATCGAACCGATCCAGCAGAAGATCGGCGAGCGGACGCCGCTTCGGGCCTCGATGACCATGTCGCTGCTGATCGGGTTCAGCATTTTGCGGCATCATCTTCAGCTTCCGGCAGTTACGGAGATCGATCCTGCTCAGGCCGAGGCTCTGATCGCCAGCGCGATTGATGAAATCATGAAGTTCGGGAAAGTCGAAAACCCTGACCAGGCCTGACCCGATCGCTCCCGCACGATGGCGCGCGCGCTCCTTTACCGCGCAGCGTCTCCCCTGGGAGGGCCAACTAGCCGCTGACGCCAACATCGATGGCGTGCCAGTGCTTTTTGCCTGGCCGTCCCAGGCAGAGCTGTCCGGCTATGTCGCCGACAGGGAGGCAGTCACATACTCACGCGACAATCTGGTTGCCTTGCTCTCACGGCTCGCCAGGGAACGTAGCCCAGAGGAGATCACAGTGTTCGCGCACAGCATGGGCGGCTGGCTGGTGATCGAGGCCCTGCGCCGATTGAAGTTGCAGGGGCATGACGACGTGGTGTCGCGCATCAAGGTCGTGCTCGCCGCTCCGGATATAGACGAGAACGTGTTCCAGTCACAACTCACGGTTATCGGTCGGATGCGCAGGCCGATCACGATCTTCGTCTCGACAGACGACGTTGCGCTACGCTCTCCAGGATTATTGCGGGCGACAGTCACCGCATTGGTTCGCTCGACGTCAGCGATCCATTGGTCGCAGCGGCCGCCGCAGAGAAGGGGGGCAGATCATCGACGTCTCCGATGTCCATTCCGACAGGGCTGGACATGACCGTTATGCAATCTTGGCGACGGTTCTAATCAGAATAGAAAAGGAAGGTCCGGGCAGACAACCAACATTGAGAGAGGCCTGTGCATTCGTGTTCAGGAAGGCGCGAGCGACGATCGCCCGTCCGTTCCGACTTGCGGCCGGCGGCAACCAATGACGCGAAAGTCCTTCTCTCGAAGGGGGTTCTGAAAATGTCTCTTGTAGCCGCGGGGTTTTTGGAAACAAAACTTAACAAGACGGAATACTGCTTTACTCAGAAGCGACTATCCAGGGAGACCAAATCGCGACGAAACAGGAATATCGCAATGGGTACGGATCCTGCGAAAATTGAGTGCGGGCAGATTCTGCTCTGCATCCCGAATGGGCTGGCATTGATCGTACTGAATGGTGTGTTGACTGGCGGTGGCCTGTCGGTAACCAGCACACGCAATTTGCGAGAACTCCGGGATGCAATGCGCCTTGGCGGGCATTGTGCGATCGTGACCGTAGCCGAGTTGACGGGACCGATCCGCGAAATTTCCGAGCTTCCCCTTGTCGATATTCATTCGTTTGCCCGTGAATGGAACAGGCCCGGCTCTCTTCCGTGTCCTGAGCTTTTTGACACGGACAGGTTTCTGAGGCGCGTTCGAGTTTTCGCGCACAAACACAATCCATTGTTCGCGGGGGTACTTTAGTCGGCGTAGCGGATGGCGCGCTTCGTTTGGGCGCGCAGATGACGGCGTGACAGGCTCTGGAACTCGCAAATCAGAGAGTTGGTGAACAAGAAATGCAGGCCGCAATCGCAACACATCGGACAGCGTTATCAGCGCCGCGCCATATTCTGATCGTCGAGGATGACCGCGATATCGCGAACATGCTCATCGAACTGCTTTCGGAAGGAGGTTTCCAGGCCTCCGCCGTCATGTCCGGTGCGGAGATGGACCGTGCCTTGCGCCGCCGCAGCTTCGATCTGGTTGTGCTGGACGCCATGCTGCCGGGCGAAGACGGCTTCAACATCTGCCGGCGCTTAAGAGCGTCGACATTCACGCCGATCCTGATGCTGACGGCTCTCGGTGAGGATATCGATCGGATTCTGGGACTGGAACTCGGTGCCGATGACTATGTCACCAAGCCGTTCAATTCCCGCGAACTTCTTGCCCGCATCAAAAGTTTGCTGCGCAGGGCGTCCTATGGCGGAAAGGTTGATGAGCGTCCGTCGATCATGGCCTTCGCCGGCTGGCGGATCGATCCCTTGAGCCGCCAGTTGTATGACCCGGACGGCGTGGAGATCTCGATGACGACAGCCGAGTTCGACATTCTGCTCGCGTTCTGTGCCAATCCGGGGAAAGTAATGACGCGGGAGCAACTGCTTTCCTTGACCCATGCCGGGATTGCGGGACCGGTCGAACGTAGCATAGACGTCCATGTCAGTCGCGTGCGCCAGAAGATAGAGACAAATGTGCGGGAACCGTCCCTTATCAAGACGGTTCGCCTTGGCGGTTATCTGTTCACTCCCGCAGTCGAGAACGTCTGATGATGCGGCGCCTTGTCCTCGCGTCGATGCGCCGGCAGATATTTTTGCTCACCATTCTGCCGACTTTCCTGCTCGCGGGCGTCGCCGCCATTCGTGCGCCTCTCAGGGAAATCCACCACGAACGACTGGAATGGGCGGGGTTCACGGCGGGACGTATCACGGCAATCACAGAGCAACTCCAGTCGTCCTCCTCGCCCGAGCGGGAAGAGGCCATTCTCATGGCCGCGTCCCGCAACAATCTCCGGCTGGAACCAACGGTTGCCATACGGGGTGACGCGTTTGACCTCCGCGCGCCCGTTAGCCCCGATATCAAACGACAACGCCTCGTGGAGAAATTGACGGCCATGACTTTCGCTCCGACGGGGAGCGGGCGTTTCGAACAGGTTCCGACAGTGACATTTCGCCTGGACGACGCGCGTTCCTTCGCCTTTCATCCAGTCATTCCGGCATTTTCTTCTGTTGCCGAAAGCCTCTTCAGAAGCCTCACCATCATATCGTCGGTGGTCATGCCTGTGCTGTTGCTATCCTGGTATCTCAGCTACCGTCTGACGCTGCCGCTTGTGGAGTTCACTGCTGCGGCGAGGCGGATCAGTCGGGATAAGGACTCCGAGGAGCAGTTTTCGACCGAGGGGGCAGCGGAAATTCGTAGCCTCGGAGATTCACTGAATGTCATGAGGAGCAGGATCAATCGGATGATCAAGGAACGGACCAGTCTACTGAGGTCCCTTGGCCATGATCTTCGTACGCCTCTGACAAGGCTGCAAATGCGCGCCGAGCGATGCAGGGAACCGGAGTTGCAGCGGCTGATGTTGCAGGACATCACGACGCTCTCGTCGATGATCGATGAGAGCATGCGCTATCTGAGCGACAAATCGGCTGGTTCTGAACAATTGCGCAAGGTCGATCTTGCCAGCCTGTTACAGACGATCACTTCCGACTATGCCGACATGAACATTCCGGTTTCCTTTTCCGGTCCGCGACGACTGGTTTGCCAATGCCTGCCCCGTGCGCTGACAAGAGCGCTGTCCAATCTGGTCGACAATGCATCCAGCCAGGGGACCGAGGTCGTGCTACGGCTGAGCCAGGACCAGGACGGCAACGTAATCATCGATGTGCAGGATGACGGCCCCGGCATGTCCGAAGAGACCAAGAAGAGGGCGCTTGAGCCGTTCTTCAAGGGCGATACTGCTCGTACGCTTGGGCCGGGCACCCGCGGCGTCGGTCTCGGTCTTCCGATAGCAAGCGGAATCGCGAAAGCGCATGGCGGCACGCTGAGTCTTCTCGACCGGGAGCCGCACGGGCTTGTCGCCCGAATACTCCTGCCCGCCGAGCGAGCCCGGTTCGTGGCGGCTGCCGCTGTAACCGGCAATATTTCTTAACATCAATTCAGCCACCGCAACATTGCGCCCTCTAGTCTGGCCTGGCTCCGGTCCAACGGAGCCAAACCTAACTTGCCAGAAGCCGGAGAATCCGCCCTTGTCGGTGTGCACCAAGTCCCTCCCCATCTTTTTCTGTTTCCTCGGTCTTGCGGGGTGCCAGACGATTGAACCCGTTCGCTATACGGGATTGACGTCCTCATCATCATTGAAGCCCAACGCCGGCAGCAATGCCCGGCGTATGCCCTATAGCTACAAGGCGGATGTCGACTGGGCAGCCTATACCAGCGCCATTGTAGAGCCGGTGACGATCTACCGCGGTCCGGATCATCAGTTCGGCAAGCTCTTGGAAGCGGATAGGAAAACGCTCGCCGGCTATATGCAGACCCGCTTCAGGGAGAGCCTCGGACGAAAGTTCCGGCTGACGGATCGAGCAGCGCCCAACACGCTTCGCATAAAACCTGTCCTGACAGGTGCGACAACCAACACGCCCGTACTGAGCACGTTCTCCCGCTTCGACGTGGCCGGAGCCGTCTACAACGGTGTTCAAAGCGCGCGCGGAGGTGAAGGATCATTCACGGGGGCGGTCATGTATGCCGTCGAGATTTACGACGCCTCGACCGACCGGCTGCTGCACGCCTTCGTCGCCAAGCAGTACCCCAATGCATACGACATTTCCGCGAGCACTGGAGCCCTGGCGGCAGCGAAGGCGGGTATCGACAAGGGGGCCGAGGAACTCCTCACCCAGTTGCGATGACAATCCAACGGCGATTGGCCGAAGGAAGGGATCAGCCCCCACAAGTCGCCGCTGCGGTATATGTTGCCATCCAGTTCGTAGTCCGGACGCCTTCCCAAGAGCGACATGACGCTGTCAGGCAGGTCGTGCCGATAGTATCCAGCAGGAGAAAGACATGATTTCATCAATGAAACCAGCCGAAAAAAAGCCGATGCACCCGGGGAGAATTGCCCTGGAACTGGGCGCCGTTGTGTTGAGTGTATCGCTGATCTACCTCGCGACAGACGGCGGCAGCCCCGATGTCGACACGCCACGCACAAGCTTCATAGGTCCCGCTGCAGACTTGGCCGATGTTGAGACGGCGAATATCCGGCCAGCCGATCTCCCGAAGAAAGCAGAGCCAATTGAGCCAAAAGCCGAAAGGCAATTTATGCATGTAAAACTGCCGTCTCCCACGCAACTTCCCGGCACTCCTGACAAGCCAAAGAAATTTGCATCCAGATCGCATGGCGACGTCCAAAGGTTCGACGATTGTCTGCCCGCATGCGATACCCGCGATCCTCTGGTGGTCGGCGCGTTGCGAACTGTAGAGCTGTTACCTGTCGAGGGCCGGCAGCCTGAGATTGCGCCGGACCCGGCGCCCGATGCGTTCCCGCCAGCCAACCGTGTAATGCGGAGCGGCCGTGCGCTTGTCGAGCGCGTTGTAGAGTTGCCCGGAGATACGCTGGCCTCGGGAAAGCATGCTTTTCGCTGGGCTGTTGACGCTCTGCCTTGATGTCCAAACCCTGGGCGTATCCGTAGAATGCCGTGGAGTGTCGGAGGATGCAGGTTTCGTTCGAGGATTGGACAACAAAGGATATTCGGTCGACGGCAAGAGCGTCTACATGGCTGGGGCCGGCGGAGCCGGAGCCTCAATCGCAGTCAGTCTGCTCGACGCTGGCGTGAACAAAATTGCAATTTACGACCCTAAGCATGACGCATCGACTAATTTGATCAATATTTTGGGTGAGCACTATCCAGGAAGAGTCGTGGAGGGGCCTCATCCTGTCGCTGAATATGATTTGATAGTGAACGCAACATCACTCGGTCCGAGGCCGGGCGATCCTATTCTATTGATCTGTCTGACGTGAGGCCAGGCACGCTATTGGCGGACGTTATCACCAAGCCTGCTGGAACACCTTTTATGGAGGATGCCATGAGGAGAGGTGTGAGATTCACGTTGGCGTCGAGATGTTGAATGGGCAGATTCAGCTTCTCTTTGATTTCCTGCAGGGCCGATCGATGACGGATATTGAAGCGGGAAATGAACCAACGTCGCCACGAAAATAGCAAGTTAGCGAGATCGAGTTGGGCTTGCCGTAGCCACTCGGCCGCCCATGATACGATACCCGCTTCAATGTACGGGCTGGAGGCACAGCAGGATAGTGTTTGTGGTCAGCTAGCTCATCTCTATCGCGATAGCCGTCGCCTCTCCACCTCCTATACACAGCGACGCAATTCCCCTCTTCAAGCCTCGTGACCGCAAGGCAGATAACAACGTCACGATCACGCGTGTTCCCGAGCATCCGAGGGGGTGACCCAGGGCACATGCGCCACCGTTCACGTTCACCTTGTCGTGGGGTAGACTGAGATCGCGCATCGCGGCCATGGGAACCACCGCAAAGGCCTCGTTGATCTCGAACAGATCGACGTCCTCCACCTCCCAATCCAAACGCTGCATAAGCTTTTTGACGGCGTGGATCGGTGCGGTCGAGAACTGTGACGGCTCATGTGCGAAGCTGGCATGGCCACGGATTGAGGCAACTGATTCGAGACCGTGGAGATCGGCGGATGAGCGGCGCGAAACGACTATTGCCGCCGCTCCATCGGAAATCGAAGCTGAACTGGCGGCTGTAACCGTGCCGTTTTCACGAAACGCCGGGCGCAGCGTCGGTATACGCTCCGGGCGAGCCTTTCCCGGCTGTTCATCGATTGCCAGATCTCCGACAGGCACGATTTCGTGCCCGAAGGCACCGTCGCTAATGGCGCGGGTGGCCCTGGCGAGGCTCTCGATCGCATAGGCATCCTGTTCTGGGCGCGTGAATTGATATGCCTGCGCGGTGTCCTCGGCAAAAGTTCCCATCGATCGCCCGCGATCATAAGCGTCTTCCAGACCATCGAGGAACATATGGTCGATCACGCGGCCATGACCCATGCGGGCACCGTCCCGATGCTTGTCGAGCAGATAAGGCGCATTCGACATGCTCTCCATTCCCCCGGCGACAACGAAGGCGGCGGTGCCGGAAGATACCTCATCGTAGGCCATCATGGCTGTCTTCATGCCGGAGCCGCAGACCTTGTTGACGGTCGAACAAGGGACGGCACGCGGAAGACCCGCCGCGTGGGCAGCCTGTCTCGCGGGAGCCTGACCCAGTCCTGCCGGGAGCACGCAGCCTATCAGGACATCGTCAACGAGATCGGGAGACAAGCGCGCGCGCTCAAGCGCGGCTTTTATGGCGATGCCGCCCAGATCCGTGGCTGAATGCGACTTCAGTCCACCATGGAATGCGCCAAGTGGCGTGCGTGCGCCGGACAGGATTACCACGGGGTCACTAAGGTCACTCATGCTGCCATTGCCTTCTGCTCATACCTGATGGATTTCGACGTCGCGTCTCACCCACCATTCCGTCGGGACAGGAAACTGCCGACACCCTGCTGGAACTCGTCCGAATGCCAATGCGCCTCCAGCGTCACGATCTCTTCCTCGAGGGCAGCGCTCATTGGCTGTTCGCCAACGGTTGCAAGGAGGCGCTTTGCACGCCTCATCGTCTGCCGATCCCCACGGCAAAATGTGGATGCAAGATCGGAGGCCGAGGCAAGGAGCTTGGCATCGTCCACTACCTTGTGCACGAGCCCCCAGTCCAATGCCTGTCTGGCGTCGATGGCCTCGGCGCTGAGGATCATCCACTTGCCGCGCTGCCAGCCGATGGCGCGCGGAAGCCGCACGGTGGAGCCGCCACCTGGAAGAAGGCCTTTCGAAAGATGGGCGTCTCCGAAGGTGGCGGTGTTACCCGCCAGTATGACGTCGCAGGCAAGCGCAATCTCCAGGCCGCCGGCCCGCGCTGCGCCATGGACGGCTGCCAGGACGACCAGATGCGAGCGTTCCAGCCTGTGCGCCGCCTCGCGGAACAGCGACAGTAGGTTACGTACTCCGTCCGAGCCGCCGGACAGCAGTTCCGTAAGGTCAGCGCCGGCGCAGAAATTCGTGCCCTCACCGGAAATGACGGCTACTTCGGCTATCCCTTCCTTCTCCGCCAGATCGATCGCTTCGATCAGCAGGGAAAGAGTTTCAGAATTGAGCGCGTTCGCTTTCTGCGGACGGGAGAACGTGATCCACACGATCTTCCCCTGCCGCTCAGCTATGGCGTTCAATCGCACCCTATTGTCGGAGATACTGTTCTCCACCGCGTCAGCCTTGCCTATCGACGCCACATCTCCGTTCATCACAGTTTCCGATCAAGCTGGGAGGCGCGCGCCGCCGTCCAGGCGGAGCAGCGAGCCGTTGAGATAAGGGTTTTCGATAACGACCTTCACCAGCGAAGCGAACTCCTCGGGATGGCCCATTCTGCTGGGATAAAGGAGTGCTCGCTTGAGCGCTTCGGTTCCCTTCTCGCTGATCTGCTCGAAAAGTTCGGTCTTGAATAATCCCGGCGCTATCGCGACGCAGCGAACGGAATGCTCCGCAAGGTCTCTGGCAACAGGCAGGGTGAGGCCGACAATCCCGGCTTTGCTTGCGGCATAGGCCGCCTGTCCCTTCTGTCCGTCCTCAGCGGCGATCGAGGCGGTGTTGACGATCACACCTCGTTCTCCGGTTTCGGGATCGGGCTCGTTACCGATCATACGGGCTGCGGCAAGACGCATGACATTGAACGTACCCGACAGGTTGATGTCGAGAACACGCCGCCACAGTTCAAAGTCGTGCGCTGCGCCCCGCGAAACGATCTTTGCCGAAGACGAGATCCCGGCGCAATTGATTGCCGCCCGAATGAAGCCGAACCGGCCAATTGCCGTTTCAAGCCCCGCCTCGACCTGATCTGGATCGGTCACATTCGCGACCGCAATCGCTGTCGTTTCGACGCCGAGTTCTGACTGGACTTCGTGCAGTTTCTGCTGGTTGAGATCCATCAACAGCAGGTTTGCGCCTGCCTTGTGCAACGTCCTCGCCGTCGCTCGCCCGAGCCCTGAGCCGGCGCCGGTGACAACACAAAGCATGCCCTCAACCTGCATTGATCGCCTCCTTTCCAGGCAAAGTGACAAGCGTTCCTTCACGCAGTTCCTTGCGGACCACGAAACGCTGGATTTTTCCGGAGGGAGTTTTTGGCAGTGCCCCTGTGAAATGGACCCGGCGAGGATAGGCGTGGGCGGCGAACTTCGTCTTGACCCATGATTGAAGCTCCTTCACGAGAGCCTGGGAGGGATCGGAACCTGGATGCAGCACGATCACGGCCTCCAGTACCTCGCCACGAACCGTGTCTGGAACGGCAACCACCGCAACCTCGGCGACAGCCGGATGCGTGACCAGGACGGATTCGACCTCGAACGGCCCGATACGGTAGCCGGCCATGATGATGATATCGTCGTCGCGTGCGCTGAAGTAGATGTAGCCGTCCTCGTCCATTCGGGCGGTGTCTCCCGACAGATACCAACGGCCGGCGCCAGCGAACTTCTCGCGCGATTTGCCAGGTTCATCGATATAGCCCACGAACCAGGCGAAGGGGCTATCGGCCAGTTCGAACGCCAGGCGCCCGACGGACCCGACTGGCGCGATTTCGTCCGTGTCGATGTGCAGGATCAGTGGACTCCAGCCCGGCATGACATGGCCCATTGACCCTGTCTTCAAGGGTTTGCGCAGCGCTGGGTGATGATGGTTGTTCACCAGCATTCCGGCTTCCGTCTGTCCAAAATGATCGTGCACAAGGGTTCCTAGTGCCTCACCAGCCCACTCGTTGACCTCCGGCGTTAGCGGCTCGCCTGCACTGCTCGCGCAACGCAGAGACAGGTTCGGCTTGCCGTCACAGGCGAGGAGAGACCTGTAGACAGTAGGCGCGGCGGTCAGGTTCGTGACGCCGAACCTCGAAAGCACGCCATAGGTTAGGTCCGGTGAGAATCCGGCAGTCAGCATGATGGAAGGCACGCCGGTGGACAGCGTCACAAGAATCCCGAAGTAAAGACCATATGCCCATCCCGGGTCGGCCGCGTTCCAGAACACATCATCCGGGCGCACGTCCAGCGCGAACTCACCATAGGCCTGGAAGCTGGCCAGCGCCTTTGCGGGCACTGCCACGCCCTTGGGATTACCGGTGGTTCCGGAGGTATAAATCTGGATAAAAGGGGAGGAGCCGCCGATCGCGACGCTGCCGAACCCAGGCTTTCCCTCCGAAAGCAACGTGTCGAATGACAGTTCTCCTTCGTCCCGGGTTCCCGTCGTCAGGATCTTCCAAGACGGATGGAAATCCTTCTCCACGCTGAAATCCAGCTTCTTCTTCTGGGCCTCGTCGCAGATGACGAGTTTCGCGCCGGAGGCTTCGAGGCGCAACAGGATTGCGGGCGGCGCGAAGGCGGTGAAGAGGGGGACATGAACCGCGCCCATGCGCCAGATCGCGAGGATCGCTACCAGGTATGCGCGGCTCTTGCCCATCAGCGTCGCGATGCGGTCGCCCTGTTTGAAGCCTTGCCTGGTCAACGCGTCGGCAAGCCTCTCGGACTCTTCCCGCAAAGCGCCATAGGTGAGCGCGGTCGACGACAGGTCGTCAGCGACGATCGTGTACGCGATCGCCGCCGGTTCATGACGATCGCACAGATGTTTCGCGACGTCGAACTTCGCGTGGTCGTAGAGCGCGATAAGCTCCGCAACCCGAGCGCCGGGATCCAATTGGCTGGTCATCTCTTTCCTCCCTGGCAGCGACGATCCTGCGACCGCCATCACTGAACATGTGTTCAGGAAGGCTATGGCTCGACTGAACACTTGTCAAGCGCGCTTGCCCTCCGGTCGTCAGAACCGGTTTCCAAATGCACTTGACAAGTGTTCAGGGCCTCAATAGCGTTCGCTGAACATCTGTTCAGGAATGAGGAGGCCAAGTGGTTTGGCAACCTGGACCGATCTTATCTCGCCGGCTTGGCGGTGGCTCACAAAGGGAGGATTCGTGCAATGCACTACCAGGGCATGACCATTTTCGCGTCCGTTCTCGCGGGATTGACGCTCGCGTCGCCGGCGCTCAGCAGTGAACGGGCGATCAAGGTCGCCGGCTTCGGAGCGAAATCAGGCGTTGTTCGCATCTTCGGCGTCAATAGCGAAGCGGCCCTGAAGGCCGCGGCCGAGGAAATCAATGCCAGCGGCGGCGTCAAGCTCGGCGACGGCACTGTCGGCAAGTTTGAGATCACCTACTATGACGACCGGTGCAATGCCGAGGAAGGTATATCGGTCGTCCGCAGAATTGCGACAACCGACGCCATCATCGGTGTCGGCCCGAGTTGTTCGGGTGTGGCGGAATCGCTGTTCGGCATTCTCCAGAAGAAGGTCGGCGATGCGAGCGACACCGGCCTGCAATTCCCTATCCTGACCGACGTCGCCGCCAAGATTGGCCTGGCCAGCATTTCCGACTGGTCGTTCCGCAATGTGCCGAACGAACTCGCGATGTATGATTCGCTTTTTGGTTGGGTGAAGCAACAATATCCCGACCTCAAGACGGTCTATGGCGGGGTCGAGAGTGATTTCGCCCACTCCAACTCCACTTTCGGAATCATGAAGGCGCAGGCCGAAGCTCACGGCTTCGAACTGATGGGCCAGGGCGACTGGCTCCTGAACGACACGACATTCTCTAACCAGGTGCGTGAGATGCGCCGCGCGCAACCGGATATCGTGGCGATCTCGGCCCATTCGTTCACCACCTGCGGAGCGCTGCGCGAAATGGAGCGGCAGGGCGTAAAGCCCAAGCTCCTGATCGGCCTTACCAGCGCTTCGACCATCGAGACGATCCAGGGGTGCGCCCCGCAGGCGGAAGGCATGCTTATCCCCACAGGCTTTGCGCCGATCAACGATGAGGCCCGAAAGGCCGCGGAGCAGATCGCCGCGCAGGGCGGAAGCGCCGACATCCATAGCGCCGCCGCCTATGAGATCCTGTTCATTCTGAAGGACGTCATCGAGACGCAAGGGGTGATGGCACAGGCCGATACCGTTACCACGGATCGCGAAAAGATGCGCGAAGGCCTCGCCAATGTGAAGGAAACGACCGGTCTGCTGGGTCCGGTCACCCGCACGGATGACCGTGAGGCGATCAAGCCTTTTGTCTTCGTGCAGGTAAAGAACGGAAACTGGGAAATGGCCCACGACCCGAGCGCGCAATAAGCGCGGTCGCTCGACCCAACTTCATCCAGGGAGTGAGACGTGGACCCCTTCTTTGTTATCGATTCGTTCCAGTCGCTGGCGGACGGCGTGCTCTACGGCGCGACCTATGCCCTGATCGGCCTGGGGTTCACGCTCATCTTCGGAGTGATGCACAAGATCAACCTGTCCTACGCTGCGGCCTCGATCGGCGGCGCCTACGCCTCCGTCATGGTGCTGCAATCTGTGTCGGCGCCTGTCTTCGTAGTCTTCCTTCTGGCCGCGCTGGCAGGCGGGCTGATCGGGCTGCTCGTCTATTTCGCGTGCTTCCATTTCATCTCCCCGATGCACCCCCTCGCCATGCTCATGGCGACTCTCGGCATGTTGCTATTCATCGACGAGGTGATCGTCCATTCGACGAATGGCATTCCGCTGTCGTTTCCGGCACTTACCAATGAGTCGATCCTGATCGGAGAGTTCTATTTCCGCGGCGACCTGATCGCCGTGTTCCTGACCGCCTGCGCCTGCATGGCGGGACTGCTTTGGCTTCTGCACCGCACGAAACTCGGCCTTGCGACAAGAGCTGTTGCGCAGCAGCCGACGGCGGCACGTCTCTGCGGCATTAAGGTTACGACCGTCAACGCCCAGCTCTTCATCATCACCGGGCTTCTCGGCGGTATTGCCGGCGCGATGATCGGCGCGGCCGTCGGTGTGCTTTCGCCGCTTCTGGCGTTGCCGCTGACAGTGAAGGGTCTGATCGTCACGGTCATTGGCGGATTGGGCAGCGTACCGGGCGCGATCATCGCGGGGCTGGTCGTTGGCGGTCTCGAAAACCTATTCCAGTTCCTTCGCGGAGTGGGGGAGCGGGATATCTATGTGATGTTCCTGCTGTTCATCTTCCTCATTCTTCGCCCGAACGGCCTGTTCGGCTCGTTCTCGGCACGAGACTGAGGGCGACACGATGGATTTCTATTACGGCCTCATCCAGGTCATCGGCATCCATACCCTTCTTGGTCTGTCGGCCTACTGGATTCTTTTGACCGGGCAGGTCAGTCTCGCTCAGGCGGCCTTCTTCGGTATTGGCGCCTATGTCGCCGGCATGCTGACGACGCTTTGGGGCTGGCCCCTCATCCCGGCCCTGCTTGCAGCCGCACTTGTCTCGGGCTTCATCGCGTTACTCGTCGGCTTCCCAGCACTGAGGGTCAAGGGGCTGATGCTCGTCGTTGCCACGATCGCGTTCAGCGAGATGGTCCGGCTTTTCTTCTTCAATCTCAGCTTCCGCGTCAATGTCGGCGACATCCAGCTCGGACCCTCGGGCGGTGAAGGTTTCAGGCAGATCCGGTACTTCCCGGTCAACGGCTGGAGTGTTTTCGATGTGATGACCTTCATATGGGTTTTCGTGCTGCTGGCGCTCGCCTTGCTGTGGTGACTGGACCGGTCCCGGATCGGAGCCGTGCTTCGCGCGGTCGGTGAGGACGAGCTTGCAGCGCAGGCTACGGGCATCAACGTAACCGCGGTCAAGGTTCTGGCCATGACCGTCGGCGGCGTCATTGCGGGACTCGGCGGGGGGCTTTTCGCGCACTACACCACCCATATCGAACACACACAGTTCGGAATCGTGCTCGCGGCCTTTGCCCTCTCCTATCCGATCCTCGGGGGGCTGTCCGGCGTCTTCGGGACTGTGCTCGCGGTCATCTTCGTCCAGGGCTTCCTCGTGGAAGGCTTGCGCTTCATGGGTGATTGGCGAAGCCTCGTCTTTGGCCTGTTCATCGTCCTCGTCATGAACCTGCGGCCAGAAGGATTGCTGAATGGCCGATTCATCCAGGCGCGACGTGCCGCCAAGACCAGGAATGGGGAGGGCGAGAATGCTCAAGGTCAGCTCGCTCAGTAAGAATTTTGGAGGCATCAAGGCGCTCGACAACCTGACGCTCGAAGTCGAGGACGGCGAGATTCATGGCCTCATCGGCCCAAACGGCTCTGGCAAGAGCACGACGGTGAACCTTATATCCGGGCTATACGCGCCATCGTCCGGTACGGTCGAGTTCCTCGGATCCGACATCACCGCGCTTCCCCTGCATCGCCGTACCGGCGTTGGGATCAGCAGGACGTTCCAGAACATCCGTCTGTTCGGCAAGCTGAGCGTCTGGAAGAATCTTTGGGTTGCCCAGCAGGGGGAAGCTGGCGCGGGTATGGGCGGTTTCCTGCGCCGGTGGGCCGGCGGGGAAGGCAAGGCGCGCGAGACCATCGACGAAATCCTCGAGTTCTCGTCTCTCCAGCACAAGCGCGACGTCGCTGCCGCCAATCTGTCGTTCGGCGAGCAGCGCCGGCTCGAACTGGCGCGGGCAATCGCAGCGAAGCCGCGGCTGATCCTCATGGACGAGCCTGCCGCCGGCATGAACCAGGAGGAAATCGCCGACCTCGAGGCGAGGATCCGCGACCTGAAGCGTCGTGGCGCGACGGTCCTTCTGATCGAACATCATATGGATCTGGTCATGTCCGTCAGCGACCGGATTACCGTGCTGAACTTCGGCCGCAAGATCGCGGAGGGGACGGCTGAGGCCGTGCAGTCCGATCCGGCCGTTCAGGAAGCTTATCTTGGAGTCGCAGCATGACCGCGCTTCTCACCGTATCGGACGTCGTGACTTCCTACGGGAAGATCATGGCGCTGAGGGGCGTTTCGCTTCGCGCCCAGAAGGGGCAGGTCACCTGCCTGCTCGGTCCGAACGGTGCTGGAAAGACAACTCTGATGATGACGATCTCCGGTCTGATCAAGCCGCAGGCAGGCAGCATCCGATTCCTCGACAGGAACATCGCCGGCGCTTCCGCAAGCTCGATCGTGAAAGCGGGCATGGCGCTCGTTCCGGAAAACCGGCTGGTGTTCAGGGACATGAGCGTCATGGAGAACATGGACGCGGGCGCGATCACGCGCAGGGATCGCGATAAGGTGGCCGAAGACCGCGAAAGGCTCCTGCAGCGGTTCCCGCGCTTGCGGGAGCGTTCGAAACAGCAGGCCGGAACGCTGTCGGGCGGCGAACAGCAGATGCTCGCCATCGCGCGGGCGCTGATGTCGAATCCCACCCTGCTGATGATGGACGAACCGTCTGTCGGGCTTGCCCCGCTGGTCGTACAGGAAATCTTTGAAGTGATCGCAGAATTGAAGAAGGACGGTGTGTCGATCTTCCTCGTGGAGCAGAACGTCCACATGGCGCTGAAGGTCGCGGATCACTTTTACCTGATGGATCACGGCCGCATCGCCTTCGATGGCGCACCCGACGCCATCGCAGAGGACGAGGTGATCAGCCGGGCCTATCTCGGAGAGCGCCGCGAGGCGCATTAGCGGAATGCTGGTCGACCTGGTCCAGAACACGATCGAGGGTCTGGCCAACGGCTCCGCCTATGCGCTGATTGCGCTGGGCTTCACGCTGATCTTCGGCGTCGTGGGAAGGCTCAACCTTGCCTACGGCGCCACGATCATGATCGGCCTCTATGCCGGCATCTTCGTCCATGCCGAGTGGCAGGCGGGCTGGATGGTGGTCGCCGCCACCACCCTTCTCGGCTCTGTCGCCGCCGGCATCTATGTCGAACGACTATGCTTCGCGCCGATGCGTCAAGGGGCCGCGATCACCGCCATGGTCGCGAGCTTCGCGATCTGGATGCAACTCGAGGAAGTGGCCACGCTCGGCCTGCCCAGGCATTCCTATCCGTTCCCGCCCCTTGTCACAGGCCCTGCGATCGAGATCGGACCGTTCCTGCTCCGCCGCGAGCATCTATTCATGCTCGTCGTCGCGCTCGTCGTCATGGTGGCGCTGGAATGGCTAGTAAGGGCGAGCCGCTTCGGTCTCGCGCTGCGGGCAATTGCGGAAAATCCGCGCGCGGCGCGTTTCGTGGGACACAATGTCGAACGCTCGTTGTTCCTCGCCTTCATGCTCGCTTCAGCCGTCGGCGGTGTCGCCGGATGGCTGATCGCGTCCACCGACCAGCAGGTCACGGCGATGTTCGGCATGTGGGCCACCTTCAAGGGCCTTGTGGCAGCCATGCTGGGTGGACTCGGCTCGCTCTCGGGGGCGGTTATCGGCGGACTCCTCTTGGGTGTGGTCGAGGCATATGCACTTTGGACCTTTGGGCCACAGGTTCGCGACCTGTCAGCCTACCTGATTCTCTTCCTCCTCCTAGTCCTGCGGCCGGGCGGGTTGCTCGGCCAGGTGCATGCCCTGCGGGACGCCGACACGCGAAGGAGGCTATGATGGACTCCTTCACCATCGGCGTCGTCTCCAACATCGGGATGATGTCGCTGCTGGCGCTCTCTGCCTATCTGCTGCTGCTTGTCGGCGAGGTTTCGTTCGGCCAGCAGGCATTCTTCGGTATTGGCGCCTACGCGGCAGGCATCGCCACCGTACTTTGGGGCTGGCCCTTGATGGCGGCTCTCCTCTTCGCCGCCTTCTGCGGCTCGGCCACCCAGCTCGGCGTCGCGCTCCCAACCCTGCGTCTGCGCGGGTTCTACTTCTCGGTCGCGACGCTCGCCTTCGCGGAAGCCGTTCGCATCGTGTTCGAGCTGTTCCGCTATCGCCGTGAGGTAGATGGCGGGCTTGCCGGCCCCGACGGCGAGCACGGTTTCCGGGATATCCGTTACATCTACGACAACGGGATCGGAACGCAGGACTTCTTGGTGTTGATCTGGACGCTGCTCGTCCTCGCTCTGATCGCCTTCATCGTCCTCGAGCGCAGCCGCATCGGCCCGCGGCTGCGGATGATCGGCGAGGACGATGTCATGGCCGCCCTCAACGGCATCGACGTGGTCCGCTGCAAGTTGGCAGCATCGGCCGGAGCCGGGGCGCTGGCCGGCCTCGCCGGCGGCTTCTACGCGCATTCCGTCACATATATCGAGCCGGGCGTGTTCAACGTCATGCTTGGCGTCCATACGCTTGCCTATGGCCTCATCGGCGGGCTCGGAACGGCGTTCGGACCGCTGCTAGGCGTGCTGATCGATATAGGCTTCCTGGAATCCTTCCGCGGTCTGTCGCAGTACCGCATGATCGTCTTCGGCGGTCTGGTGGTCCTGCTCCTGATCCTGCGACCGCGCGGACTGCTCGACGAGATTGCGGTCAACCGGCTGGCCGGACTTTTCCGGAGGGCGCAGTGATGCTCTCTCTCGACCGCGCCACGTTGCGCTTCGGCGGCGTCACCGTGCTCGACGCCATCGACCTGCATGTCGGTCACGGAGAGGTGCTCGGCCTCCTAGGGCCGAACGGCTCCGGAAAAACGAGCCTGATCAACGTCGTGACAGGGATCTATCCGCTTAGCGAAGGGCGCGTCCTGATCGACGGCGAGGATGCGACCTTCCTGCCGCTGCACGAGATCGTGGCGCGTGGGGTGGCTCGCACCGTGCAGGCAACGCGGCTCTTCGACAGGCTCACGGTCCTCGAAAACGTCCGGCCGGCGCAGGGCTGCCCGCGCGTTGCGGTCGAAGCGCTGCTCGAGAAAGTCGGGCTCGCCGACCGGAGGCACGCCATGGCCTCGACGCTGGGCTTCGCGGACCGGCGGCGGCTGGACCTCGCACGCGCGTTGGCCTTGCAACCCAAGCTGCTGTTGCTGGACGAGCCCGCGAGCGCGCTGACCGCTGCTGAGACGAATGCAATGGCAGAACTGCTTGCGCGTATCGCTTTGCCGGGACGCGCCGTCATCGTGGTCGAGCACAAGATCGACCTGATCGCAACACTCTGCCCGCGCGCCGCCGTCCTGCATATGGGTCGCAAGGTAGCTGAAGGATTGCCGGCAGAGATCCGTGACGACGATTTTTTGCGCGAAGTCTACTTCGGCGATCGGGAGACCGCCGATGCTTGAGGTGCGCGATGTTACGGTACGCCAAGGCGCGATAGCTGCCGTCCGCGGCGCGTCGCTCGATGTCGGGGCGGGCACGATCGTCGCCCTGATCGGCGCCAACGGTGCGGGAAAATCCTCTTTGCTCGAAGCGATCTCCGGGATGAAGCGGCCTATCGAGGGGCGCATAAACTTTCACGGCGAACGCATCGACAAGATGCCGTCGCATGAGGTGCTGGCGCGAGGCATGGCTCATGTGCCTGAGAATCGTCTGATCTTCACGCGATTGACAGTTGGTGAAAACCTGGCTGTAGCCGCGACCGCGCATATGAGCTCGGCGCTCGCGAGGAGAAGGCGCGAGGCCGTTCTGGAACGATTTCCGGAACTCGCTTTGCGGCTCGATGAACCCGCATCCGTCCTGTCCGGAGGGCAGCAGCAGCTTCTCGCTGTGGCGCGCGGACTCATGACCAAACCGAAGCTGCTAATCCTGGACGAACCCACGCTCGGGCTTTCTCCGATTGCCACAGCGTCGATGTTTTCTCTGATCGCGGACCTTCGAGTGGACGGCTCGGCGATCCTGCTGGTCGATCAAAATATCAATCGCACGCTCGCCATCGCCGATACGGCTTACCTGATCGACAACGGCGAAATCGCGCTATCCGGGCCGGCAAGAGCCTTGCCTGACAATCCCAGGCTTGCCGAGGCCCTCCTCGGGACTGCCCGAAACAGTTAATGGAGGAGAATATCATGAAATGTAAGACGGCTTTCGCGATCTCCATGCTGGCGCTGGCCGTCGTGCCCGCCGCATCGCACTCCAGGCTTGAGGCTGCCCTTGCCTGCACTGCGACACAGGACTATCTCCACTATGAGTGCACGGTGCGTATTGCCGACACCGCTTCGAACGAGGCGGTTGAAGGACTGACTGTCGAGGTCAAGGCCGACATGCCGTCGATGCCCATGGCCCACAACATCCCCCCGGTCACGGCCCAGCCGACCGGTGAGCCGGGCGTCTATGCCTTCCCGATCAACCTGGATATGTTCGGTAACTGGGCCTTTTCGATGCAGTTGTCGGGCACACGCGAAGACATGATCGTGGAAGTGCTGGGCCTTCGGGCCGGCGAGGCTCAAGCCGGGCAGGCCTTGACGGAGAAGTCGGGCGATCGCTCGGACGAACCCGGGTCCGATCGCGAGGGCCATCACAAGTCGCATTGACTTGAGCCTGGGCCATTCTCGCTGGGGCGCATAGGGATGCTGGGAGTATCGTGTCAGGGCGATGGACGGCTGAACAGGCGGACAGTACTGTCTAGCCGGAAGGTCAAACAGGAATGATTGCATGCAGAACGCGCTCACGCTCGAAACGAAATGGTTCTCGGAGCATGAGATCAAGATCATCCGAGGCACTTACGCCGCGATGGCAAGGATCGGGACACAGCAATTGTCCTTGCGTCGTATCGCCAAGGAGCTGGATGTCAGCCCGGCCCTGCTGGCCTACCATTTCGGCACAAGAGACGAGCTTCTTATCGCCACCATGCATTGGGCGCTTGCCGGAACGGTCCGCCGCATCAAACGCCATGTCGACGGTATCACCGACCCGCTGGCAGCCCTTTCGGCGCTGATGGATGCCGTCTTCGTAAACCCGCAGAAGAACCGTGACTTCCATCTCATCTACATGGACCTCGTCCAGTATTCGGTCAGGCAGGAGTCCTACCAGCACCTTGCGGATTTGCTGCGCGAGCATATCGACGGGTCTTACGCTGCGGTCATTTGCCAAGGCGTCGATGTCGGCGTGTTCGAGGTCGACGATGTCGATCTGGCGGCGCGGCGAGCTCGCTCCCTCGTCGAAGGCGGTTTCTTCCAATGGCTGCAGGACGACGATTGGCAGCGCACGCACCGTATGCTCCGGGACGACTGCCACCTGTCCCTTTTACGGCTATTTGAGACGAGGTCCCGAGAGGTAAAACCGGCGTTCGAGACTGTGAAAACTCAAAAAAGTCAAGCGGAGTGACTGGAGGAATGTCTATCCGACGAGCCAACTCAAAGCTGCCAGGCTCGATCCAGCCCGCGTTGTCGGTGCTGATCGTCACCCACCAGCATAAGCCGGTGGGTGAATGCTCCACTGCCTGAAGGCGGCGGCTCGGGCTACGACTCTAAGGCGGATTGGTCCACCTGAAGCGCAGAGGGTGCCCCAGTGATGATAGCGTGTTTACGGCCGCCGCTTACCGCAAGGTTCGTAGACACTCTTCAACATCATGGCATCGGGCGGTGCGGCACCCCTCAAATCTCAGGTAATCAACTCACCACAAAAAAGAAATCATATTTCTGCTAATTGTTCCATTCTCTAGCTCAACAAATAAATCGTTGATATCGCTCAGTTTTATAAAGTGGACTATGGAGTCAAGGTCAAGACTGACTTCTGTATTATACTCGATCATTATCACGAAGCTATCGATTGAGTTCTCAGATCTGCAGTGCATGCCTTTGAGGAGTTGTTCGCGGCGGACGATAGTTGCAGTCGGACTTTCAATATTAATATTGTCCTTAGGCATCCCGATCGTAATCGCAATCCCATCACGGGCATGAATGTCTGCAGACAATTTGATGGTTTTTGGGATGCCGACTGCTTCGAAGGCGTGATCAACTCCTTCAGGTGCAATCCGTTCCAACGCCCCCATGGGATCCTGCTTTTGGGCATTGATAGAGTAGGTAGCACCCAAACGTGTGGCAAGATCCAGCGATTCCTCGGTCGTATCGATCGCGATGATCTGCCCAGATCGACGGATTCGGGCACCTTGAACCGCGCTTAGCCCGAACCCTCCGCAACGCCAGAAACATTTCTTAACGCAACAAAAAACTGCGCAACCTGGAAAGGAGCGATTGTGCATCCGTCGCAGCTGGCCCGATGCACAAAGCGCACCGGTCTGCTGCCCTTTTTGTCAATGTTGGGACATCCAGATGCGTCAGAAACTGATCGCCTTCATCGCCACGGCCGCGTTCGCGGCCTCGCCTGCTTTCGCCGCCGACGCTATCGTGGTCGAGCCAACCTATGAACCTCAGGCAATCTACAGTGCCTACGATTGGACCGGCGTCTATATCGGCGTGCAGGGAGGCTATGCCTGGACAACGCTGACTGCGCCGGGCGGCCGGGAGGAAGACCGGGATGGAGGATCCGCAGGTTTGCACGGTGGCTACAACTTCCAGCATGGAAATTTTGTCTTCGGCATCGAGAATGACATTAACTACAATTGGGGTGACGATGCCGACAATGGTCAGGTTGGCTTGGAGCTGGACGGTTCCCTGAGGGGCCGGCTCGGTTACGCCTTGGATCGCACTCTCTTCTACGGAACCGCCGGCATAGCCGCAGCACAGGCCGAGCTTGAGCTTGGCAGAGTTAAGGAAGACGACCTCTTGATCGGCTGGACCGCCGGCGCAGGCGTGGAGCACGCCTTCACCGATAACATCACTGTACGTGCCGAGTACCGCTACACCGATTTTGGCAGTGCCGATTTCGGCCCGATTCTGGGCGAGCACGATGTCAGCCGGAACAAGGTCGGTTTTGGCGCGAGCTACAAGTTCTGAGTCCAGTAGTGGCTCGCTCGATCGCACGCCGCGGCTGCCGGAGGACGATTTGCGGATCCAACATCCGGAAAGAGAGAGACTGCCGGTTACCGCCGGCAGTCCGAACCGGCGGATCAGGAAGACCTTGGGGTCAGGACCTATGCTGCTTGCCTGCGGTTCCGAGAGGAACCGACTGCTGGAATGGCGTCTTTTGTCGTCTCCCTTGATGGCCGGTAAGCGGATCGACAGCCAACTCGCTTCGCAGTGGCATTTGAGCGCGCAGGAAAGCGTCGAGCCAACCGTGGCTCGTTGCCGGCGCATCTGCCTCGCATCGAAACGATCATCGACATCGACGATCACGTCTGTCAGTGCTGTTGCAATGGACTGCACCGGATCGGCGAGGATGTGAGCGAGCGGCTCGACATCGTTCCCGCGCAACTGCGGGTGATCGTTGTGCGCCGGCCTAAATACGCCTGTCGCGCCTGCGAGGGTGTTGTCGCGCCGGCTCCCGGCCGGCATCGCAGGCGGCCTGCCGACCGATGCGACGGTTGCCCAAGGGCTGGTCTCCAAATATGCCGATTACCTGCCGCTCTATCGCCAGGCGCAGATCTACGCCCGGCAGGGCATCAATCTCGATCGCTCCACGCTCGCAGACTGGGTCGGCCGTGCCGCCTGGCATCTGCGTCCGGTGCACGCCCGGCTGCTGGAGAAACTGAAGGCCTCGCCCAAGCTCTTTGCCGACGAGACCACCGCCCCGGTGCTCGACCCCGGCCGCGGCAAGATCAAGACCGGGCAGCTATGGGCCTACGCCCGCGATGACCGGCCATGGCAGGGAGCCGACCCGCCGGGCGTTGCCTATGTCTATGCGCCGGACCGGAAGGCTGAGCGACCGATTGCCCATCTTGTGGGCTTCACCGGTATCCTCCAGGTCGACGGTTATGGCGGCTATCGCGTGCTCGCCGACAAGAGCGGCGTCATGCTCGCGTTCTGCTGGGCGCACGTGCGCCGGCGCTTCTACGAACTCGCTACGGCCGGTCCCGCGCAGATCGCGAGCGAGATGCTCCGGCGGATTGCGGAACTCTACAGAATAGAGGACGACATCTGAGGACGGACGGCCGATCAGCGGCGTGCCACGCGCGTCGGGAAAAAGAGCCGGCCGATCATCGCCGACCTCGAACCCTGGCTGCACGAGAAACTCGGGCTGATCAGCCAAAAGACAAAGCTCGCCGAAGCCATCCGCTACACGCTCTCGCGCTGGGAAGGTCTCACGCGCTTCCTCGACGACGGCCGCATCAAGATCGACTCCAATACCGTCGACGCTCGATCCACCCGGTCACGCTCAATCGCAAGAACGCACTCTTCGCCGGTTCGGATGGCGGCGCCGAGCATTGGGCGGTCGTCGCCTCGCTGATCGAAACCTGCAAACTCAACGGCGTCGAGCCACTTGGCTACCTCGCCGACGTTCTCACCAGGATCGTCAGCGGCCACCCCAACAGCCAGATCGACGATCTCCTGCCCTGGGCCTACATTCAGGCGCCCGAGCTCAGGGCCGTGGCCTGAGAACAGCGCTCTGATGTCCGCTGTCAAGGTTTGGAGCGCGAGACTGTCCGATCCGGGGGAACGGCTGCTCATTCGGATAATCGCACCTGGGTGGAAGCGGAACTGAAGGACGTCGGTGATCAAGCTCTGATGCGCGGGTTGGCTACCGCATTCCCGATTGTGCGTCCGGGGCTGTTCCTATCTTACTGCGGGCGTCGGCGAGGTTGCCGGCCACAAAGCGTCTGACGGGCGTTCCCCTGCCATGGTCCCGCCTCCGCCCATGTGCGAAAGATGTATATCGCCGCGGCGGCGGCCGATCAGGCTGGTTGCGCCTCCCTTGCAACGGCCCACATGAAGCCGGCCAGCTCACGGGCGATCGCTGTGCGGACCACATTTGTCTTCTTGCCTCGTCCGCTCAACATTCGATAGCGGGCCGTCAGCCGGGTCTGCGCCTTCCAGGCAATCTCTCGCACCTTTGGCGATGCTTGTTCCAGACGGTAGAGCTCTTTCGCACCGACCCTCGGCGGATGCCTGTAGGTCCAGCGCTCTCGACCAGCATGTGGCGAACCCGGCCGTTCCCCGCCTTGGTGATGCCGCCCCGTTTGACTGCCGATTTCGGTGGCGAATGTTACGGCAACGATCAGTTCTACGCCGCACAATGTCTGCAGCGCGCGCACGACCGGCGCCAGCGACCAGGCAGGAACGAACTCCTCGATCACATGCGCCAGCCGCTCGACCCGCTCTTTCGAGATGCGGACCGCTTCGACCATTTCCTGGAGCGCGATCTGGTGCGCGGGGTGATCGAACGGTTGCTCTTGCAACCAGGGCAGATAGCGCATCGTCCAGCCCTTTTTGCGAGGATAGATACGTCCGTGATTGAGCATGAAGGCGCTCACATGCTGCCAGTGGGCGCGAAGTGTCTCGACCGCGGCCGCCCGACAGCGGACGAGATCCCGCATGGCTTCGTGACCTTCATCGGGAACCCATACCGCCGTCAGTTCGCCGGCGCGCAGCAGGCGTGCCAACCACCATGCATTCATGGCCGAGTGATCGGATCAGCCGATACAGACCATAGCCGGTCGGGCCGGCCTCGTAGCAGAAATGGATACGATAGAACTTGCCGGCGATCCGCTGGATAACTCGGCGCATGCTCGTATTCGATGCGTCGACCTCGCCGAAGAAGCGAACTTCTCCCTTCCGGCCGGAACCGGCAATCGCGATTGCGTTCCTCAGCTTCGCGACATCGATTCCGACAAATGCCTCACTATAATCTGCCACGGCTCGTCCTCCTGTGATGAGGATCGGCTCGGCCCGTCCGAGCAACCCTCGGACGCGCAGTCTAGGGCGAGCCACCTCACCTACAGAGGCGGACATACGGTCTTACGCTATACCAACGACGGCCGGCTCGAGATGACCAACAACGCCGCCGAACGCGCCATCCACCCACACGCCGTCGGGCGCAAGAACTGGCTCTTCGCAGGCTCCGACACCGGCGGCGAGCGCGCGGCGCTCATGTACACCATCATCGAGACCGCCAAGCTCACCGGCGTAAACGTCGAGGCCTACCTCGCCGATGTCATCGAGCGCATCGGCGACCATCCGGCCCGCCGCATCGACAAGCTGCTGCCCTGGAATTGGAAGGCCGCCATCTGAGCAAGGGCCGTCATCCGACGCATACCAAACACTGGGTTACGCCGCAAAACCAGAAAGCCCTCCGCGCCACTCCAAAGTACGCGCCCGGTGATGGCCGCCTTCCGGGGTGGGGTTCGGATCGGATAGGGGTCGGTCTCTGGACGCTGAAGATAGTGTCCGCGAGCGGAGCTTAATGGACACGATCGCGACGGATGGAGTGGCTGGCCAGGATACTCGTGGCGAGACAACGCGGGCTCGCCGGCGCAAGTCATATACGCTCGAAGAGAAGCAGCGGCTGGTGGCTGAGAGCTGTGAGCCCGGGGCGTCGGTGTCGCTGGTGGCGCGGCGGCACGACATCAATGCGAACCTGTTGTTCACGTGGCGCCGGCAGATGCGCCCGCCGGCGTCGGTGGCTTCGCCGCTGGAGTTGATCCCGGTCGAGGTCATCAGCAGCGTGCCGGCTGCTGCACCAACCGCGGCGGGTGGGGCGGAACAGCGCGGTGTGATCGAAATCGTCCTAGTCGGCGGCGTGCGCGTGCGGGTGGATGCCGCGGTCAGCGAGGCAGCGCTGCGGCGGGTGCTGTCGGCTCTGAAGGCGGCGGCATGATCGCGCCCGGGTCTGGGGTGAGGGTCTATCTGGCAACGCAGCCATGCGACATGCGCAAAGGGATGGATGGCTTGGCCGCCCAGGTCCAGAACGTGCTGGCCACCGATCCCTTCTCCGGGGCGCTGTTTGTGTTCCGGGGCAAGCGCGGCGACATGTTGAAGATCCTGGCTTGGGACGGAAGCGGGCTGTGCCTGTTCGCCAAGCGCTTGGAGCAAGGAAAGTTCGTCTGGCCGCCGATCGTGGCGGGTCGGCTTCAGCTGACACCGGCCCAGTTGGCCTTGCTCGTTGAAGGAATTGATTGGCGGCGGACGGTCGCACCGGAACCGGTCACGCGCCCCGAAGCCATCTAAATAAGTTCCTGATTCCAAGGATTTATTCTCGCTCGCGAGTCATGACTTTGCTATAAGCCGGCATGTCTCTCGCCACAGCGGAATTGCCGTCGGATCCGGACGCGCTGCGCGCGTTCGCAGCGGCTTTGCAGGCCGAGCTCTACGCCAAGACGCTGTATATCGAGAAGCTGAAAGCCCAGTTGGCGACGCTGCGGCGCGCGCGCTTCGGCCAGTCGTCCGAGAAGCTCGATCGCCAGATCGATCTGCTCGAGCTAATCATCGGCGATCTGGAGGAGGCCGAGGCCGCTAGCGAAGCCCGTCAGGATGCGACTGCGGCGATGCCGGGCGCAATGCCGGCGCCGACCAGGCCGCAGCGCGTGGGCAATCGCCGGCCGCTGCCCGATCACCTGCCGCGTGAGGTCATCACACACGCCGGGGTCTGTGCCTGCCCGGCCTGCGGTTCCGAGCGGCTGCGCAGGATCGGCGACGATGAACGCGAGGTGCTGGAATATGTGCCGTCACACTTCAAGGTCGTCGTGCATGTGCGGCCGAAGCTGAGCTGCCGGGACCGCGAGGCCATCACCCAGCCGTCGATGCCGAGCCTGCCGATCGAGCGCGGCAGACCCGGCCACGGGCTAATCGCCCATGTGCTGGTCTCCAAATATTGCGACCACCTGCCCTTGAACTGACAGTCCGGCATTTACGCCCGCGAGGGCGTCGACCTGGATCGATCGACCCTGGCCGACTGGATCGGACGGGCCGCCTGGCTGGTGGCGCCGGTGGCCGAGCGCATCGGCGACTACGTTCGCGCCGGCCCGGCCATCCATGCCGACGACACGCCGATCCCGGTTCAGGATCCCGGACGCGGGCGCACCAAGAGCGGCCGGCTATGGGTCGTTGTGCGCGACGAAGGCACCTGGGGCTCGCCCAATCCGCCGGCGGCTTTCTATCGCTACTCGCCTGACCGCAAGGGCGAGCACGCCCAAGTCCTGCTGGCGCCGGCATCCGGCTTCCTGCGTGCCGACGCCTATGCCGGCTTCGACAAGCTCTACGAACCGGATCCGATCACCGGTCGCCCGCGCCTGGAGCCGGTCGCGTGTTGGGCCCATGCCAGGCGCGAACTGTTCGACGAGCACGCCAAGACCAAATCGCCGATCGCGCGTCAGGCACTGGACAAGATCGGCGCGATCTTCGCCGTCGAGCGCGAGATCAACGGCCGCAGCGCCGCGGTTCGACTGGCTGTGCGTCAGGCTCAATGCGTGCCACTGCTGGCCGACCTCTGGGCAGGATCAGCCGCAAAGGCGACCTCGCCAAGGCCATCCGCTACAGCCTCAACCGCTGGGAGGCGCTCTGCCGCTTCACCGAAGATGGCCGTCTCGATATGACCAACAATGCCGCCGAACGGGCGATCCGCCCCCTGACGCTAGGACGACGCAACTGGACCTGCCTCGGCTCGGATTCCGGCGGCGAGCGCGCCGCGGTCGTCTACACCCTGATCCAGACCTGTAAGCTGAACGGCATCAATCCGGAGGCCTATCTCGCCGACCTGATCGGCCGCGTCAGCGACCATCCGGCCAATCGCATCGACGAACTTCTCCCCTGGAACTGGCGCACCCGATCCGACACCAGACTGGCGGCCTAACACCATGGCTGCGATCACCCGGGTCTACACCCTCCCACTCGCCGCCGAAATGCTCGGCGAGGATGCCGACCTACTGTGGGAGGTCTATGTCGACATGGAACCCGAGGACGGTTGCCTCTGGGTCTACGGACCCGGCGATCAGCAGATCCCCCCTTCACAGACTTCGGCCCCGAAAGCCTGACCGACTTCATCCGCGAGCACAAAGCCAATCGCGGCAGCGGTCAAAACTATGGCCGGTAACAGCCCCGGGTCATGACCGGGCGCTTACTCCGTCGACCGTGAAGAATGAAGCGGATCAGGCTGGGCGAGTTTTTGTCTGGCAGTTGATGGCTGCGATGAGCAGGCACAAAAGGTTCCCGAACCACCTGAGCAGGAGCGAGAAGTTGTAGCCTGCGGCGGCGAGGATGGCGTTGATGGCGTCGTCGTGCTGGCCGGCGAGATGGTTGCGGTCCATGCGGTGCTCGTTCTTGATGTGGCCGATCACCGGCTCGACCGCGGATCGCCGCCGCATCAGGCGCTTGATGGTCGATGTGACACGCCGTTTCTGGCCGGCGGTGAAGACCCTGAACTTGTGGGTGTCGGGTGCGTTGTGGCCGCGATATCCGGCATCGGCG